>JANYLG010000189.1 GCA_025363775.1 Acidobacteriota bacterium | reverse complement strand
GCGGCTCCTGGCGGCGACCAAGGGCAACGTCTATGTCCTGGCGCCCGTGCTGATGCTGGTGATCGCGGCAGGCGGCACCTTCCTGGGTCTCATCTCCGAATACCTGGTCCTGATCCCGATCATGCTGGTGCTGGCCAAGCGGCTGGGTCTGGATGCGCTGTTTGGGACCGCCCTCATCTTGATCGCAGCGAAGATCGGCTACATGACATCGGTGACCAACCCGATGGCCCTCGTCATCGCCCAGCCGATTGTCGGCGTCGAGGTGTTCAGCGGGGTCTGGTTCCGGCTCATCACGTTTGTCGTCTACCTGCCGATCGGCATCTGGTTTCTGCTGCGATACGTCAAGAACTCGGGCTTCACGCACAACGGCGATCTCGAGTTTTCGTCCGCGCCAATGCCGGGCCGGCATGTGGCCATCTGGCTCCTCATCGCGCTGTCGGTTGTCGCCATCGTGGTGGGCGCACAGGAATTGGACTGGGACAACTCCGAACTGGCAGCGATGTACATCTTCATGGCCGTGGCCATTGCTGCGCTGGGGCGACTGAGGTCCCGAGCCGCCGCCGGAGCCTTCCTCGTGGGGATGAAGGCCATGGTCCTGCCTGCACTGCTGGTCGGGTTGGCCAAGGCCGTGGAGGTCATCCTCAAGAATGGTCTCATCCTGGATTCGGTCATCCACTCGATGGCGCGCCTGGCCGAAGGCCAGCGGCCGGTCATCGTAGCGAACGCCATGGTGTTCATCCAGATGGTGATCGATGTCTTCATCCCGTCCACGTCCGGGAAGGCCGCCGTCACCATGCCGATCCTGGGGCCCATCGGTCTGCTGGCGGGCGTGTCCGGACAGGTCTGCGTGCAGGCCTTTATCTTCGGCAACGGCTTGACCAACACGATTACACCCACGTCGGGCATGCTGCTCGCGTACCTGGCGACGGGCCATGTGTCCTACGGGCAGTGGCTGAAATTCATCCTTCCCCTGTTCCTCATCCTGACGGTGCTGTCGCTGGTCGCCATCTCCGTCGCCGTGATGATTGGGTACTGAGGCCGACATGACCAGTTACACGATTTGCCGACCCGCCACGGCACCCGTCGTGCTGTTCGACTCGCCGCACAGCGGGCGGTTCTATCCCGCGGACTTCGACACGAGGGCCAAGGGCGCCGACCTGCGTCGCGGCGAAGACGCCTATCTCGACGAACTTGTCGGCGACGCCACCGCCTACGGCGCCTGCGTGCTGCTGGCGACCTACCCGCGGTGCTACATCGACCTGAACCGGCAAGACGATGACCTCGACGTGGAGCTGCTGTCGGAGCCGTGGCCGTGGCCGGCAAACCCGAGCGACAAGACCCGTAAGGGACTCGGGTTGATTCGTCGGTTCGTGACGCCGGGCGTCGAGGTCAATGCCCGCCTGCTGGCCGGAGCCGAAGTGCGCGCTCGAATCGACAACATCTACAGACCCTATCACGCAGCCCTGGCCGCGCTTCGCGATGAGATCCATCGGTCTCGCGGCGTGGTCTGGCACATCAACTGGCATTCGATGAAGTCGGTTGGCAACGCCATGACGCCCGATGGCGACGGGGCCGCGCGGCCCGACTTCGTGGTTGGCGACCTCGACGGCCGGAGCGCCTCCCCCGCGTTCACCGCGCTCATTGTCGACACCCTGCGCGGTATGGGTTTCACGGTCCAGGTGAACAATCCGTACAAAGGGGGGACCATCGTCAAGCAATATGGCGACCCGGCGGCTGGTTATCACACGGTGCAGGTCGAGATGAAGCGGTCGCTCTACCTGGACGAGGCGACGGTGACAAAGGTGGACCGGTTCGGCGGGTTCAAGCAGCGGCTGATGGCTTTTTCGCAGCGCACCTGCGACGCCGCCCGACACGGGATCTGACCTGGCTCGACGAGCACGCGTGCCCGGACATCTTCGCCGGCGTGAGGGTCGACGCCAGGTCCGGTGGGGTTGCGCTGCCTCCGTCCCTGCTGAACGTTCTAGATATTCCCGGACGTGTGCTGGTGGTGGCGTGTCGCGGCCCGCGGCTCAATGGTCCAAATCGCCCGGCATGACGTTATCGACATAGCACCAGATCCAATCCTCGCCTGGTTCGATAGAGCGGACCAGAGGGTGTGTCGTCGCGTGGAAATGCTTTGTGGCGTGCTTGTTCTTGGAGGAGTCACAACATCCGACATGCCCGCACGACAAACAGAGTCGAAGGTGCACCCAGGTATCGCCCGTTGTGAGGCAGTCCTCGCAGCCCTTCTTAGCCGTATGCCTGACCTTGATCTGATCGAGATGCTTGCATGGCTCGGGCATGTTCAGCTCTCCAATGTCGCGCGGTCCCACTTGGCGAGACGCGCTCCCGCATCATACGTGCTCTCCAAGAACTCGTAGAGGGTTTCCTCTGGACCTCCTGCGGCATGGGATTGATCTGCACCACGATGCCGAGCGATTTCAGCGCCTCGAATATTCCGAGGTAGAAGCTGGCAACTGCCTCGCCCCGCAATGGCCGAGATGCGCTGGGGCCTTCGCTGGTGGAGATGTTCAGCTCATGCCTCTGAAAGTTGAACTGAATGTCGAAGACGCCTCGCGCGTACGGTATTGGTCCCGTTGTCAGCCCGCGGGAGTTGACATATAGCGCGACGTGCCACCAATGATTCATGGGCGGGGAGAGGGCCATACGGACCTTGCCAACGATCTGCGTCCACATGTGAAGAGTGCGGTAGGTATTCTGCCACTCGTTTAGCGGCAAGGGCGGCCAGCAGTCTGAGCGACTCATACGTTCAGTTTAGCCAATCTACCTCAAAAGAGGGTAAGCATCCACGGCAGAGCCGGGGGACCTCCCTTGGCTGTTAGCGTTGCCGTTGCACCCCGGCGTTGCGGTACGTAATCGTACGGTCGCTGTGCGGCGAACGCCAGCGGTAGCGGCCCGGTATATACTGATTGGAACCTGAGATGCCCAAGTCCTGAGTAGATGTCACCTGATGGCAGCCCTGGTCGAGTTTCGCGCTGTAACTTACCAAATCGGCGGCCGTGAGATTCTCCACGGAATCGACCTGTGCGTCCAAGAGAGCGAAACGGTGGCGCTGCTGGGGCGGAGCGGCTCCGGGAAGACGACTTTGCTCAAGATGGTAAACCGGCTGGTCGAGCCCACGAGTGGCGAAGTGCGGTTCGAAGGCAAGCCCGTTACAGACTGGGATCCCATTCGCCTGCGGCGACGTATGGGCTATGTGATTCAGGAGGGCGGGCTTTTCCCGCACGCGACCGTTGCTGAGAACGTCGGGCTCGTTCCGAAGCTGGAAGGCTGGCCGGAGGAACGAATACGAGCCCGCACGAGAGAGCTGCTTGACGCCATGGGCATGCCTGCGCCGGTCTATGGATCGCGCCATCCAAGACAGCTTTCCGGCGGCGAAAAACAGAGAGTCGGCATCGCACGCGCGCTGGCGGCGGATCCGCCGCTGCTGTTGCTCGATGAACCGTTCGCGGCGCTCGACCCGGTGACGCGGTTTGAGATGCAGCAGCGCTTCGCGCGGTTGCGGCGAGCCTTCGGCAAGACCGCGCTCTTCGTCACCCACGACATCCGCGAAGCGCTCATGCTCGGAACCCGGATCGCGCTGTTGAAGGAAGGGCGGCTCGAGATTGTGGCCCGGGCGGATGAGTTCGTTCAGGCGCGTTCCCCGGAGGCGACGGCGTTCCTCGCGACCCTGGGCGAGGGGACACTCGACGGATCGCATGCGACTGGCTGAGATCGTCAGATTGTCGGCCGAACACCTGTGGCTCGTCGCCATAGCGGTGTTTGCCGCGGTGGTCATCGCCGCGCCATCGGCCGTGATCCTGACGCGGCGCCCGCGGCTGCGCCGCTGGACCCTGGGCGTGGTGAACGTCGTCCAGACCGTGCCAAGCCTGGCGGTGTTTGGTTTTCTCCTGCCGCTCCCGTTTCTTGGCGGCGTAGGGAAGCCGACGGCGATTGTCGCGCTCATCCTGTACGCCCTTCTTCCGATTCTCCGAAACATGGTCGTTGGCATTCTGGGCGTCGACGCCGGCGTACGCGAATCGGCTGTCGCCATGGGGATGACGGACGGTCAGATTCTGTGGGGGGTGGAACTGCCGCTCGCATTTCCGACTATCCTCGCCGGGATTCGCATTGCGACCGTGACAACGATTGGAACGGCCACGATCGCGGCCGCGATCGGGGGCGGAGGGTTGGGGACCTTCGTTTTCCGCGGCATTGCGATGGCCGACACGACGACGATTCTAGCTGGCGCCGTGCCGGCTGCACTGATGGCGATCGCAGCAGACGAGGCGCTCGGATGGATCGAACGGCGATTTTCGTTTTGATTGCCTCGCTCGCGGCCGGATGTTCGTCAACGCCGCGCGTGGTGGTCGGGTCGAAGAATTTCACGGAACAGGTGCTGCTCGGGGAGATCGTGGCGCGCCATATCGAACGGCGTCTCGGCTTCGAGGTGGACCGAAGACTCAACCTCGGAGGTACGATGCTGGCTCACGAAGCGGTAAAGGGCGGTTCCATCGACCTGTATCCCGAATACACAGGGACCGCGCTCACGGCCGTATTGAAGCAGCCGGCCGTCAAGGACGCGAAGGCTGCGCTCGATCGCGTCCGGAAGGGCTATCGGCCATGGGGGCTCGAGTGGCTCCCTCCGCTCGGGTTCAACAACAGCTTTGCGATGGTGGTACGTGTCGATAGCGCCCGCGAGGAAGGCGTGCGGACTCTCAGCGAAGCGGCACGGCGCCCCAGGCCATGGCGCCTGGGCGTCGGATATGAGTTCACGGAGCGGCCCGACGGCCTGAAGGGGCTGGTCCAAACCTACGGGTTGCGCCTGACCGGGCCACCGGTGACGATGGATCTCGGACTCCTCTACCCGGCCCTTCAGACGAAGACGATTGAGATGGCCGCTGCGAATGCAACGGATGGAATGCTGGCGCGTCCCGAGTTCGTCGTCCTCGAGGATGACAAACGCTATTTCCCGCCTTACGAGTGCGCCATCGTCGTTCGACATGATAGCCTCGAACGATATCCCCGGTTAAGGGCGGTGCTGGCAGAGCTCTCGGGCCGCATTTCGGACTCGGCGATGCGTCGCATGAACGGATCGGTGGACGTCGGCCACCGGCCCGAGAGGGAGGTTGCCCGCGATTTTCTAAACGAGTGGAAGTGAGTGAATCACCATGGCGACACAAGCTGCAACGAACGACCGCCGGATGCTCCTGTCACGGCTCCTCGAGGCTCGAGTGGAAACGGACGCGCTCTTTCGGATGGTCCGGCCCGACGCGATGTATGACCGCCCCATTCCGGAGCGCCACCGCATCGTCTTCTATGTCGGCCACATGGAAGCATTCGATTGGAACCTGCTCAGCGGTCCCTGTGATCTCGTGAGCCTTCACCCCGAGTTCGATCGCCTTTTCGCGTTCGGCATCGACCCGGTGGGAGGGGGTCTGCCGGCGGATCAGCCCCACGACTGGCCGCGACTCCAGAACGTGGACGAGTATCGGGACCGCGTCCGGCAGGCTCTGAACCAGGCGCTCGAGACACTGCCGGCGCCCAATGACGATGAGGGTGCGTTAGGGCAACTGCTCCACGTCGCTATCGAGCACCGGTTGATGCACGCCGAGACCCTCGCCTACATGTTTCATCAGATGCCGTTCGAGCGGAAGAGGGGTGCGACCACGGCGCGCGTGTTTCACGGGAGTCCAGTCGCGCCGGAGGGCGTGCGCGTTCCCGCGGGTACTGCGACGTTGGGGCTGCGCCGCGATTCCAAGGTGTTCGGCTGGGACAACGAGTTCGAGGCTTACTCAACCGATATCCAGGAATTCACCATCGACAAACACAAGGTCACCAACGGGCAATTCCTCCGGTTCATCGAGGATGGAGGCTACAACGACCGCTCGCTTTGGGCGGAGGCCGACTGGGAGTGGAAGGGCGCGCAGGGGATCTCGCATCCGGTCTTCTGGGTGCGGCGTGGCAGCGCCTGGGCATGCCGGTCGATGTTCGATGAGATATCCCTTCCGCTCGATTGGCCCGTGTATGCCAGCCACGCGGAAGCGAGCGCGTACGCGCGTTGGACGGGCAAGTCCCTGCCGACGGAGGCGCAGTGGCACAGGGCGGCGTATGGCACGCATGGAGTCCACGAACGCGAATATCCGTGGGGGGACGAACGGCCGGTCATTTCCAGCCAGTATCCACCATCCGCTGCCTGGGACCCGGCGCCTGTGAGTTCGTGCGCCTTGGGCGTGAGCGCGTTCGGCGTCGTAGGGTTGCTCGCGAACGGATGGGAGTGGACCGCGACAGAGTTCGCGCCGTTCCCCGGATTCCAACCCTTCGGGTGCTACCCTGGGTACTCGGCCCAGTTCTTCGATGGGAAGCACTACGTTCTGAAAGGCGGCAGCGTGCGAACCGCCGCCTGCATGCTGCGCCGCAGTTTCCGCAATTGGTTTCAGCCCCACTATCAATACGTCTACGCGGGGTTCCGCTGCGCGAGCGATTAGCACTCGAGGAGATGTTTGAGATGGCCGCACCCGCGAACCTGACGCGCGACTCCGGAGTGCAGTTCGCCTCGGATGTACGCGCGGGGCTGTGCAAAGAGGGGCAGAAAGTACTTCCGTCCAAGTATCTGTACGATCCGTTGGGATTCACGCTATTCGAAGCGATCAGCCGGCTTCCAGAGTACGGGCTGACTCGCGCGGATGAGCGGCTGCTCCGCCGGCATGCCCAGGAGATCGTGAGACATGTGCCGAGTCCGGCGCTGGTGTCCGAGCTCGGAAGCGGCAGCGGAAGGAAGACGCGCTGGATTCTGAGCGCGTTGTGCGAGCGCGAGCCTGTGTCCTATTACCCCATCGAAATCTCGCGAGCGGCGCTCGCGTCTTGCCAGTCCGAACTGGGCGATATCGAATGCGTCAGCATCGTCGGGGTCGAGCGGGAGTACCTGGACGGCCTGCGCGAGGTCGCCGCGCTGCGGGCGGATGGGGTATGCCTGCTGGTACTGTTCCTGGGCAGCACGATCGGCAATTTCGATGTGGGGGCGGATGCCCGTTTTCTGAGCGACGTGCGACGCGTTCTGGCGCCCGGCGATTCGCTGCTGCTCGGCGTCGATCTTTTGAAGCCGCGAGAGCGGATGCTGGAGGCTTACGATGATCCGCTAGGCGTGACGGCGGCATTCAACCTGAACCTGCTGGGGCGGATCAACAGGGAACTGGACGCCGACTTCGATCTTCGCCAATTCGAACATGTCGCCCGGTTCAACGACGCGGCCAGAAGTATCGAGATGCATCTGCGGTCGAAGAGGCGGCAGGTCGTGAATGTCCGCCGAGGCGCCTTCGCCGTGACGTTCGGTGAGGGCGAGACGATCTGGACGGAGAGCAGCCATAAGTACACCCAGGCGGAGATCGCGGAACTGGCTGTTTCTTGCGGCTTCCGCACGGAGGCGCAGTGGGTGGACGATGAGTGGCCGTTTGCCGAAAACCTGTGGCTCGCTGTCTAGCGTGAGTTTGCCAGGACCAAGGCGACAAACGCGCTTAGTGCTGTCGCCACTGCGGGTTACCGACGCGACCGTGTGTCCGTTCCCCAGTAGTTGTTCGCCACAATCGATACGGCACCGTTCGGCCGCCACACCCGCTGCTCGCGGTTCGCCTCTCTCCACCCGGACGGGAGCAGGGATTCAATGGCACGCCACTCGTCGTTCGCGGCTGGCTGCATGGTCGAAAGACCACTCCGCAGCCGCCCCAAGGGTCAAGACTTAGGTTAATGCCCATGGGGGGCCACCGCCCCGCTCGGCCCGACCGCGGTGCGAGACGTCGGCGGGGGGCGTGTCAGGCCAGCGGCGGGTGCATCGCGTGCCAGGTGGTCGCGCGCTGGTAGGCCATCCCCACGCGCAGCACCGTGGCCTCATCGTAGAGGCGTCCGGTAATCATCAGCCCACGCGGCATCCCCTCGACGAACCCGGCATTCAGCGTGAGCGCCGGGTGTCCGGTGAGGTTGGACACCGCGACACTCGCGCTGTCGGATGGCGCGAGAAACACGTCGCAGGTCGCCATCAGCGCGTTCATCTGTTGTGCGAGGAGCGTCCGGACTCGTTGCGCGCGGATGTAGTCGACGGCCGGAATGAACCGGGTCGCCCGCAACTGGTTGGCGCGCCCGCCCGGGTGCTTCCCGGCTAGATCGTTATGGCCGCCCGCGCGCACGAGGTCGTCGAATGCCGCGCCGGCTTCGGCGTTGAGCAGGGCGTAGATGGACCGGGCGGGCAGATCCGGGAGGGCGATCGGCTGGAGGACCACGCCGGCCTTGCGAAACAGATCCAGCGCATCGTCCAGCAGGCGCTGATACGCCGGCCACTGCTTCTTCTCGTCCGCGCTCGCGTCTTCTGACGGCTGGCGGAACTCGCGCTCGATATAGCCGACGCGCATGCCGGCGAGTCCCGCGTGCTCGTCGAGCACGTGGGGTGCGTCCACCACGGTGTCGTCCTTGCCATCCGGGCCCCGCAGTGCGTCGAAGACGGTCGCGCAATCCTCAACCGTCCGGCAGATCGTCCCCACCTTGTCCATCGTCCAGCGCAGCGTCATGGCCCCGTGACGGCTGATACGCCCGTAGGTAGGCCGAAGGCCGACGACGCCGCACTTGCTGGCCGGGTCCATGATCGACCCACCCGTTTCAGTGCCAACCGCGACGCCCACCAGACCGGCCGCTGCTGCCGATGCCGGGCCCGCAGACGACCCGCCCGAGCCATGCGCAAGATTCCAGGGGTTTCGCGTCTGGCCTCCGAACCACACGTCGTCAATCGCCAGCTCGCCGGTGGTCAGCTTGGCCACGAGCACCGCACCCGCCGCGTGCATCCGCTCCACCGCGGTCGCGTCGAAATCGAATACCTGTTGTGCGTATGGCTTGGCGCCCCACGTGGTCCGGATGCCTCTGGTGGCAAACAGATCTTTGACGCCCCACGGCATTCCATGGAGCGGCCCGCGATATCGGCCTGCCTTGATCTCGCGGTCGGCCTCTTCTGCCTGTTCCAGCGCCAGGTCCTCGGTGAGAGTGATGACGCACTCCAGCTTCGGTCCGAACCGCCTCAGGCGATCGAGGTAGATCCGGGTCAGATCCACCGATGTCAGCTTCCCGATTCGGATGAACGCCGCGAGTTCAACAGCGGGGAGGAATGCCAGTTCATCGGGCGAGGTGGGCAGCGCTTCCCGAGGGGTGCGCGGGATGCTGCGCGAAGCGCGCGCGGTCGTTCTCTCGTCCAGCTTCAGTCGCGTCGGGCGGAAGCTGAAGGCAGGCTCGACATCGGTCCCGATGGGAACGTTGCGAAGTGCCTCGATGTGGCCGCGGTTGGTGCGGACGTTGGGCAGGGCCTGCGCCTCTTCGGCGTCAGGAAACTGTACGCCCACAACCTGCTCGGCGCCCTTGAGGGCAGCGATGTCGATCGCGACGGTGGCAGGCGAGGAAGTCTGCGCGTCGGCCCGAGAGGCGGCCAGACCGGCCGCCATCGCGGTTGGAATCGTCTTCAGGAACGAGCGGCGTCCGGTCGTGCGGCACTGATCGCGCGACGATGGAGTTCGGGGCATGCGGCAGTCCTTCGGATCAGCAACGTGTTGGAGGTCAGTAGCCTGCGGCCCGCCCGTGCTTGCGCGGGTCGAACAGTCCTTCCCAGCCGGTCGCGGTGCGTTTGAGCGCGGTGAGCGAACCCGTTGCCCCGGGCTGCATCTTGTATCCCATGGCGCCGAGAGCCGCGACGACGTCGGCTGGCACGCCACCCTTTTCGTACTCGAGCAGATCAGGAATCGCCTGCTCGTGGATGCGGGGCGCACCAACCGCGTCGGCCAGCGGCATGCGGTAGTCGATGACGTTCACAATGGCTTGGACGACGGCCGTGATGATCCGTGGCCCGCCGCGGCCCCCGATCACCATCAGGACCTTGCCAGCCGGGTCGATCACGATGGTCGGCGCCATGGCCGACAGCATCCGCTTGCCGGCCGCCACCGCGTTGGCTTCTCCCTGGACGAGGCCGAACTGGTTTGGCGTGCCCGGCTGCACCGCGAAATCGTCCATCTCGTTGTTGAGGAAGAACCCCGCGCCCGGCACCCAGACGCCGGAGCCGTAGAGGCTGTTGTCCGTCGTCGTGATCGCGACCGCGTTCCCCGCGCGGTCGACGACGCAGTAGTGAGTGGTGTCGGTGCCTTCGCGGGCCGCCGGCGGCAGGGTCGAGGTGGGCGTCGCCTTTCCGTCCACGATCTGTGCCTGCAGCGACCGTGCGTAGTCCTTGCTCATCAACCGATCGAGCGGCATCTGGACGAAGGCCGGATCGCCGAGCGTGCCATTCCGATCGACGAAGGCGCGCTGGAACGCGCTGGCGAGCCGGTGCAGCGCGCGTGGGCTGTTCCACGGTGGCAGGTCGTGCCAGGCCTCGAGGATGTTGAGTGTTTCGAGCACGGTGATGCCGCCCGACGAGGAGGGGGGCATTGCGACCAACTCGTGGCCGCGGTAGCTGCCGACGAGCGGTGTGCGCCACGCAGGCGCGTACGATGCGAGATCCGCCGCCGTGATCGTGCCGCCGCCTTGCTGCATCTCGGCCACAACGGCGCCGGCCACGGGGCCACGGTAGAAGCCGTCCGGCCCCTGGTCCGCGATCCGCTGAAGGGTATGGGCGAGGTCGGCCTGCACGAACGGGCTGCCGATGGCCGGCGGCCGGCCGTCGGGCAGGAACAGCGAGCGCCCGGCAAACTTCTTGATGAGATCGGCGTTCTGCGCGATCGAGGCGCGGAAGATGGCATCGACGGGGAAGCCGTCCCGGGCCAGCCGGATGGCATGCGCCATCACCTTCGCGCGGGGCAGCGTGCCATGCTTGTCGAGAAGCGCGAGCAGGCCGGCCACGCTCCCCGGCACCCCCGACGCCCGGTGGCCGATCAGGCTCTGGTCGGTCACCTTGCCGTTCGCGTTCACGAACATGTTGCGCGACGCGCTGGCCGGGGCCGTCTCGCGGAAATCGATCGCGGTCGTCTGTTTGTTGACCAGCCGGACGACGCCGTACCCGCCGCCGCCGATGTTGCCAGCCTCAGGATAGGCGACGGCAAGCGCGAAGCCGACCGCCACGGCCGCGTCCACCGCGTTCCCGCCCGCCTTCAGGATCTCGACGCCCGCCTCGGTGGCGAGTGCGCAGTTCGACACGACCATCCCGTGATCGGCCGTCGGCGCCTTGGCGCCTGGCTGATACGTCCACTCGGATGGAAACGTGGCCAGTTCGGCATTGGCGGGCCGGACTGGCGCCTGGGTGGGCGCCTGCACGGCGCCGGAATACAGCGCTGCGCCAGCCGTCAGCAGTGCGAGAAGAAGAGCGGGGCGAATAAGTCCGGTCACTGAACTGTGCATCAGGCGTCTCCGACCAGGTGGGCGCGACACGCGGCGCCCAATCGCGTCACCTCCGATGGTGCCGGAGGGCGCAGGACAGCATAGCACTCGCCGCATGGGGAGCCGATGGTGGGCCGCGAGCCGCGAGCCACGAGCCGCGAGCCACGAGCCACGAGCCGCGAGCCACGAGCCACGAGCCGCGAGCCACGAGCCACGAGCCACGAGCCGCGAGCCGAACATCAGATGCGATTAGTGTTTCGTGTCGGCGAACGGCGCCGGCTTGTTGATCACCATGTTCTCGATGAAGAACTCCATCATCCGGTCGGTCGAGACGCCGGAGTGTCCGGCATCGGGGCCAACCTGCACCTCGAAGCTCTTGCCCGCCTTGCGCAACGCCGCGATCAGTTGCATCGAGTTGGTCGGGTGCACGTTGTTGTCCGCCGTGCCGTAGTAGATCAAGAGCCGGCCGTTCAGCTTCTCGGCGTAGGTCATCGCGCTGCCCGCCTCGTAGCCGTCCTTGTTCTCCTCCGGGATCCACATGTAGCGCTCGGTGTAGATGGTGTCGTAGTGGTACCAGGCCGTCGGCGGCGACGAGGCGGAGCCGGCGCGGAAAACCTCCGGATGCCGCATGACGCACATCAGCGAGGAGTAGCCGCCGTACGACGTGCCGTAGATCCCAACCCGCTCCTTGTCGAAGTAGGGCCGGCTCCACAGCGCCTTCACTCCCTCGGCCATGTCGTCCATCTCGACCTGCCCGAGCTTCAGGTAGATCGAGTCGAGCGTCCGCTTGCCCATCCCGGGCGCCGCACGGGTGTCCAGATTCAGCACCAGGAAGCCGTACTCCGTCAGGGTGTTGGGCGGCACGAAGGTCTCGCGTGCGGTGTTGCTCGCCGACGCGGGCCCGCCGTAGACCGCCACGAGCGCCGGGTACTTCTTCGCCGGGTCGAAATTCGAGGGAAAGCTGATGAGCCCTCGCAGTGTGGTTTTGCCGTCCGCCGCCTTGTAGGCGAACATCTCGGCTCGCTTCAAGCCAAGCTCGTCGTAGCGCGCCATGTCGCTGGAGGCCAGATCGGCCACGACCTTGCCCGCCGTGTCCATCAATCGCGTAGCCGGCGGGATGTTGTGCGCCTGAGAGACGTCCACGAAATGCGTGTTGTCCGGGGCAATCCCGCACGAGCCGGCGCCGGCGCCGCCAGGACCGCCGCGTCCTCCGCCTGCCGGCCGCGGCATGCAACTGCCGATCGTGTGGGTGAAGGCGGGGTCGGTCAGGCGCACATCCCCCTTGCCGTCGAGACTCACGCGGTGCAGTTGCATCTTCAGGTAGTTGTCGCCGTCGCGCGCCGTGTAGAACACCACGTTCGCGTCCTCATCCACCTTGATGAGCGATCCGACCTCGAACGTCGAGTGCGCGGTCAGCGGGGAGAGCAGCTTGCCGGCAAGGTCGTAGACGTAGAAGTTCTTCCAGCCGTTGCGCTCCGATTCCCAGATGAACCGCTTGCCGTCCTTCAGGAACACCATGCCGGGGCTGTTCTGGATCCAGCCCGTTGGCCATTCCTCGCGGATCACGACGCGGCATGCGCCCGTCGAGGGATTGGCGGCGACAAGTTCCAGGATGTTCTGGCGGCGGTTCGTCCGGTTGAAGAGGAGTTCCGATCCGTCAGGCGACCAGGCGACGCGATAGACATAGTGGCCGACCACCGCGTTGTCGAACGGCTTGCCGTCCCTCACGTCAACCTTGATCGACTTCTTCGCTGCCGGGTCGTACACGAACAGGTCCACGATCGGGTTGGGGCGGCCTGCTTTTGGATAGGCCTCGGTGTCGATCCGGCCATAGAGCTTGGTCTGGTCCAACTGCAGGTAGTAGTCGTCCACCAGCTTTTCGTCGAACCTGAAGTAGGCCACCTTGTTGCTGGCGGGCGACCACCACATCGCGGTCGTCTGGCCCAGTTCCTCGCCGTACACCCAGCTGGCCGTGCCGTATTTGATCCGGTCCTTCTCGTTCCCGTCGGTCGTGAGCGCCACCTCGTCGCCGCCGGCGGCGTTACTGAGCCAGAGGTTGCGATCTCGGTGGAAGGCCTTGAGCTTCCCGTCGGGCGAGGTAGTGGACGCCACCTGCCGGCCGCGTTCGGGCGCTCCACCCTGAGCGGCGGGCAGCCTCTGCTCCTGGCCCCGCTGTCCCTCGCCGGCTGGATTCTTCGGCGCTGGTCCCACCTCGGTCGTCGCCTTCTTCGCGATGTCGTACCGGTAGATCGTGTTGCCTTTCTGATACTCGAGGGCGGCGCCCGCGTCCTTCCAGGTGACAAAGAGCGTGCCCGGCTTGATAGCGCCCGACACCTCCTTGCCCATCTTCTGGAACTGCTCGTAGCCCGGCATCGTTTTGAGACGGTCCTGCGCGCCGATCGTGGCTGCGAGGATGCCGAGAGCCGCCAGCAGCGCGAGGCCGAGGCGTGGCGTCCACAGGGCGTGGCGTCGATTCTTCATTGTCCTGAGTCTCCTTGTCACCGGTTGCACGACATCCGCGGCACGCTTGTACTCCATCTGGGCCCGGCTGGCAATACCTTTGGTCTCATGGTTGCGAAGTGTTCGACGACGGGCAAAGAGATCGTGGTTGTCGGTGGTTCACCCGATCCAGCCTGATTGGTCTTACCATAAAGAGGCCATTGTCTGGCAATGAATAGACCTAAGATATCTCCATCGCGTCTGACAGAATGGAGAAAATAAGAGTGGTATTACCTTAATGCTGTCCAAACCTGAAAAGAAAGTGACCGCAGTGGAACTTGTCGTCCGCCAGGTACGCCGGATGATCGAGAGCGGTGAGGTGCGATCGGGCGACCGCCTGCCGCCCGAGCGAGAACTGGCGCAGCAGCTGGGCGTGAGCCGGCCGAGCGTGCGCTCGGGATTCAAGAGCCTGGCCGCGATGGGAGTCGTGCAGATTCGCCAGGGCGCTGGGACCTTCATCACCGGCGGCCCCCCGATGCTCGGCAGCGAGCCGCTGAGCTTCCTGGCGGCGCTGCATGGGTTCTCGCGCGATCAGATGTTCGAGGCGCGGCTCGTGCTCGAGGTGGCGGTTGCGGGCCTTGCCGCCGAGCGCGCCGCTCCCGGTCGCCTCATGGTCATCAGCGACGAGACGACGGGGATGTTTGCCTCGCTCGAGTCGCCAGCGATCTTCCTCGAGCACGACATCCGTTTTCACCAGGCGGTGGCGGCGGCCTCGGACAACCCGATTCTCGCGTCGGTGGTCGAGATGGTTGCGAAGGTGTTCTACGAGCTGCGGCGAGGCAAAATCGGCGTCGCGCGCGACTTGAGGGTGGCGGCCGATGAGCACCGGGCAATCTACCAGGCCATCCGCGCCCGTGATGCCGACCGGGCGCGAAAGGCGATGGGCGACCACCTGCGGCGTGCCGCGCTGACCCAGGCCCAGGAGGATGCCGGGACCGTCGGGACGTCCGCTGGGGTGGCGGGTCAAGAGGAGACCAAGTGACTGTGAACGCGAACCGCCAGGTGGCTGACGAGCAGACCGCCGAGAGCGTCGGGCCGATTGGGCGCTACCGGTGGGTCATCTGCTCGCTGCTCTTCCTTGCCACGACGGTCAACTATATCGACCGGCAGATCCTGGCGCTCATCAAGGAGTTCCTGGACAAGGAGCTGGGCTGGACGAACGAGCAGTTCGGGCTCGTCAACTCCGCATTCCAGGGCGCCTACGCGGTCGGCCTGTTCGCCTTCGGCTGGTTCATCGACCGGTACGGCACGAAGATCGGCTACGCCGTCTCGATTGCGCTCTGGAGCGTGGCGGCGCTGTCGCACGCGCTCGTCGGGTCGGTCGCGGGGTTCTTTGGCGCCCGCATCTTCCTGGGCGCCAGCGAGGGAGGCAACTTCCCGGCGGCGATCAAGGCGGTGGCACTCTGGTTCCCGAAGCGCGAGCGCGCGTTCGCGACGGCCATCTTCAACTCGGGCACCAACGTGGGGGCGATCATCGCCCCGGCCCTCGTGCCGGCGATTGCCCTGGCCCTCGGGTGGCGCGCGGCCTTCATCTTCGCCGGGATCGCTGGCTTCCTGTGGCTGTTCCTCTGGTTCCCGTTCTACGAGGTGCCCGAGAAACAGCGGCGGCTCTCGGCCGCGGAACTCGCCTACATCAACAGCGACAAGGGGACTGACGACGCCGGCGGCACGCCGCTTGGATGGAGACGCGCGTTGGCCTATCGGCAGGCGTGGGGGTTCATCGTCGCCAAGTTCATGACCGACCCCGTGTGGTGGTTCTTCCTCACGTGGCTGCCCGACTACTTCAAGGCTCCTCCGCGCGGCCTCGACATCAAGCACAGCTGGATTCACATCGTCACGATCTACGCGATCGTCACCGTGCTGAGCATTGCCGGGGGCTGGGTGACCGGCAACCTGCAGAAACGAGGGTGGAGCGTGACGCGCGCGCGGAAGACGGGGATGTTCGGGTTCGCCCTCTGCGTGCTGCCGATTCTCTTTGTGACCCGGGTCGGTGACTGGCCCGCAGTGGTGCTGATTGGCATCGCGGGAGCGGCGCACCAGGCCTGGTCGGCCAACCTCTTCACGACGGCCTCCGACGTGTTCGCGAAGAAGGACGTCGGCACGATCGTCGGCCTCGGCGGCATGGCCGGGGCGTTCGGCGGCATGCTGTTCCCGTGGTTCAGCGGCAGGCTGCTCGATCAATTCCAAGCGGTCGGCAACAAGGCGGGTGGCTACTCGATCCTGTTCGGGATTTGCGCGTCGGCCTACCTCGTCTCATTCTCGATTCACCACCTGCTCTCGCCGACACTGGAACCGCTGTCGATCGACCCTGGGGCGGCCCGCAGGGGCTGAGGTCCTCGAGGCCATCCGGACCGGCCGATCCCGGCGGTGCCACGGGCGAGACGCGCGAAGCAGCCTGGCCCGGGTGAGGGCCTCAATGACGCGGCGGTACGATGAGGATGACACGATGACCCTACGACGCGACCTGGCGTTCTGGGCCCTGGCGCTGTTGACGGCGGCCACGGTCTCGACCGACCAGACGACACCCGCGACGCCGGCCACGTTGAACGCGGCGATCTACCACGACGGCTGGATCGACCTCAATAAGAACGGAAAGAAGGATGTCTTCGAGGATCCCGCGGCGCAGACGGAGAGCCGGATTGACAACCTACTCGCGCAGATGACCATCGACGAGAAGACCTGCCAGCTGGCCACGCTCTACGGCTACAACCGGGTGCTCGAGGACCCGCTGCCGACGCCCGAGTGGAAGACCGAGGTGTGGAAGGACGGCATCGGCAACATCGACGAGCACTGCAACGGCGTTCGCGGCGTGGGCAAGGACTGCGCCCGGCCTCCATCGCGGCACGCCGAGGTCATGAACAGCGTGCAGCGTTTCTTCATCGAGGAGACGCGGCTGGGGATCCCGGTTGACTTCACGAACGAAGGCATCCGCGGCCTCTGCCACTGGGGCGCCACGTCGTTCCCGGCGCAGATCGGACAGGGCTGCGCGTGGGATCCCGACCTGGTGCGGCAGATCGGGCGCGTGGAGGGCCAGGAGGCACGCGCGGTGGGGTTCACCAACATCTACTCGCCGATTCTCGACCTCGCGCGCGACCCGCGCTGGGGCCGGGTGGTGGAGACCTACGGTGAGGACCCGTACCTCGCGTCGGTGCTGGGCGTCGAGATGGTGAAGGGGCTGCAGGAGCAAGACGTCACGTCCACCGTCAAGCACTTCGCCGTCTACAGCGTGCCGAAGGGCGGGCGCGACGGCGAAGCTCGCACCGACCCGCACGAGAGCCCGCGCGAGGTGGAGGGCATCCTGCTGGCGCCGTTCAGGGCCGCCTTCATGAAGGGCGGCGCGATGGGCGTCATGGCGTCGTACAACGACTACGACGGGATCCCCATCGACTCCAACCCGGCCTTCCTGATCGACAAGCTGCGCCAGGAATACGGCTTCAAGGGCTACGTGGTGTCGGACAGCGATGCCGTGAAGTACCTGCAGACGAAGCACCGGGTCGCGGCCGACTACAAGGACGCGGTGCGCCAGGCGATCAACGGCGGTCTGAACGTCCGGACGGAGTTCAACCCGCCTGCCCATTTCATTCTCCCGCTTCGCGAACTGGTGCAGGCAGGCGCGGTCACCACCGACACGCTGAATAGCCGCGTGCGCGACGTGCTGCGGGTGAAGTTCGTCCGCGGCCTGTTCGACCGTCCGTACGTGGCGCGCCCGGCTGACGCCGACAAGGTGCTCCGCGACCCGGCGCACCTGGCGCTGGCGCTGCGTGCGTCGCGGGAGTCCTTGGTGCTGCTGAAGAACGACGGCGCGGCGCTGCCGCTCAGCAAGAACCTGCGCCGCGTCCTCGTGGTGGGACCGAACGCCACATCGACGTCGTTCGCCAACAACCGCTACGGCCCGTACGACCCGCCGACGATCTCGGTCCTCGAGGGGATCACGCGCGCGGTGTCGCCCGGCACCGAGGTCAAGTACGCGCTTGGGTGCGACCTGGTCGATCCCAACTGGCCCGAGTCGGAACTGCTGCCCGATCCGCTGTCGCCCAAGGAACAATCGCTCATCGACGAGGCCGCCGGCCTGGCGAGAGAGGCCGACGTCGTCGTCGCCGCGGTTGGGGAGTCGGATGCCATCGTGGGCGAGAGCCTGTCTCGCACCAGCCTCGACCTCCCCGGCCGGCAACTCGACCTGCTGAAGGCGCTGCACGCCTCCGGCACGCCCATGGTCGTCGTCCTCATCAACGGCCGCGCGCTCACGACCAACTGGGTCGCGAAGTACGTGCCTGCGGTCATCGAGGCGACCTTCCCGGGCGAGTTCGGCGGCCAGGCGATTGCCGAGGTGCTGTTTGGCGACTACAACCCGGGCGGCCGGCTGTCGTTCACCGTGCCAAAGACGGTCGGCCAGATCCCGCTGAACTTCCCGACGAGGCCGGGCGCGCAGGCCGAGCAGCGCTCGGGGGGGCCCAACGGCAAAACGACGCTGGCCAACGGCCCGCTGTACCCGTTCGGATACGGCCTCAGTTACACCACGTTCGGCTACGGCAACCTGCGCGTCACGCCGGCGCGGCAGAAGGCCGGTGGAACGGTCACCGTGATGGTGGACCTGACGAACACCGGCACGAGAGCGGGCGACGAGGTGGTGCAGCTGTACCTCCAGGATCTCCTGAGCAGCGTGATCACCTACGAACAAGTGCTGCGAGGCTTCCAGCGAATCAGGCTGGCGCCGGGTGACACGCGGACGCTGACCTTCACGCTCGACGCCGAGGCGATGCAACTGCTGGACGCGCAGATGAAGTGGGTTGTCGAGCCCGGGGTCTTCGAGGTGCGCCTCGGCAGTTCCTCGACGGACATCCGGCTGAAGGAACGATTCGAGATTCTGAAGTAGGGGCGACCGGCTGGTCGCCCGAACAGCCGACACCGCCGGGGCGGGCCTCGTACCCGCCCGGTCACGGAGATTGTCGCATGCGGCTTTTCATGGATGACGACTTCCTGCTCGAGAGCGACGTGGCTTCTGACCTGTACCACCGCTTCGCCGAGAACCTCCCGATCATCGACTACCACTGCCACTTATCGCCCGATCAGATGGCGAACGACCACCGGTTCCGGTCGATCACCGAGAGCTGGCTCGATGGCGACCACTACAAGTGGCGGGCCATGCGGTCCAACGGCGTGCCGGAGCGCTGCTGCACGGGCGACGCGTCGGACTGGGAGAAGTTCGAGGCCTGGGCCCGCACCGTCCCGGACGCGATGCGGAACCCGATCTACCACTGGACCCACATGGAACTGCGGCGGCCGTTCGGGATCGACACCCTGCTGTCGCCCTCCACGGCGCGTGCGGTGTTCGACCGGTGCAACGAGCGGCTGCAGGAGAACGCCTTCACCGCGCTGGGCTTGTTGCGAGGGTTCAAGGTCGCCGTGGTCTGCACCACCGACGACCCGGTCGATTCGCTCGACGCCCATCGCCGGCTCGCGCAGCGGGCGAACCCGGAGACGCGCGTCTACCCGACGTGGCGGCCGGACCGCGCATTCGCGTTCGAGGATCCCGAGGCGTTCAACGCGTGGATAGTCAGGCTGGAGCAGGCATCCGGTCTGGCGGTCGGCGGGAGCCTCGACGCGTTTCTTTCCGCCCTGGAGGCGCGTCACACGTTCTTCCACGACATGGGGTGCCGGGCGTCGGACCATGGCCTCGAGACGATGGTCGCCGAGTCGTGGGCGGATGGGCAAGTCGCCTCGTCGTTCGAGCGCGTGCGCGCGGGGAAGGCGCTGGACGCTGGCGCCGCACTGCGCCTCGAGTCGGCGCTCGTCCACCGGCTGGCTCTGCTCGACCACGCGCGCGGATGGGTGCAGCAGTTCCACCTCGGGGCGCTCCGTAACAACAACACGCGCCTGCGGCGCGCCCTCGGCCCGGACACCGGCTTCGACTCGATCGGTGACTTCGAGGTGGCGCGGCCGCTTTCGCGGTTCCTCGACCGGCTCGACGAGACGAACCAGCTGGCCAAGACGATCCTCTATAACCTCAACCCCAAGGACAACGCGATCGTCGCGACGATGATCGGCAACTTCCAGGACGGCAGCGTGCCCGGGAAGATGCAGTACGGATCGGCGTGGTGGTTCCTCGATCAACGGGACGGCATGACGGCGCAGATCAGCGCCCTGTCCAACATGGGCCTGCTCTCGCGGTTCGTGGGGATGGTGACCGACTCGCGCTCGTTCCTCTCCTACTCGCGGCACGAGTACTTCCGCCGCCTTCTCTGCAACTTGCTCGGCGAGGACGTGCGCCGGGGTTTGTTGCCCGACGACCGCGGGGCCCTCGGGGCCCTCGTCGAGGGTATCTGCTTCTTCAACGCCCGCGACTATTTCGGCTTCCCGCTGGGTGACGTGGCCGAGGGCGTGGAACGTGTCGCGGCGGTGGCTCGACGATGAAACGAGTGATCCCGCTGCTCCTGCTCGTTCCAGCGACCCTGGCGATCGCCCGGGTCGCTCGATGCGGCCATGCGGTTCTACCAGGACGTGCTCGGATGCAGGAGATCTGGAGGGGCAGCCGCGACGGCAAGACGCTTGACTGGGTCAACGTGCAGTTGCCCGACAGCGACGACTACATCGAGTTCCTGCCGTATGGCGAGCTGCCGGCGGCCGGCAAACGGGGAAGCCAGCACCACATCTGCCTCGTCGTGCCGGACATCCCGGCGGCGGCCGCGACCATCCAGGGGCGGGCCGGGAAGGCCGGCTACTCGCGGCCGATCGAGACGCGCACCGGCATCAACCGCAAGCGGCAGCTGAACCTGTTCGACCCGGACGGCACGCGCAGCGAGCTGATGGAGCCGACGACGATCGACGGCAAGCCGGCTCCCCCGGCGACGGCGATGCCGCCCAGACGATGAAGGAAGCGGGATGCGGCTCAGGTAGTAGGGAGCGACCCCTCTGCGAGCAGTTCCGACTGACTGCGTCAGTTGCTACATGGCTGCCATGATTCCCCGCACGTAGCCCACCGATTCGGCCACGCCCGGGAATGGGTCCCTCTCGTCTTTTTCGTGCTCGAAGTGCAGCGTGCCCGCGTACTTGAGCTTCGCAAGCGTGCGGAGCAACTTGACCGTGTCGATCACGCCGCTCCCGATTTCCACGGTGGTGCCATTCGCGTCGGTTGCACTGACGTCCTTGATGTGAACATCGAGCAGCCGGTCGAAGTACTTCTCGACCTGTGCGGCCGGGTCGAGGCCGAGTCGCTGGGTGTGCCCGACGTCGATGCAGAGGCCCATGCGGCGGTCCATCTTCCCGATCAGCGAGTAGGCGCTCTCGGGGCTGGGGAAGCGCTGGTCGGTCGGCCCGTGGTTGTGGATAGCCAGCGAGATGCTGGTCTCCTTGACCTTGCGCTCGGCGAGCGGAAGCAGCGGCGCGTCGGGCACGCCGACCATCATCGTGATCCCTGCCAGTTGCGCGTAGGCGAACGCCTTGTGTACCTCCTCCTCGGTCTTCATGTAGACGACCCCGCAGGAGGAGAGCTCGATGCCAGCGGCCTTGAGGCGCTCGCGCACCGATGCCATCTCGTCCGCGGTTACCGCCATCGGCAGGTGCATGTCCTTGAGGGTGATCTTCCGGATCCGAAGCCGGCGCGTCATGGCGATCGCCTGATCCAGGCTGAAGGCGCGAAACGTGTAGGATGCGATCCCGAGATCGAAGCCGGCCGGCGCCGCGGCAGCAGCGACGGTGTCGTCGAACGCGCCAGCCCGCAGTCCGGGCATCACGCCGGCGGCCGCGGCCGTGGCCGCCGCGAGCTTGACGAATCCCCGACGGGAATGTGTGGTCATGTCCCTAACCCCTGATCCCTTCCTTAGAACATGAACCGGAGCCCGATCTGCACGTTGCGCAGCGGCGCCGCCGAGGTGATCGTGCCGAAATCGGAGTTGGTCACGGTCGTCGACGGGTTGCGGAGGATGAGATTGTTGAAGGCGTTGAAGAAGTCCGCCTGGAACTGCACCTTCGTGCTGCCCTTCAGCCGGAACTGCTTCCGCAGGGATATATCCCACTGCTGGAGGCCGGACCCGTAGAACGCGTTGCGGCCGCTGTTGCCCAGCCGGCTCTCGGGAGCCGCGCTGAACTTGGTGGCGTCGAGCCAGGCGACGCTGTTGTTGGCCAGGAGCTGGCCCACGTTGGACAGCTGCTCGCTGCCGCCGGTGAAGTCCGCCCGACGGCTGCCAATCGCGGTGTTGCCCGACACCGTGAACGGTGCGCCCGACTGGAAGCGCGTGATGCCCGAGATCTCCCACCCGCCGAGAACGCTGCCCAGGACGTCCTGCCTGTTCAGCCAGAAGGGCAGGCGGTAGGTCCACGTGCTGACAAACACGTGCCGGCGATCGTTATCGCTGGGCCCCCAGTTGTAGCTGAGGTCGTGCCAATCGGCGCCCGTATCCAGGTTGTCCCCGTTGCCGCTGCCGTTGTCCCAGGCGCGCGAGTACGTGTAGTTGAGCGTGAAGTTGACGCTGCCGCGCCGGCGGCTGAGGAAGAACTGCAGCGAGTTGTACTTCGACTCCGCGTCCGACAGCCGCATCAGGATATTCGAGTAGCCCTTATAGGGCCTGAGGTAGTTCGTGTTGGCCTTCGCACCCACGGCGTTAGCCTCGAGGTCTGCAAAGCTGGGCCGGTTGATGTCGGGCTGGCGGATCAGGTTCTGACCCTTGTTGCCGACATAGGTGACTTCACCGAACAGACCCCAGAACCCCAGCTCGCGCTGCACGCCGAGGCTCCAGTTCCAGACCTTCGGGATCTGGAGGTTCGGATCGAGCGCGTTCATGCTGGCCCAGGGCGCCAGCGCGGACGCCGTGCCGCCGCCGGGATTCGCCAGGTTGCCGTTCTCCAAGGAGGAGCTCAGCGAGAACGGCGGGTTGTTGACGAGCGCGAAATACAGGTTCCCTTCGGGCCGGTCGTAGAACAGTCCCACGCCGCCGCGGACCGCGGTGGAGCCGTCACCGAACGGCTTCCACGCGAAGCTGAAGCGCGGCGCCAAGAGGTTCTGCGACTTGTAGTAGCCGTTCGAGGCGGCGATCGGGATCGTCTGCACCGCCGGGTTGGTGGCATTCGGGACGTTGCCAACCTGATCGGCAGGCACCTCGCCGGGGCGCGTCAGGCCGTTGTACCGGTTGCCGGTGCCGGCGACGATGGTGCCGTTCGGGAGGATGGTCACGGCCTGCGCCGTGTTGTAGATCGCCGGGTCGAAGCTGGTCGTGTTGTTGCCCAGCGTGACCGTCGGCATCTGCCAGGCATAGCGAAGGCCCGCCTCGACGCTCAACCGGTCGTTTACGCGCCACGCGTCGGATACGAATCCCTCGTACTGCCAGAACCGAAAGTAGCCGATCGGGTCGAGCTGCGCCTCCTGGTAGGTCCGGTAGTTGCCGAGCAGCGCGTCGGCGAAAGCGTTCCCGGTCGAGTTCGGGTTGCCCGAATTGTTGAAGCTCACGAACCCGTCATAGGTGGAGCGGCCGTTCTGGTTCTTCTGGTTGTAGACCATCAGCATCCCGGCCTTCAGCGTATGATTTCCCTTGAGCCACGTCAGGTTGTCCGAGAACGAGTAGTCCCAGGTAGGCGACAACAGCGATTGCGCGGCGCCCCGGAACGTTGCATAGCCACCTGTAAAGTCCACGTCCGGGATGCTGTCGGGATAGTTGCCGCCGCCGCTGTAGATCTGCGGGAACGCGAACCCGTACGTCGATCGCTTCCAGGCGTCGCCAACGGGCGGGATGATCTGGCCATTCCCCGAGTAGTTGAACTTCGCCTCGTTGATGAGGTTGTTTCTCAGCGTCCAGTATTCGTTGATCTGGACGTTGCGGCCCGGCCGAATGCGGTTGGTCGGCACCGTCGGCATCTGCGAGCTGATGAAGGTGCCTCCGGGCTCGATGAGGTTGTAGTGGTCGAACACGAGCCGCGCGGTCAACCGGTGTGAGCCGCTCGGTTGGTAGTCGACGCGCATCATCTCCTGGCGGAAATCGAACGGATTGTTGTCCTGGAAGACGGTGTTGTTGGTCAGGACGGTGTCGTTGTACTGCGCCGCCACCTTCGACATCGCGTCATACACGTTCGCGATGGCGCGACCGTCGGCCGTGATCCGGTTGGCGGGGATGATGTTTCCGGGGAACGCCAGACCGGTCAGCGGGTCCTTGATCGTCGCGGACAGCTGGCTGAAATTGCCGGTGCGCATGAGGCTGGTGGGCAGCGTCCGCGTGGACGGGGACGTCAGACGGCGGATCCGCTTCCACTCCATGCCGCCGAAGAAGAAGATCTTGTTCTTCGCGATCGGGCCGCCGAGGCTGAACCCCGGGTCGTCGTAGCTCAGCGTCGGCTTGGTGATCTTCTTCAGATTGTTGAAGTAGTCGTTGTTGTCCCACCTGTCACGCCGCATGTACTCGAAGACGCTTCCCTTGAAGACGTTGGAGCCACTGCGCGTGACGACGTTGATGGCCGCACCGGAATTTCGGCCGTTCTCGGCGGAGAAGTTCGACGTCTTGACGCTCACCTGGTCGATGAAGTCGATGCCGACGTTGCTGATCTGGCTGTTGTTGCTGCCGCCGTCCATGTTGAAGCCGCCGTCCACCGTCAGCAGGCTCGCATTCGTCCGGCTGCCGTTGACCGTCGTGTTGATGCCGAGGCCGGTCATGATGTCGAGCGGCGCGGTGGTGTCGACGAGCGGCGCACCCGGGACGAGCGTCACCATCTGCATGTAGTTGCGGCCGTTGAGCGCCAGGTCCTCCACCTGCGCGCGATCGACCGTGCGCGCGAGCTCGCCCGATACGGTGTTGACCATCTCGGCCTGCACCGACACATGCACGACCTCGCTGAACACGCCGACCTCGAGGGTGAAGTCGGCGGTCAGACGGCCGTCAGCCACCAGCACGTAGCCCGACTTCAGTCCTTTCTTGAACCCCTCGATCTCGGCGCCGACGGTGTAGTCGCCGAGCGGCAGGTTGACGAAGACGTACGTGCCCTGGGCGTTGGACGTGTCCGTACGCACAAAGCCCGTGCGGGTTTCGGTGACTGTCACGGTCACGCCTGGAAGGACGCCACCCGACGTGTCTTTCACGACGCCGGAAATTCGACCGGTGGTCGCCTGAGCCGACACGACGGGCGCTGCCAGCAGCAGGACCGCCGCGACGAGTCCAAGCAGTACGCCAAGCCTCCTGCTCATAGAAAATCCTCCAGCATCTTCAGTCAACTGCCGCAGTCCACCCGGTGGCGATCGAGAAACCAGACGTGCTCTTTGTGCCGTCCCAAGGGCGTGTCCCGGCGGCCGCGGAGTCGCGCGAGAACGTGCTTCCGAATAGCCCTAATGGACGGACCAATTCAAGGTCATATGAAATACCACGGCGAAGGTCATGGTGTCAATTGATTTCAAATGACGCCAAAATGCTAGAAGACTTCCGTCATCTGGCGTGAAGTGCCTTGGGCCATGGCTCGCACTGGTCGGACCGTTACCGACGTTCTCGGGTCATAGGTTATGTCTTGTCGTGGATGCCTGGCCGAACCTGTGGCTCGACGACCTTCGACCCGATGCCACCTGTCGCCTCCTGCGTCGCCGCGAACACTGCCGCCCCCTGCGTCACCCCACCAGCAGGAACACGGTGGGCAGGTCTTTGGCGGACAGGCTGACCGTGGACGCGCCGCCCTGGCGTTCGAGGCGAATGCTTGCGCGTCCGTTGGCCATCTCGACCAGGCGCGCGCCGCCCACGACGCGCAGTTCGAATACACCTTCATCAGTTTCCGCTCATCGCGGTCGCCCCAGCGCACTGGCCACGAGTGGCCGTAGATGTGTACCATCGGGCGAGCCGCCCAGTAGCTCTGGAAGACGTAGTAGCCTTCCTTGGGCGTCAGGTCGCGTTCGACCAGGCCTTTCTGGTTCATGCGCGGGATGGGATTCTCGGCGCGGAGCGGGGTGGAGAAGTCTTTGAAGATCCACTGCGCCGTGCCCGTCAGCGACGGCATCGTCTCCTGCTCCTTCAGATGCCAGTCGAACAGGTTGCAGATGTAGCTCTCAGACCAGTCCCCGTCCCGGGACGCCCGCGACTGCCCGCCGTTCAGGAGGTAGTCGAGGCCGCGTTCGTCGGTGCCCTGGCCGGTCGCGACGCGCGAGAGCAACCGGTCGGGATCCTCGGAGTGCCGGCCGGCGTGGCTGTCTCCGCCCCATTCGGCGTGAAAGAAATGCCGGACTCGCTTCATCTCCTGCTCGATCGAACTTCGGTACTCGGTGTAGCGCCCTCGGTACCAGCCCGCGAGCAGCGTGCGCGTGCCGGGCGCCAACGGGGGAGCGGGGACGGTGGTGCGGTACCAGGCGGGCCCCTGGTAGTACTTGATGTCCGGGTCGAGCGCGTCGAGCGCGTTCACGCAGTGCGGGATCGTGACGCCCTGCCAGGGCACGTTGTCGCTGGCCTTGTCGCCGCGCCACACCTCCCAGATGCCGCCCAGCGAACCGCGGTAGTACTCCCAGCGGTCCAACAGCAGTCGGGATGCGACTCCGGTCACCGTTCTGGCGTCGGCGGCCGCGACTCCACCAGGCACGACGCGGCCCCATGTGACGGCTGCGGCCGCCGCGGCTGATTTCAGCAGTGCTCTTCGACTCAGGACAGGACCGTTCATCATGGGGATGTCCTCCCGCGCGCGACGCCGGGAATCGTGGCGCGGCATATGCCGGGCATCATACACGGTTGCGTTCGCCTGAAAAACGACAGGATCGACATGGGGGCTTTGTTAATGGTCCGTCCAATGCTCTTGGTGGCCAGCAACAGCATACTCCAGTCTGGCTGTGTCAGCCCGGACGGAAAACTGACCGGATCAGGCGCTGAAACAATGAAAGTGAACGATGATCTGCTGTCTGTTGACAGCGTTCCCTCGCCGGACTAGACTCACGTTACGGCGATGTCGAGGATGGCTAATGTTATCTGCTGGTATTACCAGCTAGAACTCAAAGGCTTCGATGGTTTGAGATTATGAATCTCGCTGAACTCTCACGCCTTTACGATTTCACGGGCCGGACGATCGTGTTGACGGGTGCGATGGGCGTGATCGGCGGCGAAATCGGCTGCGCGCTGGTCGGATGCGGCGCCAATCTCGTCATGCTCGACCGCAACCTCGATCCTGCCAAAGGGCTGCTCGACCTGATGGGGCCCGAGGCGGCCGGTCGCGCCGTCGTCGTCGGCGCTGATGTCCTCGACGCCGACAGCCTGCGCAAGGCCGCCGACATCGTGCTCGACACGTTCGGTCCGCCCGACGCCCTGATCAACAACGCGGGCGGCAATAAGCCCGAGGCCACCACGGGACCGCAACGTTCGTTCTTCGACCTGTCGCCCGAGGCGCTGCGGTGTGTCATCGATCTCAACCTGCTCGGCACCGTGCTGTCCTCGCAGGTCTTCGGCCGCTCGATGGTCGATCGGGGAGAAGGGGTCATTCTCAATGTGTCGTCGATGAATGCCTTCCGGCCGCTGACGCGCATCCCCGGTTATTCGGCGGCCAAGGCGGCCGTCAGCAATTTCACGCAGTGGCTGGCCGTCCACATGGCGCAGGAGTATTCCCCGCGGATCAGGGTCAACGCTATCGCGCCGGGTTTCCTCAAGACGCGCCAGAACGAGTTCCTGCTGGTGGACAAGGAGACCGGGGGGCTGACGCCGCGCGGGCAGACGATCCTCGCGCACACGCCGATGGCTCGGTTCGGCACGCCAGACGACCTGCTGGGCGCGGTCATGTGGTTGCTGTCCCCGGCGTCGGCGTTCGTCACCGGCATCGTGCTGCCCATCGATGGAGGGTTTTCGGCATTCAGTGGCGTATGAACGACGAACCTTCGTGCATCGGCGCCGGAACGGCTGGGCGATACCTCACGGATGACGAGGCGCGCGATGTCGTGTCTCGCGGCCTCGCCTCTCTCCGCCTCGACGGTCGGCGCCTGCTCGTGATCGTGCCGGACGGGACCCGGACGATGCCGCTGCCGATGATGATCGACACGATCGAAGCGGAAGGTGGTCCGCGTGTCGCGGCGCTCGACTACCTGGTGGCGCTCGGCACTCACCAGCCGATGACCGACGCGCAGCTCGGACGTCTCGTCGGGCGCGCTGTGGTGGACGGCCGGTTCGGTCGGAGCCGGATTTTCAACCATCGATGGGATGACCCGGCCACCTTTGCGACGCTGGGCACGATCCCGGCGTCCGAGGTCAAGGCCCTGACCGGCGGCCGGTTGGAGCGGGACGTCGAGGTGTCGCTGAACAAGATCATCTTCGACTACGACCAGCTCCTGATCTGCGGTCCGGTGTTCCCGCACGAGGTGGTCGGCTTCTCGGGTGGAAACAAGTACCTCTTCCCGGGGATCGCCGGCAGCGACATCATCAACTTCACCCACTGGCTGGGCGCCCTCATCAGTAATTACCATGTCATCGGCGCCGGGTACACGCCGGTGCGCGCGGTGATCGACCGCGCCGCCAGTCTCGTCACGCGGCCGGTCGCCTGTCTGGCGCTCGTCGTCACGCACGACGGCCTCGTGGGGCTGCACTTCGGCTCGCCGCGCGAGGCGTGGCAAGCCGCCGCGGCCTTGTCCGCCCACACCCACATCGTCTATACCGACCGCCCGTTTCGGCGCGTGCTCTCGGTGATGCCCGAGATGTACGACGACTTGTGGACGGCCGCGAAGGGGATGTACAAGATGGAGCCGGCGGTGGCGGACGGCGGGGAAGTGATCATCTACGCGCCGCACATTACCGAGGTGAGCTACACACACGGCTCGATCATCGACGAGATCGGCTACCACTGCCGCGACTACTTCCTCGGGCAGTGGGAGCGTTTCCGGGAGTACCCGGGCGGCGTGCTGGCGCACTCGACGCACCTCAAGGGGCTCGGAGGCTACGACGCCGTGACGGGTGTCGAGACTCCCAGGATCCAGGTGACGCTGGCCACCGGCATCCCGGAGGCGCGGTGCCGCCGGATCAACCTGGGCTATGTCGATCCGGCCGGGATTTGGGTGGACGAGTGGGCCGGGCGGGAGCACGAGGGCGTGCTGCTGGTGCCCAGGGCCGGAGAGATGCTCTATCGTGTCGGCACAGGACTGTCAGTGCCACTGATGAAAGAAACCGCGGGGGTGTAGCGATGCAGTGTGACATCGGAGTGGTGGGGCTCGGCGTCATGGGCAGCAACCTGGCGCTCAACATGGAGCGCAACGGCTTCCGCGTGGCCGGCTACGACCTCGACGCCGCGAAGGCCAGGGCGTTCGTCACCGGCGCGGCGGCAGGAAAGAACGTCGAGCTCGCGCAGTCGCCGGATGGGCTGATGGCGATCCTGCAGAAGCCGCGTCGGGTCTTGCTGATGGTGCCGGCGGGCGCGCCAGTGGACAGCGCCATCGCGCATCTCAAGGGGCACCTCGAGCCGGGGGACATCCTGATCGACGGCGGCAACTCGTTCTTCCTCGATACCGAGCGTCGAAACACGCAGCTGGCCGCCGAGGGATTCAACTACGTGGGCACGGGCGTGTCGGGCGGCGAGCAAGGTGCACTCTGGGGCTGTAGCATCATGCCGGGAGGGCAGACGGAGGCGTGGGAGGCGTTGGCCCCCATCCTGCGCGCCATCGCCGCCAGGGCTGACGATGGGGCTCCCTGCGTGGAATACATGGGGCCGGGCGGCGCCGGCCACTTCGTGAAGATGGTGCACAACGGGATCGAGTACGGCGACATGCAGTTGATCGCCGAGACCTACGATCTCCTCTCGCGCGGGCTCGGGCTGTCGGCGAAGGACCTGCACGACGTGTTCGCCGAGTGGAACCAGGGAGAGTTGAAGTCCTACCTGGTCGAGATCACGGCCGCGGTTCTCGCAAAGGTCGATCCCGAGACAGGCCGTCCGATCGTGGATGTCATTCTCGACGAGGCGCAGCAGAAGGGCACGGGCAAGTGGACGAGCCAGAACGCGCTGGACGTGGGCGCGGCGATCCCGACGATCAACGCCGCGGTCGAGAGCCGCATCATCTCGGCCCTGAAGCCGCAGCGCGTGGCCGCCAGCCGCGTCCTGCGCGGGCCGGTCGCGACCTATACCGGGGAACGACAGCATCTGATCGACGCGGCGCGCGACGGGCTCTACGCGAGCAAGATCACGTCGTACGCGCAGGGACTTGGGCTGCTGCGGATGGCGTCCGACGAGTACAAGTACGACCTGAAGCCCGCGAACGTCGCCAAGATCTGGCGGGCGGGATGCATCATCCGCGCAAGCCTCCTCGGCGACATCATGGCGGCCTTCCAGCGCGATCCGGGGCTCGTCAACCTGCTGATCGACCCGGTGTTCACCGAAGCGATCGAGCGGCGCCAGGCGTCCTGGCGCTTCGTCGTGCAGACGGCAGTCGGCCTCGGGATTCCCGTGCTGGCCACAGGCGCGTCGCTGGCGTATTTCGACGCCTACCGGAGCGAGCGGCTGCCGGCCAACCTGACGCAGGCGCAGCGCGACTATTTCGGCGCGCACACGTACCGCCGCGTTGACAAACCAGGGGTGTTCCACACGGACTGGTAGTCGAAGGAGTTCGAACCGATGTACGGCCTCGATATCCGTCCGACCGGTGCGCTCGATTTCGTGTCGCTCGGGGCTCTCGTCCATCGCCTCGACCCAGGCGTCGTGCCGTTCCGCAAGGCGACTGAGTGCCGGATTCACGTCAGCGGAGGTGAGTTCAACGCCGCGGCCAACCTGGCCGACTGCTTCGGCCTGCAGACCGGCATCGTCACGGCCATGGTGGACTACCCGGTCGGCGACCTGATTGCCGAACGGGTGAGGGCCATGGGCGTGAAGCCGTTCTACAAGCGGTTCACGCACAACGGCGTGAACGGGCCGAACATGGCCGCGGTCTACAGCGATCGCGGTCATGGCGTCCGCGCCCCGGTGGTGTTCTACAACCGCGCCAACGAGGCGGCATCGCAGTTGAAGCCGGGCGACTTCGACTGGGCGTCGATCTTCGCCGGCGGCGTCCGCTGGTTCCACAGCGGCGGCATCTTCGCCGCGCTCTCCGAGACCACCGGCGAGGTCATCATCGAGGGGATGAAGGCGGCGAAGGCGGCGGGCGCCATCGTGTCGTTCGATCTGAACTTCCGCCAGAAGCTCTGGAACATCTGGGGCGGCCAGGACCGCGCCGTCGAGGTTGTCGCGCGCATCGTCGAGCACGTCGATGTCCTCGTCGGCAACGAGGAAGATCTCCAGAAAGGACTTGGCATCCCCGGCCCCGAGGTCGGGGCGATGTCGACGCTGGACCCGTCCACGTTCTTCGGGATGATCGATGACGTGGTGAAGAAGCACCAGCAGGTGAAGGTCGTGGCGACCACGCTGCGCGACGTGCTCTCGACCAATCGCCACGGCTGGGGCGCGGTCGCGTGGGTCAACGGGCAGAGCTACTGCTCGCCCACGTGCGAGCTCGACGTCCTCGACCGTGTGGGCGGGGGGGACGGGTTCGCCTCCGGTTTCTTCTATGGCATGCTCACGGGCGAGCGGCCCGAGGAGGCCGTCAAGCTCGGATGGGCGCACGGCGCGTTGCTGACGACGTTCCCTGGCGACACGACGATGGCAACGGTGGACCAGGTGCGGGCCTTCGCGCGCGGGGGATCGGCGCGGATCCAGCGGTAGACGGCCCGCTCATCGGTCGTGTCGTGCGCCGCGGCGCGACGGTGTGTGCTGACCGGCAGAGACCGGGGTCGCGGGCGGCGCCACGGGCCCGGAGGCTTCTCGTTCCTCGGCCTCCTGGTAGGCGCTCGACGTCAGCAGGTGATCGTTCATGGCCGCGCGGGCCCTTTCGGGATCGCGGGCGCGGATGGCCAGGTAGACGCGACGATGCGCCTCGGCGGCGTCGTGGAGGTTTGGTCCGGTGGCGCGTTCCGCCGTCTTCTGTCGCTGGTCGTAGTAGAGCGCCGACACCATCTCGACCAGCGAGGCGACCAGGGGGTTGCCGGAGGCCTTGGCGACGGCCCGGTGAAAGCGGACGTCGTAGAGCAGGAACGCCCGCCGGTCCTCCATGGACGCGAAGAGGTTCGTGACTTCGTCGGCGATCGTGGCGATGTGTGCCGGCGTCGCGCGCTCGGCGGCGACGCCGGCGGCCGCGACCTCGAGCATCCGGCGCGTTTCATACATGTCGTCACGCGTGATGCCGTGCAGCGCCGCGAGGAGGGTCAGCTGTTCGCTCCGGAGCACGGGGGATTCACTGATGAACGTGCCCGCGCCATGGCGCGTGACAACGATGCCCGTCGCGGCGAGCCCCTTGAGGCCCGCCCGCACCGTCGGACGGCTGACGCCGAGTTGAACGGCGAGTTCACGTTCGGCGGGCAGCCGATCGCCGGGACCGAGGACACCGCGCATCACCATGTCGCGGACGTAGTCCACCACGCGGGTGGTACTGTCCTTTGGCGCAGTGGAGTGGCCGCTGGACGTGTCGAGGGACAAGGACAGGGAGTCGGGGGGGTCGGGATTCGTGATCACGACAGATCACTAACAGCCCACGGCGGGAAGTGTCAAGGACCGGGTGTCGTGGGACGCTCAAACTGGAGCGGCAGTGCAAATGGCGATGAGCACGTTGTCCTCGCTCGGCCTCGATGTTGTGCCGGCATCGATCGTGACCGACCCGTGCGCGGAGTTCGGGCTCGTGCATGTTGCGGCCGGGGCGCGGCTGGCCGTCCTGGCCGATCCGCGCAGCGCCGGGTTCGCCGGGTTCGAGGGCGAGTCGAGCCAGCACGGCAACCGGGTCCTCGTCCTCGGTCCGCTGAACGGTCGCAACGCCGCGGCCCTGAGGGCGCAGTTGCCCTGGCTCCGTCCTGCGCTGATCGGCCTCCGGACCTCCGCCGGCTTCGGCGACCGCCTCGGGCGGGCGACCCCCGGCCACATCCGGGCCATCCGCGCGACCGGCGGCGCGGTGGCGCCGGTCTTCGCACAGCAGTCGATGCGCGAGATGGGACGCACCGGCCGCACGCCTGCCGACGTCGTAGACGACGCGATGTGGGGTGTGTTCGGTGAGGGGTGGCGGGACGGGTTCGGCACGGACGGTGACCACCTCAAGACGACCGACGACATGGACCGCTGCGTGGCTGGCGGCTTCATCGGCTTCACGGTCGATCCGGGCGAACATGTCTGGTCGGGCGCGGACAGCGCTTTGCCGGCCGCCGTGAGGGCGGCGGTGGCGCAGTTGCCGTGGGACCTGCTGGAGGACCGGGAACCCGCGCTGAAGTCGCGTTTCCTGGGGCGTGGATTCGACGTCGGCAGCCAGGCGATTCGCTTCGACGAGGCGCAACTCGCCCGGGCGGCTGCCAAGTACGGGCGCGCGGTGGCCCACGTGGTTCGCCTGTACTGCCATTTGGTGGGGACGGTCGGCGCCGGGACGTTCGAACTCGAGGTGTCGGTGGACGAAACCGACAGCCCGACGTCACACGCAGAGCACGTCTACGTGGCGAGCGAGTTGAAGCGCCTGGGCGTGTCGTTTGTCGGCCTCGCGCCGCGCTACGTGGGGCGGTTCGAGAAGGGCGTGGACTATATCGGAGACCTGAAGGCGTTCGAGCAGGACATCGCGGTCCATGCCGAGATTGCGCGGGCGCTTGGGCCCTACAAGCTGAGCCTGCACTCCGGTTCGGACAAGTTCGCCATCTACCCGATCGTGGCGACTCACTGCCGGGGTCTCGTGCACCTGAAGACTGCCGGTACGAGCTACCTCGAGGCACTGAGGACGGTTGCCGCGGTGGCCCCGGGCCTCTTCCGGGAGATCTACGACCTGTGCCGGGGGCGATACGAGACCGACCGGGCGAGCTATCAGGTGTCGGCGACCGTGGCGAGCGCGCCGCGGCCCGACGAGATTCCTGACGACAAGGCGGTCTCGGTGCTCGACCAGTTCGACGCGCGGCAGATCCTGCACGTCACCTTTGGTTCGGTGTTGACCGAGCATTCCGCGGATGGAAGCCGGAGGTTCTACGATCGGTTCATGGCGGTGCTCGACGCTCATCCGGACGTCTACGCGGGGTATCTCGAGTCGCACTTCGGCCGACACCTGGCGCCGTTCGTGTCAGCGCTCGAGCCGTGAGCCCTGAGCCGGAAGAGAGAACCTGCTTCCCGATGCAGGCCCCGAAATCGAGGACGACCCACCTGCGCCTGGCCGTCAGACGACTGACTCACTCGCTGTTGGAGGAGACATGAAGCGGGTTGCATGGTTCGGCGTCGGCATCGCGGCGGTCACTGCGTTCGTGTCGTCGCTTGCGTTCGCCCAGGCCTCGGCCACACAGGCCGCTTCCCAGGCCGCGCCGTTCAGTGGCGACATCGAACCGCGCGCGATCCTCCGGGTGATGACCGCCGCGGCCGACTGGCAGTTGGCGCACCCGTCGTCGCACGACCCGTGGGACTGGACGCAGGCGGCGTTCTACACCGGTGTCATGGCGTTCACCAGGGTTACCGACGACGGCAAGTACGTGGCGGCGATGCGGACGATGGGGGAGAAGAACCTCTGGAGACCTGGGCTTCGTCCCGGCCACGCGGACGACTACGCCGTCATCGCGACCTACGCGAAGCTGTACCAGGTCGATCGCGACCCGAAGATGCTGAAGCCGGCAATCGCGCTGTTCAACTTCCTGGCGTCGCGGAAATACGATGAGCCGCTGGCGTGGGGCAACGCGATCGAGACGCGTGAACTGGCGTGGTGCGACGCGCTCTTCATGGGGCCGCCCGCGCTGGCGGCGATGACCGCCGCGACCAAGGACACGCGCTACATCGACCTGGCGAATCGCCTCTGGTGGAAGACGACCGAGTATCTCTACGACAAGGACGAGCACCTGTACTTCCGCGATAGCCGCCACTTCGAGCCGCGCGAGCCCAATGGCAGGAAGGTCTTCTGGAGCCGGGGCAACGGCTGGGTGATCGCGGGGATCGTGCGCGTGCTCGAGGACATGCCGGAGGACTATCCGGACCGCCCGAAGTACTTGACGCTGTACCGCGGGATGGCAGCCAAGGTGGCAGCCGTCCAGGGCACCGACGGGTACTGGCGGGCGAGCCTGCTCGACCCGGTCAGTCTGCCGAACCCGGAAACCAGTGGCACGGGATTCTTCGTGTACGCGTTCGCCTGGGGCGTCAATCGCGGCGTGCTGGACCGGGCCACGTTCGAACCCGTGGTGCGCCGGGGATGGGCCGCGATGGCCCGGGCGGTCCAGGCCGACGGCATGCTCGGTTGGGTGCAGCGGATCGGCGACAAGCCGGGAGCGACGAGCGCCGACACGACCGAGGTCTACGGCGTGGGCGCCCTCCTGCTCGCCGGCACCGAGGTGCACCGACTCGCGGGCGGTGCGAAGAAGTAGGGGAACGCAGCGCGGCCGCTGTTTCCTGCCCCTGCTTCGTGATAGCGTCGACAGATGCCGCTGGTCGCCGTGGAACACGTTTCGATCGCCTTCGGCCATCTTCCCTTGCTCGACGATGCGAGCCTCCAGGTGGAGCCGGGCGAGAGGGTCGCCGTCATCGGCCGGAACGGGACGGGGAAGTCCACGCTGCTCCAGGTCGTGCACGGCGATCTCACGCCAGACTCCGGTTCGATGTGGAAGCAGGCAGGCTTGCGGACCTCGCGCCTCGACCAGGACGCGCGTCTGTCGGCCGACCGCCCGGTGTTCGATGTCGTCGCCGAGGGCCTGGGCGACCTGAGCGACCTGGTGGCTGCCTATCACCATGCCGCGATGGTCGTCGCCGACGGGGCGACGCCGGCAGGGCTCGATCGGCTCGGCCGGCTGCAGCACGAACTCAAGGAGCGCGACGGCTGGCGCCTCGAGCAGCGCGTCGAGCAGGTCCTCTCGCATCTCAGCCTGCCGGCGGACGTCGTCGTGGACACGCTCTCGGGCGGGTGGCGGCGCCGGGTGCTGCTGGCCAGGGCCTTGGTGTCCCAGCCCGATCTCCTGCTGCTCGACGAACCGACCAACCACCTCGATATCGACGCCATCACGTGGCTCGAGGCCTACCTGGCCGACTTCCCGGGCGCCGTGCTGTTCGTCACGCACGACCGCGCGTTCCTGCAGCGTCTTGCCACGCGCATCATCGAGCTCGACCGCGGGCGACTCACCTCGTGGCCCGGCGACTACGCCACCTTCCTCCGCAAGAAGGAGGAGTGGTTGGCGAACGAAGCCATTCAGCAGGAGAAGTTCGACAAGCGGCTGGCCGAGGAGGAAGCCTGGCTCCGCCAGGGAATCAAGGCGCGGCGGACGCGGAACGAAGGGCGCGTGCGGGCGCTGCTCAAGATGCGCGAGGCACGCGCTGCGCGCCGGGCGCACCTGGGGACCGTTCGCCTGCAGGTCGAACACGCCGACCCGTCGGGCAAGATGGTGTTCGAGGCCGAAGGCGTGAGCAAGGCGTTCGAGGGCCAGCCGGTCATCCGCAACTTCTCGGCCCGGATCATGCGCGGCGACTGCGTCGGCGTGATCGGGCCGAACGGCGCGGGTAAGACGACGCTGCTGCGGCTGTTGATCGGCGACCTGCTGCCCGACGAGGGGGAGGTGCGCCAGGGCGCCAACGTGCAGGTGGCGTACTACGATCAGCAGAGGGAACAGCTCGACCCGGAGCGAACGGTCTTCGACACGATCGGTGACGGCAACGAGATCGTGATGGTGGCTGGCCGCCCCCAGCACGTGAACGGTTACCTGCGCGATTTCCTGTTTCCGCCCGAGCGCGCACACTCGCCCGTCAAAGCGCTGTCGGGGGGCGAGCGCAACCGCCTGCTGCTCGCGCGGCTGTTCACCCGCCCGGCCAACGTCCTCGTGCTCGACGAGCCGACCAATGACCTCGACCTCGAGACACTGGAGTTGCTCGAGGCGCTGCTGGTGGAGTGGCCGGGCACGCTGCTGCTCGTCAGTCACGACCGGGTATTTCTCGACAACGTCGTGACGAGCACGCTGGTGTTCGAGGGCGACGGGCGCGTCGGCGAATACGTGGGCGGGTACGAGGACTGGCTCAGGGCGCGGCGGCTGGCCTCGGAGGCGGCCAGGAAGTCCATAGCGCCGGCCTCCAGGCCGATGGCGGCGCCGGAGGGAGAGTTGCGGGGACCCTCGCATAGCGGCGGCGTGCCCTCGCGCAAGCGCCTGTCATACAACGAGCAGCGCGAGTTCGATCAACTGCCGGTGCACATCGAGGCGCTCGAGGCCGAACAGCAGCGCCTGCACGACGGGGTGGCGGCGCCCGACTTCTACAAGGAGCCGCCCGACACCATCAAGGGCACACTGGCTCGACTCGACGTGTTGCAGCTCGAACTGCTGAACGCCTACGCCCGTTGGGACAATCTGGACTCCCAGACCACACTCTGACGACGCAGCGCGACGGACCGGCCCCGCTGCACCGCACGCGTTCCGCGGTTATCGCATCGGCGGGTTCTGGATCACGTCCCACAGCATCGCTTTGAGTGGTTCGGACCCGGAGAACAGGTCGTCGGGCTGGCGACGGTAGGCCACGATGTTGTTGTAAATCGTCCCGCTGTTCCGGAGATTCAGTCCCATCCCGGCCAGGTACTGCAGCCGCAGGTTGTGGTCGCGGTTGATCGCGGCGCCCTGCAGCCACCCGCCAAGGTCCTTGGCGCGCCCGGCATACGTGCCCAGCAGCTCGATGGCCGAGGGAAACCCAATCTCGCGCAGCGACTGCGCGATGACCTGGTATTCGGGGCGCTTCAGCCGCGAGACCCACTGGTCCAGGTCGATCCTGGTCGGCTCGACCTGCCCGAGCAGCACGAGATCGTACCCCGCGTTGTTGATGGTGTTGGCGAACACCACGCCGTTCGGGAACGCCTCGAAGAAGGTGCCGATCTCGCTCTTCACCGCGTCCTCGTTGCTCTGATACAGCTGCACGAACAGCGTGACCGCACCCCCCGGATTCAGGTGGCTCTTCACCAGCTCGAAGAACTCCTTCGTGTAGAGCATGGCGGCGCCCTTCACCCACGGGTCGAGCGGGTCGGAGGTGATCGCGTCGAACGTCTGCTTGGTCGTCACCAGGAAGTGGCGGGCGTCGTCGATTTCCACCTGCACCTTCGGGTTGCGGATGACGTCGTGGTTGTAGCGGCTGAAGTAGGTGGACACGGTCTTGACGACGAGCGGCTCGATCTCCGCGATGGTCACCCGCTCGACACCGGGATCGACAGAGACCGCACCGGCTGTCACCCCCGCGCCGCAGCCGATGACCAGCACCGACTTCGGGTGCGCGGGAACCAGCGTGGTGAGGTGGCCCAACATCCGCTGCAGCCGCATGTCTTCGGGGTCGCTCGACGCCTGCACCTTGCCTGCATTGTGATAGCTCAGGATCCCGTTCCCGAGGCGCGTGACCGCCACAGACGAACTGAGTCCTTCACCCATGTAGAGTACGTCGCCCTGGTTGGACTTGGTCGCGGTGAAGCGCCCGTAGGCGACGAGCAGCCCCGGAACGGCGGGCACCGCCCGCGTCATCAGCGTCCCGCAGCCGGCCATGATCACCAGGACGACCGCGGCGAAGCGCAGCCAGGGCTGTCTCGAGGTGGTCGCCCCGGCGACCGGTTCCAGGACGATGAGCGCCGAGACGCCGCAGAGGAGAATGAGCAACTGCTGCGTGTGCTGGCTGCCGATGGCCGACACGAGCACCAGGCTTGCACCGAGCGATCCGACGATCGCGCCGACCGTGTTGGCGGCGTACACCCGGCTGACGAGGATCGCCGGGTCGTGCCCTTCAGTCGCGAGCGCCGCGAGCGCGAGCGGGAAGCTGGCGCCCCAGAGCAGCGTCGCCGGCAGGATCGCCCACAGGCTCCGGACGAAGTCGATCTGGAAGTTGAACCATGGGTTGTCGGAGATCGAGGGATCGACCGGCCAGAAAGGCAGCGACGCCGACAGCGTGTAGGCCGCCCAGGCGATGGCGACGCACAACAGCGCCTGGCACCAGCCGAGCGCCAGCCGGGCGTCCCTGGCATTCCGGGTGAACGCCGCTCCCGCCGCGCTTCCAATGCCGATGCCCACGAGGAATGCCGCGAGTATCAGCGAGAAGGTGTAGGTCGTTCCGCCGATCAGCAACGAGAGCAACCGCGTCCACACCACTTCCGCCGCCAGGGCCGTGAGCCCGGAGAGCGCCGTCGCGACATAGATCGCCGACGCGCCCGGCATCCTCCGGCCAGGCGCCGATGACGTGGCGCCGACGCGGTGCGGCGCGATCTGCGCGACAACGAGCGACGCGAGAGCCACGGCCAGGTTCAGCCCGACCGCCACGTAGGTCGCCGTCGGCATGTCGTAGACGCGCAGCAGGTAGAAGCCCGCGAGCAGGCTGCCCAGCACCGCGCCGACGGTGTTGCCGGCATAGAAGAAGCCCAGCCACGACACGCCCTTCGGCGTGGACTCCACCCACCGCGAGAGCGCCGGCAACGTGGCGCCCATCAGAAGGGTCGGCGGCAGCAGGCAGATGCCGGCTGCCAGGGCCCGGAGCAGCAGGCCGAATGTGCCGGGGCCCGCCCACGCGGTGTAGACGCCGCCGATCAACGGCACGAACACGAGTACCAGCAGGCCGATGACGCCGATCGCCACCTCGATCAGGGCATAGACCCGCAACGGATGGCGGGTCGCCGGGACGAAGCGGGGGAACAGCAGGCTGCCCAGGAACAGGCCGGCCATGAACGTCCCGAGCAGAACGCCCAGCGAGACGGCGGAGACGCCAATCACCAGCTGGAGCAGCTGGAACCAGACCACTTCATAGACGAGCGCCGCACAGCCGCTGCCGACGAACAACAGCAGCAGGACCGGGAGAAAGCGACGACCATTCATCAGTCAGTCCTCGACAACGGGCACCGCGGAAGGCGGGCGACGATGCGGCGAATTATAGCCGCATCGAGAGTGGCCGAAAAACCGGGACGTCTGGATCATCGCGATACGTTTGCGTTAGCTCTCTTCGTCGAGCGCCTGCCAGGAGCGGAACACTTCCAGGACGTTTTCCGGCCGCGCGCCGGGTCCGAACTCGCACTGTGCGATCACGCCGCCGTTCGCGTAGAGATGTTCCCGCACCTCGCGCACCGAGCGTCGGACGTCCTCGAGCGATCCACACGAGAGCACCACCTGCCGATCGATCTCACCCCAGAAGGTGATCTGCCCGCGAAAGCGCTCGAGGGCAGCGGGTCCCATGCACCAGAGCTGACTGTTCAGCGCCTGGACGCCCACCTCGATCAGGTCGGGCAGGATGTCGAGGATCCAGCCGTCCGAGTGCATGAACACGGACTTGCCCGCACCCCGCGCGATCTCGCAGTACTCGCGGTAGAGCGGCTTGAACAGCGTCCGCCAGATCGCCGGCGACACCACCATCCGGTCCTGGGCGCCCCAGTCGTCCATGATGACGATGCCCTCCACGTCGGTGGCGGCCCATGCTTCGACCTCGGACCGGTAGTGGCTGTGGAGCCGGCCCAGCAGCTCCAGGAAGCCGGGCGGCCGCATCCACAGGTCCACGAGCGCCTGCTCCATCGTGCGCAGGAAGCACAGTCGCTCGAACGGCCGCACCAGCGTGCCGGCCAGGACGAACCTGTCGGTCGCGGCGCAGAACCGGTTGACCGCCTCCCGATCGACCGCGAGCGTCACGATCTATTGATCGGAGATGTCGCCTTTACCGCGCAGCGCCTTTACGCTGGCGCGCCGTTTCTTCGACGTCAGTCGTTGTTCCCGGGCTCCGGCCCTGGGCTTGGTGGGCACGCGCGTCCGCGGGCGCCGGCTGGCCTTGCGGACCAGGTTGACGAGCCGCTGTCGCGCCGCCTCGCGATTCTGAAGTTGGGTCCGGTGTTCGCGGCTGTCGATCAGCAGCACACCCTCGGTGGTCACGCGCGACCCGGCCAGCGCGAGGAGCCGTGCCTTCACGTCGTCGGGGAGGGAAGCGCGACGGACGTTGAACCGGAGTTCGACGGCCGTCGCCACCTTGTTGACGTTCTGACCTCCGGGACCCGACGCACGGACGAATCGCTCGTTGATGTCGCGTTCGTCGAGCGCGATCGTCGTCGTGACCGGGATCATACCGCGGCCGTTTCAGTGACCACGTACTCGCGCGGCTCTTCCTTCTCGTACAGCACCCGCAACGCGCCCTTTGCCAGCGCCACCATCTCGTTTTCCCCGGCGTAGACCGTGATGCCGCACGGCATGCCGGAGAGATAGCGCGTGAGCAGGTCTACGAGCGCCTTCGATCGGGCCATGCCGCCCGTGAGGATGATGCTGTCGATCTTTTGTCCTTCGAACGCAGGCAGCAACGCGGCGGCCGACTTGGCGACCTGGTACGCGAGCGCGTCGAAGACCTCCGCCGCCCACGCGTCTCCAGCGTCGATGCGACGCTCGACCTCGCGCAGGTCCGACGTGCCCAACAGCGCCATCAACCCTCCCTCTCCTTTGATCAATCGCTTGACCTGCTCGTGGGTGTACCTGCCCGAGAAACACAACTCGGCCAGCTGTCCCTGTGGCAGGCTGCCGGAACGTTCGGGCGTGAACGGCCCTTCGCCATCGAGCCCGTTGTTCGCGTCGATGTACCGGCCCAGGCGATGGGCGCCGATCGAGATCCCGCCGCCGAGGTGGCAGACGATGACGTTCACCTTCTCGTAGAACGTCTCGCTCTCCTGGGCGTATCGTCGCGCCGACGCCACCTGGTTCAGCGCGTGGCTGATCACCCGCCGCCGGATGTCCTTGAACCCTGTCACCTTTACGCGCGACGGCGCTTCATCCACGACGACCGGGTCCACGATGAACGCCGGCTTGCCAGACGGGCTTGCCAGTTCGTGGGCGATCAACGCGCCGAGGTTCGACGCATGATCGCCGCCGACACCCGACCGCAGGTCGTCGAGGATAGCCTGCCCGACCCGGTAGGTCCCGTGGGGGAGCGGCCTCAGGAGTCCGCCGCGGCCGCAGACCGCGTCGAGATCGTCCACCGTGAGACCGAACTCGCCGAGCACCCGGAGGACGGCGTCCTTGCGAAGGTCGTACTGATCGGTGATGCGGCGTCCCGCGAACGGGGCGAGTTCCTCGGAGGTGTGCTGGATCTCGCGCGAGCACGTCTCCTGGTCTCCCTCGAACACGGCGATTTTCGTCGAGGTCGAGCCGGGATTGATGACGAGCACGCGGTGCCGGCGGAAGAAGGTGTCCTTCGGGGTGCGGCTCCACCGCCCGTCGCGCTGCAGCCGCAGCACGGACGCCTTGACCGCCAGCCGGACGTCCTCCGGCGTGCAATCGATGGCGAGGTCCACGCCGCGGAAGGCTACGCCGAACATCACCGGGAACTTCTTCGCGGTCGGAAACCGGGCGGCGTAGAGGTGGTAGAGCAGATTCCCGGTTTCCAGGTTCGGGCTGATGATGACGTTCGTGCCGCCCGAGAGGCCGTTCATCCCATACAGCTCTGCCGACCGGCGGGAGATGGCGGCGCTGAACTTCACTTCGCCCGTGATTCGGATGCTGGCGTACCGGGGCGCGATCGTCACGCGCTTCGCCAGAAGGTCCGGAACCAGTTCGATGGCGTGGCGCACGGTGTCCGGCGACGGGCCCTCGTCAGAACCCCGATGCGAGTACGACACGATGGCGCCGTGAATCTCGGGCAGCACGTCTTCGGGGATCAGGTCGCGAGCGGCCGCGCACGTTCCCACAGCCACCTCAGCCAGTATCTCGGGCGTCATCACGGCGTTCACGCCGACGTCGCCGAACACGACGATGTTCTGCGGGTAATGCCCGTCCGGGAAGTCGTCGGGCAGGACGAAGACGCCGACCTCGCACAGCACCGGGCGGTTGGCCAGCAGTGCCAGCATCGGCCTGAAGAACTGTTTCGGGCTGTGCGTCGCCCCGCCGACCACCATGTCCGCGTGGCCAAGGTGCACCGCATAGATGCCAAAGAGCCCGGGCGACGAGAGGGCCCGCCGCGCTTCTTCGAGGTCGCGCGCTTCGTTACGGCACTTTGGGTGGGAGAGGCAGTCTGTGGCGAACGCCTCGACGAGGTCGGGCCGCCCGGCAATCTTCAAAAAGGCGCATTCGCTGAGCGAATACTCGACCCGCGAGCGATCGAGGTGCGACAGGCAGCGGGCGGCGGTCTCCGAGACCTCGTCCTCACCGGCCAGCAGCACGGGCTTGACGTAGCGCGTGAGATGGCAGACAGCCTCGAGGACGCGGGCATCCAGCGGCTCGATGAACACGACGACCGGGCGATCTTTCTGCGCCTTCAGGATCTGCGTGTCGAACGATTCCTCGATTCTGAACATGGTACGTGCCACTCCCGGGCAGACTGGGGGCAGGTCATCTTCTCATAAACACCGCCGCGAGGCTCGTCGGCCGACGGGCGCGCCTCTGGGTTGTGCAATCGGGTGGTAGTGTGAGAGCCTGAACCAGGAGGCAGAACATGGCGCAGAAACCGCCCCAGACCTTCGAGAACCACGCGCGAGTGCTCCCAGCCTACCACTACGTCGCGCTCCCGCTGATCGCGCTCAACTTCTTCTACACGCTCTACCAGACGGTAACGAACTTCAGCTGGGCGAATCTTTTTGGCTTCGGTCTCGCCGTCGCCCTCGTACTGCTGTTCGTCGTCTCTCGGGTCATGGCGCTGACGGTACAGGACCGCGTCATCCGGCTCGAAGAACGCCTGCGCATGCGCGCGCTGTTCCCGGCCGATCTGCAGCCGCGCATAGACGGCTTCACCGTCAAACAGCTCGTGGCGCTGCGCTTCGCCGGTGACGCGGAACTGCCGACCCTGGCGCGTAAGGTCCTCGATGAGAACCTTCAGGATCAGAAGGTCATCAAGAGGATGGTCACCGCCTGGCGGGCGGATCACCAGCGCGCCTGATTTGCGATTTCCACCCTGCGAGTTCTCTCGCGCCTGACCCGAGGTCAAGGAGGCTCTTTCTTCGAGACTGTGCTGTATTGGACAGCGCACCACCACGTGTGGACCGATGATCGACTCGACAAAGTCAACGACGAGGCTCAACAGATTCGTGACGGCTGTCACGCACTCCGTCGGCGCCAACTCAGTCTGGGGGCGATCCGCCTGAGTGCTTCGACTCGCAATTACGGCCACGATCGGCTTTCGCCGCATGTGGCCGGTTGTAATGGCTCAGCACTAAGTCCTGATGTGCATCGAAGGACTTAGGACGACAGCGGTGGAGGACAGTAACACGTTACGAAGGAGGATGAGACGCTCCGGAGCATGAAGGATCTCAACGGGTTCACGATCGGTGCCAGCGATGGGGACATCGGCACGGTCAAAGAGTGCTATTTCGACGATGTGAGCCACACGGTGCGCTTCGTCGTGGTCGACACGGGGGGGTGGCTTTCGGAACGCAAGGTGCTCCTCTCGCCGATCGCCTTCCGCGCGATGGACTGGGAGCACGAGCGCATCACGGCCGCGCTGACGAAGGCCCAGGTCGAGAAGAGTCCAGATATCGACACAAATAGGCCGGTGTCGCGGCAGCACGAGACCGTCTACTATGGCTACTATGGCTACGACCCTTACTGGGCGGGGTCCTATCTCTGGGGCGGGTCTCCCTATCCCTATCTTGGGTCCGGCCCGGCCCTGAGTGCTGCGGACCTCGAGCGCGAGCGGCGCTGGAACTGGGAGGCCAAGCATCAGGAGAATCCTCACCTGCGCAGCTCGCGCGAGGTGACCGGCTATCACATCCAGGCGACGGATGGCGAAATCGGCCATGTGGAAGACTTCCTCGTGGACGACCACTCCTGGGCGATCCGCTACCTGGTCGTCGGCACAACCAACTGGTGGCCGGGCAAGAAGGTATTGATGGCGCCAGCCTGGGTCGATCGGGTGGATTGGGACCAGTCGAAGGTCCACGTGACTCTCACGCGCGCACAGATCAAGAACAGTCCCGAGTACGACCCAGCCCGGCCTGTTGAGCGCGACTACGAGACAAAACTGTACGGCCACTATGGCCAACCCCGCTACTGGGGCGAGTAGCGCGACACGGGCATCTTCATCGGAGGAAAGATATGAACACACTTAGATTGTCAGTGGCCATGCTCACGCTGCTCGCCGTCGGGGCCCTGGCCGGATGCTCCGCGACGACCCAGAAATCACTAGATGTCTCCGACAGTATCCGGACAGCGCTCGATCAAGCAGGCCTCAAAGGCGTCTCCGTCAGTCAGGATCGTGACAAGGGCATCGTGACCCTGGGAGGACAAGTGGCCAGAGAGAGCGACAAGGCACAAGCCGAGACAGTTGCCAAGTCTCTGGCGGGCGCGCAGGTTGTTGCGAATCAGATTGCCGTGATTCCCGTTGGCGCAGAAACAGACGCAAAAGCCGTGAACTCCGATCTGGACAAAGGCATCGAGGTGAATCTGGACGCGGCGCTGATCCAGAACAAGATGCACGAGAACGTGAAATACGAAGTGAAGAGCGCCGTCGTCACGCTGACCGGAGAAGTGATCTCGCAGGACATGCGCGACGCCGCCGAGAAGGTGGCGACGAGAGTGCCCAACGTGAAGCAAGTCGTGAATGACCTACAGGTGAAGAA
>JANYLG010000187.1 GCA_025363775.1 Acidobacteriota bacterium | reverse complement strand
GACCTAGGTCGCTCTCACGCAGCATCTTCCACGACGACATAGGTCGGCAGGAGGGTTCCGATCTTCAGCCGCATGTGGCACGTGGCGGCCGCCTTGCGCCGACGATGGCGCGCCCAGTCGATACTGGCCAGCGTGAGCGGCCGCGTCGTCGGGTCCATCGCGAAGATCAGGGCCGCGGCCGGCTCGCCAGGGAAAGGAGTCTGTTCATGAACAGGATGAGTCGCACGTTCCCTCTGACGGTAACAGCGGCGGCGTGTCTGTTCGTCGTCGCACTCTCGGGCGCTTCCCGGCATCCCAGCGGCGGCTCGAGGGCGGCGTCGAATGCCGGCTCATACCCGACCGTGAACCCCGGCTTCCTGAACGCCCTCGAATGGCGAGCGCTCGGTCCGTTCCGAGGAGGACGCGCCACCGCAGTGGCCGGGGACCCAGATGATCCGCTGGTCTTCTACATGGGCACCGCGCACGGGGGCCTCTGGAAGACGAGCGACGCCGGGTTGTTCTGGCGGAACGTATCGGACGCCTTCTTCAAGCGGGCGCCGGTGGGCGCGATGGAGGTGTCGCGGTCGAACCACGACGTCATTTATGTCGCGATGGGTGAATCGCAGCCGCGGCAGGACCTGACACCAGGGGACGGCGTGTACAAGTCCACGGACGGGGGGCGGACATGGAAGAACGTCGGGCTCGAGGACACCCAGTACGTTTCGAAGATCCGCATTCATCCCACGAACCCAGACATCGTGTTTGTCGCGGCAATGGGCGACATCTTCGGTACCAACCCCGACCGCGGAGTGTTCCGAACCACGGACGGCGGCAAGACTTGGAAGAAGGTGCTGTTCAAGAGCGACCGCGCGTCGGCCTGCGATCTGACGATGGACCCGACGAACCCCAACATCCTCTTCGCGTCCCTCAACCAGTTCCAGCGGTTTCCATGGGACGAGAACAGCGGCGGACCGGACAGTGGCCTCTACAAGACGACCGACGGCGGCGACAACTGGACGGAGATCACCCGTAACTCTGGGCTGCCGAAAGGCCTGATCGGGAAGATCGGGATCTCGATTTCGCCGGCTCGGCCGAGCCGCGTGTACGCGATTATCGAGGCGGCTGAAGGCGGAGTCTACCGGAGCGATGACAGCGGCGCCACCTGGCAGAAGTTCTTCGACGATCGCGAACAGCGGCGCGAGCCGGCGTCCTACCTCCACATCTACGCCGACACTCGAGACCCGGATACCGTCTACGTGCAGCACGTCGAGGTCTGGAAGTCGACGGATGGAGGAAAGACGTTCACCACGCTGGCGATGCAGCACAGCGATCACCACGCATTCTGGATCGATCCCAAGAACAACACGCGAATGATCGACGGCAGCGACGGCGGCGCGTCGGTGACGCTCAACGGCGGCCTCTCGTGGTCGACGATCGACAATCAGTCAACAGCGGACCTGTTCAGCCTGGCGATCGACAACCAAGATCCGTATAACCTATATGGCGCGCAGAACGACGGGGCGCACATCGGTCTGCCCAGCCGGACGAGCGGCGGCGGCATTTCGTGGCCGCACTACATGAACATCGGTGGCGGTGAGGGCGGGCAGACGGCCGTGCAGCCGGACGGCAGCGTCGTCTACGCGTGCGACCGGACGACGATCGTCCGCGTGGACCGTCGGACCGGACAGATGCGGAACATCAGCGTCTGGCCCGAAGACAGTTTCGGCGCGCCGCCCAAGGACGTGAAGTACCGCTTCTTCTACTCCTTCCCGATCTATCTGTCGCCCCACGATTCGAGCGTGCTTTACACAGGAGCCCAGTACCTCTTCCGAACGACCAATGAAGGCGAATCCTGGGACAAGATCAGCCCCGACGTCACACGCAATCGCCTGGACAAGATGCAGAAGATCCCCGGGGGGCCGATCACATCGCTCGCCTCCTCGCTCTTCTATGTCAGTCTGATCCGGACGATCGCGGAGTCGCCGATCGAGAAAGGCGAACTCTGGGTCGGCACCGACGACAGCAACATCCAGATGTCGCATGACGGCGGCAAGGTGTGGGAGAACGTCTCGCCGAAGGACCTGCCGGAATGGACGACGATCACGGGCATCGACGTGTCGTCGCACGATCGAGGGACGGTGTACGTCGCGGGGAACCGGGTCCGGGTGAGCGACCAGACGCCGTACCTCTACAAGACGACCGACTACGGCAAAACGTGGCAGAGGATCACGAACGGGATCCGCGAGAACGACTTCGCGTACGCAATTCGCGAAGACCCGAAGCGGCAGGGGTTGCTCTACGCCGGCACTGAGACAGGCGCCTACATCTCATTCGACGCGGGCGCGTCCTGGCAGTCGCTGCAGCGCAATCTACCGCCGGTGGCGGTCATGTTCATCCAGGTGAAGAACGACGACTTGGTGGTGGCGACGCACGGGCGCGGCTTCTGGATCATGGATAACGTCGCAGCGCTCCGGCAGATTACGCCCGAGGTCGCCATGGCCGCGGCCCATCTTTTCGAGATCCCGCCGACCCATCGCCGCGGCAGTGGGCGGGGCTTCGGCGGCAGCGGAGCGGTCCGTTCGGGCGTCCAGTACGGCAGCGCCGGGCCGATGGTTATGGCCTACGAGGATGTGCGCGGACCGGACGGCCGTGTTCGGCGGACGTACCTCACGGGGGGGGCAAACCCACCGGCCGGGGTGTCGATCGAGTACTCCCTGAAACAGGCGCCGGTGGGCGAGGCGAGTCTCACGATCGTGGACGCTTCTGGTCAGGCGATCCAGAGGTTTTCGAACCAGGCCACGGGCGGCCGTGGCCTGCCGGTCGCCGCGGGTATGAACCGGTTCTTCTGGGACATGCGCTATCCGGGGGCGCGCGAGGCGAAGGGGGTCGTGCAATTTGCGTCGTTCGAGGCTTCGCGTCCGGTGCCGCCGGTCGCGCCGCCGGGGCGCTATGCGGTGCGCCTCACCGTGAGCGGGCAGACCTACGACCGGTCGTTCGAGATCCGCCGTGATCCGGAAACTGGAGTGACCGACGCGGATCTGCAGGCGCAGTTCGACCTTTTGGTGAATATCCGCGACAAGGTGTCCCAGGCCTCCGACGGGTTGACCAAGCTGCGCGAGGCGCGGCGCGAGGTGGAGGCGCTCGAGAAGTCGGCTGTCCTGGCGAAGAGCGTGCGGTTGGACATCGCGCCCGTGAAGGTCAAACTGCTGGCGATCGAAATTGCCTTCACGCGGCTCATGCTGTCGCATTCGCTCGAGCTGACGCCAAAGGGGCTGATTAACAAGCTGGGAACGCTGTCCGGTACGATCGCGTCGAGCGATTCGCGGCCGACCAGGCAGCAGTACGACGTGTTCGACGACCTGTGCGCCCGCATCGCCGTGCAGATGGGTCAGCTGGACCAGGTGATCGCGAAAGACGTCGCCGGGGTGACGAAGAGCGCGGCGACGCCTCGGGCCAAACACCAGGTTGCGTCGGGCAAGTCGGTTGTGCCCGACCGATAGGGCGAGAAGACCCTTCGAAGCGAGGGCAGAGACAACCCTCGTCGTTTCCCTCCGGCGGAGGTACTTGCGATGACCGAGACCCTAGTGGCACCCGTCAAGCCTGAACCGACACGCGCATACCGTTGGATCGTGCTCGTCGGGATGAGCATCGCGACCTACGGCAGCTACTACGCGTTCGATTACATCGGCCCGCTCGCTCCGCTTCTCAGCCGGCAGCTTCAATTCTCGGATTCTCAGATCGGGCTGCTGCAGGCCGTCTACAGCCTCCCGAACATCGTGGCGATGCTGGTCTGCGGCGTCGTCATCGACCGAATCGGCACGCGGAAGTCGATGGCGCTCTTCGCCGCGCTCGTATTCGTGGGCCTCGCCGTGACGGCTCTCAGCCCGAAGATCGCGGTCATGTCGGCCGGGCGCCTGCTCGTCGGCACAGGGGCAGAGGCGCTGGCGCTGACGTCGAACGTGGCGATCGCGCGCTGGTTCTGGCGCGGGGAACTCAGCCTGGCGTTCGGGATCAGGTCCTCGGTCTGCCGGTTGGGATCTTTCACCGCCCAGACGTCCCCGACGTGGGCGATCGGCGCGTACGCCTACTGGCAGTGGCCGCTTCTCATCGCGGTCGGGTTTGGAGCCTTCTGCCTCATCGGCGCGGGTCTCTACTGGATGCTCGACTCCCGCGGCGAGCGGCGGTTTCAGCTGGGCCACGTCGCTCACGGGGAGCAAGTACCCTTGCGCGAGGTGTTCAGGTTTGATCGGTCGTTCTGGCTGATTGCCCTGCTGTGCGTCACCTTCTACGGCTCCATCTTCCCATTCCAAACGTTCGGACAGAAGTTCCTCATCGAGTCGCGCGGCGTATCCCCGCAGACAGCGTCGCTGCTCATCGGTATGGAGCCGTTGTTCTCGATGATGGGCATGCCGCTGTTCGGCTATGTGGTCGACCGGTGGGGAAGGCGTTCGCTCTTGATGCTTTTCGGGTCGCTCCTGATCGCGCCCACCTTTCTGATGCTTGCGTTCACGAACATCCCGCCGGTCGTCCCGATGGCGATGATGGGTGTCGCCTTCGCGATGGTGCCGGCCATCATGTGGCCAGCCCTCGCCTACGTCGTGGAGCGTTCCCGCCTCGGCCTCGCCAACGGCATGCTGGACACGATTCAGCAGATCGGGCTCGTCGGCCTCAACCTGGCGATCGGCGCAACGAACGATCATTGGCGGGCAAGCGCCGCGAACCCGGCCGGCTACCAGCCCAGCATGGTGGTGTTCACGGTAGTCGCCCTGCTGGCGGTGTCGTTTGCGATGCTGCTGCGTCGAGTGGAAGTAGGACCCAGCGCGCATGGGCTGGAGACCATTACCATTGCACGCTGAAGCCCGTCGAGCACACGAGCGGCTGTCCCTACCAGACACTCGGTAACAATCATGGTCGTTACCGTTCCGGGCCGAGGCTGAAACCGTTCCCCCGCAGCATTCCCGCGCGGCGTCTCACCCTGGTCGCCGCCCTCGCGGCGAGTGTTCACTACCTCGTCCATCGCCCGTTCGGCGTCCGCACGGGCCCCGGGTGGAAGAGTTTCTCGGGGGTCATCACACCGTCCTTCTTGAAGACCATGCCGTTCTTCATCACAAACTGCACGTTGCGCAGCGCGTCGATGTCGGCGAGCGGGTCTCCAGGGACGGCAATCAAGTCGGCAAAGAATCCAGGCTTGATCGGACCGCGTTCCTTGATCACGTCGGCGGCCTTGTACCCGTTGATCGTCATCGCCCGCAGCGTGTCGACCGCCGGAATCGCCGCCGCTTTCCACGTCCGGAGGAAGTCGATTGTCAGGTCGCCTCGAGACATCCACTCGCCCGTCTTCGGGTCCTTCATGCGCTCGTTCCAGTAGTCGAAATCGGTCGAGTACGTGAGCGGCACCTTTTTTTCGTACGCATCCTTCAGGTTGGCCACGGTGCGCTTGAAGCCCTGCTCGCTGCCGTGGTACGGGGTGAAGGGGGTATCGGTGCCGGTGAGGAAGATCCCCTTCTGCGCCATCTGGGTGTGGTGTTCCGGGGTCAGAGCGTTCCCGTGCGCGATGATGTAGATGCCGGCGTCGATCGCCCGCTGTGCCCCGTCAGGCGTCTGCACGTGGCCTTCCACTTTGCACCCGCCAGTGGCGGCTTCACGGATGGCCAGCTTGATGTCGTCAACCGAGTAGCCCCACGGCTTGCAGTCGATGCACAGCTTGATGGTGCGAGCGCCGAACAGCATGTTCTCCCGCACGGCGCGGACGATCTCGTCGGGGCTGTTCGCATCGATGTACTCGGGGTACATGATGTTGTGCTGCTTGTACATCTCGGGCGTCGGCCAGAACTGGCCGCCCGTGCTCCCGATCATCGGGCCTGAGGGGATGACGGTCGGGCCGGGAAGCCAGCCCTGCTCAATCGCCTGGCGCAGGGCCACATCGACGTACATCGCGTTGTTCCCGACATCGCGAACGACCGTGAAGCCCGCGTTGAGCAGCTGAATGGCATTGGACGCCGCCTGGATGGCGCGCAGCGGCGACGACTCCATGATGTAGGTGAGATAGTAGTAGCTGTTTTCCGGCTGCTCCTTGTAGGTCATCGCCATATGCGTGTGCGCGTCGACGAGGCCCGGCAGCACGGTCATCTTCGAGAGGTCGATGACCGTCGCTCCGGCGGGGATCGCCAGGTTCGCGCCGACGGCCTTGATCCTCTCGCCCTCGACGATGATCACCTGGTCGGTGGCCACGGTTCCGGTCTCGGGATCGAGGAGCTTCCCTGCCTTGATCACGGTGATCGGCTGCGGGCCCGTGGGCTGCTGCGGCCGTTGCGCCATCGCGACGCCCGCCGTCAGCACCGCCGTGAGCAGACACAAGACCCCGATACGCCTGAACATGCCTTCCTCCTGGATGAACGAATCAGTCGAGCGGAACTGACTAGAAATCGAACCGGAACCCGAACTGCTGCCGCCGCATATCGCCGGCCGAGCGGGGCTGCCCGAACACCGACGACTGCGTGCTCCCCTGGTAGTTGCCGAAGTTGATCGTGTTGGTCGCGTTGAACATCTCCCAGAACACCGCCGCGCCGTAGCGCCCGAACTTGAAGTTCTTGCTGATCCGCAGGTCAAGGGCGCTCGTGCCGTCGCCACGGCGCGAGTTGCGCGGCTCGATGCGGTAGCCGAACGGGCCGCCGGTCGCAATCGCCGTGCTCGTCGCGCTCCACGGCAGCCCGCTCCGGTAGACGCCGATGGCCGCGACCTGGAAGTCGAGCGGGAGAAGATACGAAGCATTGAGCACGACGTTGTGGCGGCGATCGGCGTTGTCGGGTCCCTCGTCGATGTTCAGATCGAACGGGTTCGTGGCCGACCCGCCCGTGATACCGGCGGTCGTGTTGGAGGTGGTCTTCGACAGCGTGTAGGACAGCCCCACTCGGACCGGGCCCCGGTGGAACTCGGTCCGCGTCCCGAGCCCGTTGTAGTGAATCCACCCGCTGTTGAAGTACAGGTTCACCGACGTGAAGCGCGGGTCGGCCACCACCCACTGGCCGTTGACCTGCATCCAGTTCCGGTTCCCCCCGATGATCATGTCGTAGCCCCGCGTGTGGACGTAGTCGACCGACAGGTCGAGGCCGAACGCGAAGGCGTGCGTGAAGCCTCCGGAGAACTGCGCCGTATAGGGCACCTTGATGTTCGGGTCGAGGCCGAGAATCGTGTCCTTGTTCATCGCCGCCTTCGACAGATCCGGGTAGTACGGGTAATAGCCCGCCAGCCAGGAGCGCAGCGCCACGCGGCTACCCGCCGGGTCGGCCGAGTTCCAGAACGGGTTGGCCCCGGGGTCGTTGTCGGTGAATGAGATCCGGCGGTCGGACAGCAGCGTCTCGTTCAGGTAGATGTCGGTGAAGTTGTAGTGGTTCTGCTCGTAGAACAGCCCGCCGCTCGCCCGGATGGTCGTCCGGCGGTCCTGGCTCGGTACCCAGACGAAGCCGAGGCGCGGCGCGATGTTATTCGTGTCCAGCTTGACCGGCTGCAGCGGCGCGGTGCCGCCGTAGCGCGCCACGACCCGCGCGTTCTTCGAGTCGATGTACTGGTTGCCGACGAGAAGCGTCCGATCGAGGTCGTAGCGCACGCCCAGGTTCAGCGTCAGGTTGTTCTTGAGCTGCCAGGTGTCCTGGAAGAACACGCCCGGGCTCCATTTGCCTTCTTTGTCCACGCCGCTACCGATGTTGCCCGTGAACGAGTAGGGATACGTCGCCGGATTGTTGATGTCAAACGCCAAATCCTTGTCGAACGACCAGCGGCCCTTGTGCGCCGCCTCGACGTCCATCATCAGTTTCTGGAACGCCAACTGGCCGCCGACCTTGAACTGGTGCTTCCCACGGACGAACGAGAAGTTGTCGATGAGGAACAGGTTCCGCTCCCCTTCGAGGCCGGTGAACCCGCCGCACCCGAAGTTGGCCCCCGGGTAGGTCTTCTGCGAGAACTCGCCCGGCCTGGTCGCCTTCTGGATGAGCGCCAGCCCTCCGGCGTCCGCCAGGTTGCACGTGATGAACGGCTCGTTGACGTTGTAGTAGATGCGCGCCTCGTTGAAGGTGCGATTGCTCAGCGTGCTCGTCAGGTTCACCATCGTGCTCCACAGCGGGCCGCTGAAGGTCTCGCGCGGCTCGAGCGTGTCGAGCGGCGTGTTGTTGAGGCTCAGGTTCAGATCCCGCCACCCGGTGTTGTTGTAGCGGAACGAGAGGCGGTGGTTGGCGCTCAGGTTGATGTCAGGCTTGACCATGAAGTTCTTCTCGCGGTGCCCGCCCGGCAGCAACGTGGCCACGCCCCGGTTTATCCAGTAGTCGGTGATGCCGAGGACGATCGTCGTGTCGTTCTTGAGGTTCTCGAAACCGCTGAAGAAGAAGACCTTGTCCTTGACGATCGGCCCCCCGACAAACGCCCCCAGGCGGTTCTGGCTGAAGTTCGGGGTCGAGCTGAGGAACTGCGGCGTCAGATTGCCCGCGCTGTCCTTCACCATCCGCCCGGCAAACGGCGGGCTATCCAGCTTGTTGTCGCGGAGGAACCCGTAGACGCGCCCTGTGAACTTATTGCTGCCGCTGCGCGTGATGACGTTCATCACGCCGCCCGAGGCTTGGCCGAACTCCGCGGAGAAGGAGGAGGTCATGACCTGGAACTCCTGGATCCAGTCCTGCGGGAAGTTGTTCGCCTGCTTGCCGTAGAACTGGAACAGGTTGGTCGCGCCATCTACCAGCACGTTGTTCGAGTACTGGCGCTGCCCGGCAAACGACACCCCCGTGCCGGTGTTCGTCCCCGTGAAGGCCTCCGTCGTGCCGGGCGCCAGCTTGGCGAGGGTGCTGAAATCGCGCGCGACGGTGGGCAGTTCATCGAGGTCCTTCTTCTCGATCATCGTCCCCAGCCCGCTCTGGGTCTCGACCATCGTCGCCTTGCCGGAGACCGTGACCGACTCCTGCACCGAGGCCAGCTCGAGTGACAGGTCGAGCGCGAGCACCTGTCCGACCCCCAACTTCAAGTCGGCCTGCTTGAAGGGGGCGAATCCCGACAGCTCGGCCGCCAGCTCGTAGGTCCCGGCGGGCAGGTTGGGGATGAAGTAGTCGCCCGCCGGACTGGTCACCGCCGTTCGCACGGTATTGGTCTCGACCTGGCGGAGGGTGATCGAGACTCCCGGCATGACCGCGTGCTGATTGTCCCGCACTGTTCCCCGCAGCGTCGCGGTACTGGTCTGCGCGAACGTGGTCGCGTTCGCGAAGCAGAGGATGATCAGTGAACCGAGAACGCAGAGCATTTTTTGTCCAACGACGGCTTTCGCTCGGCTGGTATCCACGAAGTGCCTCCCGTGCTGTGCATGCATCAGCATCATCTGAAACCGGGAACGATCTGTGAGATGTGAATATTGTATTAGTAACGCCGTGGGGTTCGATTGTCAATGGCTCCAACGCGGCCTGTCCTCCCGCGCGTCGGCAGTCGAAACCTGCCCGTCCGTAGGAGTATCAGGTCGCTGCGGGCATCCACGACGCTCTCGTTGGAACCGCGCCGTAGTACGGATACGGGCCCCAGAACGGACCGTAGGCGAGCGGGCCATTCAGGTAAGTTGCGCTGCTTTCCCGGAACCGAATTCTGGGCTTCCGCGTCATAACAGGAGGCGGCGCTTGAGGTGTTCGGCGCGCCACCCACCGGGCGGGAGCCCCACGTCAGGAGGAGGTTCGAATGTTGCGTCGCTCGAGAATTCGGCTGGCCGTCATTGGCGGCATCTGCGGCACACTGGCCCTGGCAGCGAATGTCCGTCCTGCCAGTGCCCAGACGGACGAGCCATCCCTTCCACTCCATCTCACCGCATTCGCCGTGAACATGAGCGGCGTCGGTCCGGCAATGGCCGGCACGGTGGACATCACGATCGAGCGGTGGTCCACCAGCGGCGAACACGACACGTTGCTCGACGTCCTCGTCCAGAAAGGCTCGGAGAAGCTCCTGTCGACGCTGCAGGGCATCAAGCCGAGAGCGGGCTTCCTCAACGCACCGGGGGAGCTGGCGTGGAATATCTACTACGCACGATGGCAGCCGGGCGAGGACGGCGGCTACCGCGTGATCTTTGCGACGGACCGGCCCATCAGCTTCTGGGAGGCCCGTGCCAATCCGCGGTCGCGTGAGTACGAGTTCATGCTGTGCGAGATCCACCTGGGCAGGAACGGCGTCGGCGAGGGGAAGCTGGCCACCCTGGCCAAAGTGAGCTACGACAAGAAGCAGAAGAGGATCGAGATTGAGAACTACGGTACCGAGCCGGTGCGGCTGACCGAGGTGAAGATCACCGGGAGATAGCGAGCGAACACACGGCGGCGTTCTGGATGCCGGTGGCATGCACGGATTCATCCCAGCAGGTTGTACTCTCGAAGCTTGCGATAGAGATTCCGTTCGCTGATGCCCAAGATTCTTGCGGCGTTTCCACGATGTCCATTCATGGTGCGCAGCGCCGTTTCGATGTGGGATCTCTCGAGTTCCGCGAGCGTCGGGAATGGCCCGGTGGCGGAGGAGCCGGCCGATCGCCCTGCGAGCGCCGTCCCAAGGCCGCCCGGCAGGTGGTGCGGCTGGATTTCCTCGCCGTCGCAGACGATGACAGCCGCCTCGACGGCGTGCAGCAGCTCACGAACATTGCCGGGCCAGTCGTGGCGTTGGAGCGCGCCGAGCGCCTCCGGTCCGATCCGCTTGTGCGACCCGAAGCGTTCGTTGAAGGTGCGGGCGAAATGCATGGCCAGCAGTTCCACGTCGCCTGGACGCGCCCGCAGCGGCGGCACGTCGAGGGTGATGGTTCGCAGCCGATAGTACAGGTCCTCTCTGAACAGCCCCTGGACGACCATCGCGCCCAGCTTCCGGTTCGTCGCCGCCAGCACGCGGGCGTCCACCCGGATCTCGCTCGTGCCGCCGACGTGCCGGAACGTCGAGGTATCGAGCACCCGCAGCAGCTTGACCTGGGTCGCCAGGCTCACCTCGCCGATCTCATCCAGGAAGATTGTCCCGCCGTGCGCGACCTCGAACAAGCCGGGCTTCGCGCGATCGGCTCCCGTGAACGCTCCGCGCTCGTGGCCGAACAGCTCACTCTGGAGCAGTGACTCCTGGAGGGCGGCGCACTCGACGACGACGAACGGCCGTGCCCGCCGCGGGCTCCGGGCGTGCAGCAGCTTCGCGATCATCTCCTTGCCGCAGCCGGTCTCGCCGGTGATCAGCACCGTGGAGTCGGTCGGCGCGACGCGATCAATCAGGGCCAGCATGCCCTTGAACTCGAGGCTCTCGCCCACGAAGGAGCCGCCCGGGTCGGCGGGCGTCAGGGCGCGCTCGAGGAGATTCGTGCGGCGGCGAAGGGCCTGACGCTCGATCGCGCGGTGGATCCGCATCTCCAGCTCGGCCAGCGGGCAGGGTTTCACGACGTAGTCGAACGCCCCGATCCGGATCGACTCGATCGCCGTGTCGATCGATCCATGCCCCGTGAGCATGATGACCTCGGTCGACGGGCATCGCTCCCGGATGGCCTTCAGCACGTCGAGCCCGCTGACGTCCGGCAACTGGAGGTCGAGCAGCACGACATCCGGCTCGAGCTCGGGAACCCGCTGGATTGCCTCGGCGCCCGATCCGGCTCCTGCCACGACGAAGCCCAGCCGCTTCAATTCGCCGCCGATCACCATGCGGAATACGTCGTCGTCGTCAACGAGGAAGATCGCAGGATGGGACTTGATCATGCGTCTTCCTGGACCACCGCGCGTTGCAGGGGCGGCAGCACGATCTCGAAGGTGGCGCCGGCGCCTGGCTCGCTCCGGACGAGGATGTCGCCTCCCCAGCGCCGAACGAAGTTCAGCGACAGGAACAGCCCGAGTCCCGTGCCACCCTTCCGCAGGCTGAAGAACGGCTCGAAGATCCGTTTCTGGTGTTCCGGCGCGATGCCACAACCCCGGTCCTCGACCTGGACGCGGACCGGGTCCCCGGCCACGACCCTGATGACCACCCGCCCGCCTGGCCGGGACGCCTGGATGGCGTTCAGGATCAGGTTGGTCAGCGCGTGCTGGAGTTCGGCTTCGTCGGCGCGCACCCGCGAGACGCTGGCGGACGGTTCCACCTCGACGCGAACCGAGTGATCGCGCGCGGTCGGCGCGATGAGGCGCTCCACCGATGCGATCGCGCCCTGGAGATCGACGATGTCTCCCGGCGAGGCCTCCCCGCGGGAAAGGCGGAGGAAGTGCTGCGTGATGCTGCGACAGCGGAGCACCTGATCGCGCGCGATGGCCGCGCTCTCGGCGATGGCGCCGGCATCCGGCGCGGGGTCGGGACCGGTCCTGGCTTCGCGGAGAATCGCCTCGACACAGGTCAGGACGGTGGCGAGCGGTGTGTTCAGCTCGTGGGAGAAACCGGAGGCGAGCAGGCCGAGCGATGCGAGGCGGTGTGACTCGGCCAGGCGAGCCTCGGCCGCCCGCCGGTCTGAGATGTCCCGCCACACTTCGACGACGTACGACACGCCGCCTCCCGCCGCCAGGATGGGCGAGGCGTGGACCTCCTCCCATGACGACGTCCCGTCGTCCGCCTGGCGCTCGCAGATGCGTACCTGGCGTTCGCCGGACGTGAGGCACGCCTGCGTCAGGCAGTGTCGCTCGTTGCACAAGCCCGCGGCGCCCTCGCGGCAGTTGCAGCCCACCATCTGCGCCCGCGAGTGGCCCGTTCTCGCGATGAACGCGTCGTTGGCGGCGATGATCCTCCGATCCGCGTCCAGGACGGCGATGCCGTCGTCGATGGCGTTGATGATCGTCTCGAGACGCTCGCGCTGGCTGCGCACCTCGCCGAGCAGGCCCGTGACCGAGTCCGCCATCGCGTTGAACTCGCGGGCCAGCCACGAGATGGTGTCCGACCCGCCCGCCGGCACCCGGCGCTCCAGGTCGCCGGCCGCGATCAGTCGGGCTGTCGTCTCGAACTTCTGGAGGCGCCCGATGACCACGAAGCGGACCACAAGGGCAATGGCCGTCACGAGCAGCAGCGTGATCCCGCCCGTTCCTGCCACCATCCACCGGAGGTCGCGGTTCATCGACTCGCGCACGTCGCCGACGTTGATGTCGAGGATCAGGACCCCGTTGATGCGCCGGCCCGGGTCGTGGCAGGCGTGGCACGGTTCGCGATTGCGGAACGGGACGACCGTCCGCAGGACCGTGCCGCCGCGGGTCTCGATGACGCGGGTCTGCGCGCGTCGGTCGGGCGGGAACTGGTGGCAGGCCTGGCAGGTGGGCGAGCCGATCGACAGGTCCGCGTTCGAGCCTGGCGGGACACTCGAGTAGCGTTCGGTGCCCGTTCGATCGAGCAACACGACCTGCTCGACGCGCGGCTGCGCGCCAAAGGTCTGGATCATCCGCGCGATCAGGCTGCGGTCGTTCTCCATCATCTGGTGCTCGAGCGCCGCGCGGATCAACTCGCCTTCGGCGAGGGCCGTGGTCCGGGCGGTGTCGAGCAGGCTCTGGAAATGATGGAGCGAGTACACGTACGCCCCGCCACCGCACACCGTCGCGACGGCAATCGTGATTCCCGCAGCCAGACCGACCGTCATGCCGCTGAAGCGCACGCTCATGGAGTTGTGGGCGGAACGCCGGAATACTGACAGGTTCCGTCTCAGGGGTCAACGGGTGATCCAGCCTTGCCCCGCGCCTGACGGTTCGGCAGTCCTGGCCTGACAGGTTGGCAGGAGCAGCCGGGAGGATGCGGGTCTCTGTCGCAATTCCCTCGGGATACGGCGAAGTTGCGCTGGCACCAAAACTGCGTATGGCCGAGGCGACAGGAGGGACGACATGGAGATGTTCCTGATGGGTTTGTGCTTGAGCATGCTCGGCGTCGCGGCGGCAGCGCTGGCGTTCGGGGCCGCGACTCGAGGCGAGCCTGGTCGCGCGGAAGGCGAGATCCTGGCGAAGGCGGCGGAGGCCCACCCGCTGACGGTCTCGATGGGGACGCCACGGTTCTTCGCGGCCGGCACCGGGCTCCCGCCGCACCAGCCGGTTCCACTCGACGTGCTCCTGCTGCAGATCGAGCGGCACGTGAGGCTGGAACAGGCGGCAGCCGAGTCGTTCATCAACCAGCCGTCGAGCGCGTCGCTCCACAGCCGCACGATGTCCCCGCTCGCCCACTGAGAGGTGACACGCCATGACGAGCGGTCTGCCTGAGCTCCTTCGCGGCGTCGCCGAGACCGACGCCGCGGCGATACTCAACCTCGGTTCGCGGGTTCACCTGCAGAGCGGCGCCGTGCTGTTCTCGCTGGGGGACGACGCCGAGACGCTGTTCCTGGTCGAGCGAGGCCGGGTGGCGCTCACGCTCCCGCTTCAGGTTGGCGGGCGGGACGAGGACGTCCTGGTCGAAGAGCGGCAACCCGGTGAGACGGTGGGCTGGTCGGCGCTCATCCCGCCGCACCGCTTCACCCTGAAGGCCACCGCGCTGGTGGAGACCGAACTGCTCGGCCTCTCGCGGGCGGCGTTGCTCGACTACTTCGCGACCCGTCCCGAGGCGGGCCACGCGGTGACGCGAAACCTGGCCGCGGTGATCGGGCAGCGCTTGCAGGTGTTTCAGGCGATGTGGCTGCGCGAGGTTCAGCGGGTCGTCGATCACCGCAGCGCCTGACGAGGGGCATACCATGAGGTTGTGCGTGATGACGCTGGCGCTGGCGCTGGTCGCACCGGCCGCGGCGCCTGTGGCGCTCGCCCAGCATTTCTCGCCGGCGCCCCTGCCGCGTGCCGGCCCGCCCCGCGCTGAAGAGCGGGTCGAGGTTCCACCGCCCCCGTTCACCGATGGCATTTTCCCGTGCACGAGCTGCCACGCGACCCTGAAGGTCAACCGGGTGCGCCGGCCGCTCGCCGACATGCACGGCGACATCGTGCTCGCGCACGATGAGCAGCACCGATGGTGCCTCGACTGCCACGACCCGGACAACCGGGATTGGCTCCACCTGGCCAGCGGGGAGAAGGTCCCGTTCGAACAGTCGTACCTCCTCTGCGGTCAGTGCCACGGCGAGAAACTGCGCGACTGGCGCGCCGGCGTCCACGGGCGCCGGACGGGCGAGTGGAACGGGCACAAGGGGTACCTGCTCTGCGCGCACTGCCACAACCCGCACCAGCCGCGGTTCCGCGCGGTGACGCCCAAGCCGGCCCCGGCGCGGCCGTCGGCCGCCAAGTAGGCCGGAGGATGTCGATGGACCCTGAGAAACGCCCCCCGGCCGTCTCGCGCCGGCAGTTTGCGTCGGTGGCGGCAGCGGCGGCCGCCGGCTTCATTCTCACGGCTTGCGGCCCCAAGCGCCTGCGCGAGCTGCCCCGGGAGCGTCTGGCTGCCCTGCTCGAGGACCTCGAGAAGGACTACACCAAGCGGTTCGGTACCGCGGTCGCCGTGGCGGATACCCCGCCGATCCAGGGCGTGACCTTCGCGTACGCGCTCGACCTGTCGCGTTGCATCGGCTGCCGGCGCTGTGTCTACGCGTGTGTCGAGGAGAACAACCAGTCACGCGACCCCGAGGTGCAGTGGATCCGCGTCCTCGGGATGAACAAGGATAAGGGGATCGACTTCTCGGAGTCCGATCCCTACTACCAGCCGGCGGAGGTTCCGCAGGAGGGGCATTTCTACGTGCCGGTGGCGTGCCAGCAGTGCCGGAACGCGCCGTGCACGAAAGTCTGCCCGACTGGCGCCACCTGGACCGAGCCGGACGGGATCGTCGTCATCGACTACGACTGGTGCGTGGGCTGTCGCTATTGCATGGCCGCGTGCCCGTACGGCGCGCGGCACTTCAACTGGGCCGAGCCGACCATCCCCCGCGACCACCTGAACACGAAGACGCACTACCTGGGCAACCGGCCGCGTTCCAAGGGCGTCGTCGAGAAGTGCACCTTCTGCATCCAGCGCGTGCGTGTGGGGCGCTACCCGGCGTGCGTCGAGGTGTGCCCGGTCGGTGCGCGGAAGTTCGGCAACCTTCTGGATCCGAAGAGCGAGATCCGGTACGTGATCGAGAACAAGCGGGTGCTCGTCCTCAAGGAGGAACTGAACACCATGCCCAAGTTCTTCTACTTCTACGGAACGTGAGGACGCCGTGAGCATCGTGAGCCAGTTTTCCCGTTTCGTGGCCGGGAGCTTCCGCCTGGTGCGGCGTGGCAACGCCGCCTACTGGGCCTGGCTGGCCTTCCTGGCGGTCCTGATCGTCTCCGGCGCGCTGGCCTTCGCGCGGCAGGTGTCGGAGGGCCTGGTGGTCACCGCGATGCGCGACCAGGTGAGCTGGGGGTTCTACATCGGGAACTTCACGTTCCTGGTCGGCGTCGCGGCCGCCGCGGTGGTGCTCGTGATCCCGGCCTACATCTACGACTGGAAGCCGATTCGCGAGATCGTGATCTACGGCGAACTGCTGGCGGTCAGCGCGATCCTGATGTGCCTGCTCTTCGTGCTGGTGGACATCGGCAGGCCGGATCGCTTCTGGCATCTGATCCCGGGCCTGGGGCACCTGAACTTTCCGCGGTCGATCCTGGCCTGGGACGTCCTGGTGCTCAACATCTACTTTGCGATCAACTTCGTCGTCGTCACGCACATCGTCTACCGGGCGTTCAACGGCCGGCACTACGACACGCGGATCGTGGCGCCGCTCGTGCTGTTGTCGATCCCGATGGCGGTGGGCATCCACACGGTCACCGCGTTCCTCTTCAACGGCCTCGCCGCGCGGCCCTACTGGAATTCGTCGATCCTGGCGCCGCAGTTCCTTGCGTCGGCATTCTGCTCGGGGCCCGCCATCCTGCTGATCCTCTTCCAGGTGCTCCGCCGCTTCACGCGGTTCGAGATCCAGGATCAGGCCATCTCGAAGATCGCCGAGTTGATGGCCTACGCCATGTTCCTCACCCTGTTCCTGCACGGGGCGGAGGCGTTCAAGGAGTACTACTCCGACACGCAGCACCTGCTGTACACGCGCTACTGGTTTTCCGGGCTCGGCGAGCACCGGACGCTCGTGCCCTATGCGTGGACGGCCGTGGCGCTGAACCTGTCGGCATTCCTGCTGTTCATCATCCCGGCAGGGCGCCGGCACTGGGTGACATTGAACCTGGGCTGCCTGGCCACGTACGCGGGCTGTTACATCGACAAGGGTATGGGACTCATCATCCCTGGGCTCACGCCGGACGCGCTCGGCGAGATCTACGAATACGTACCGTCGCTGACCGAGTTGCGCGTCGCGGCCGGGGTGTTCGCCCTGGGCTTCCTCGTCTTCACCCTGATGCTGAAGGTCGCGGTGCCGATCTCGCTCGGCGAGTTCCAGCACGAACCGGCCGCCGGCGAGGCGCACTGACGCCGGCGGCTCACCCCTCCACGCACGCCGCCCGCAGGAACAGGGCGCGTTCCGCGCGTCGGTCAATACCACGCATGTCGTCGGATCACACATTCCACTATGCGGGACGGGCCGAGATGCGGAATCAGTGAACGACGGCCGTCACGACCTGCCGGCCCGGAGTACTGATGCTGTTGGCGCGCGGTGTCAAGCCTGCGGGGGCCTTCTGCCGCTGGCTCACGCTTGGACCGCAGCCTTCTCCGCGTGGAACAGATCGAAGATGCCGGCTGGCCACCCTGGCGCCATTCTGGCGGCGTTCTGGTAGACTCACCGGCATTGATAGGGCGTCGTCTTTTTTCCGATGGAGTCTTCGACATCCCGAAAGCGAGATCGTGGTTGTGGGCCGAAGGCCGCGAACAAGCCGGTCGAGCCTCTTCGGCTAAGGCTCGGCCAGATTGTGGGAGAACCTGTCCGATGACACAGTCGCCATTCGTTGCGATCTCCACCCGGCTGCTGCTGGCGGCTGTCCTGCTGCTCCAGGGGGCTGGTCTTGCGGCCGCCCAGCCGGCCGCGCCGGCAGCCCGACCGTCCGCCGGCCAGAAGACCGCGCTGCTGACCCGTCCCGAGACCAGCCACTTCGCCGAGACGAGCCAGTACGCCGACGTGATGTCGTACATGAAGGCGATGGCCTCCGCGTCGCCCCAGATCCACCTCACGACCTTCGGCTACACCTTCGAAGGCCGTCCGCTGCCGCTCGCCGTCATCGGCGCACCGGGCGCAACGCCCGAGGAGGTACTGGCGACCGGGAAGACGCGGGTCTACCTGCAGGGGAACATCCATGCGGGCGAGGTCGAGGGCAAGGAGGCGTTGCTCTGGCTGCTCCGGTCCATCGCCAGGGGCGAACGCGCCGACTGGCTCAAGTCGGTGGTCCTGTTGATTGGCCCGATCTACAACGCGGATGGCAACGAGCGGGTGAGCGTGGCAAACCGTGGAAGCCAGAATGGGCCGATCGGGGGGATGGGGCAGCGCGCCAACGCCCAGAACCTCGATCTGAACCGCGACTGCACCAAGCTCGAAACGCCAGAGGCCCGTTCGATGGCCGTGCTGCTGACCCGGTACGACCCCCATGTCGCCATCGACCTGCACACGACCGATGGGAGTGCCGACAGCGGCTTCTACCTGACCTACGAAACGTCGCTCAATCCCAATGACTCGAAGGCGACATCGGGGTTGCTCCGCGACAGCCTGCTGCCATCCGTGACGAAGACCATCAAGGCGAAGCACGGCTGGGACTATTTCTACTACGGCGGCGTCGCGCGGGGCACCGAGCGGACCTACGGGTCGGACGGCGATCTGGCGAAGGCCCGCTATACGTCAACCTACTTCGGCGTCCGCAACCGACTCGGGATCCTGGTCGAGACCTATTCGTACGCGTCGTTCGAGGACCGCATCAAGGCCAACTACTGGTTCCTCGAAGAGGTGCTCGACTACGTCGTGAAGAACGGGGAGTCGGTCCGGCGTGCCGTCGCGACCGCCGACGGCGAGTCGGTCATCGGCAAGGAACTGGCGGTCCGACAGCAACTGGTGAAGGGGGCCGCGCCCGTGCCGGTCGTGTTTGCCCAGACCGTCTCCGAGCGGAATCCGTACGTGCCCGACCGTCCGATCCGCCGCCGCGTCCCGGGCGGAGAGCGGACCGAAACGATGCCTCACTTCGGCACGACCGCGCCCACCGAAACCAGCCTGGCCCCGCGCGCCTACCTGCTGCCGTTGGTGGTGACGCCGACCAGCGCACCGCCAGCCGCACCGCTCGCCGCCACGCCCGCCGCACCGCTCACCGCCCTGCCAACCGGGCCGCCAACCGCCCCGCCAACCGGGCCGCCAACCGGGCCGCCAGGACCCGGCATGCGACCTGGAATGGGCGGGTCGGCGTCGGCCCGTGTCGTCGCCAGCGTGGTCGACAGGCTCGAGGCCCACGGCATCAAGTACACCCGCACCGAGAAGGACCTGACGGTCAGGGCCGAGCGCTTCAGGATCGAGTCCTCAACGCTCGCCGAGCGGGAGTATCAGGGAACCCACAAGCTGAGAACGCTGACGGGCAAGTGGGAAGCGACCGAGCAGACCCTGCAGGCCGGGTCGATCGTGGTTCAGATGGACCAACCGCTGGCGCGGTTGGCATTCCTCCTGTTCGACCCTCGTTCCGACGACGGCCTGATGGCGTGGAACATCCTCGACCCGGTGCTGGGCGGCACGCCAGCGCCCGAGTTCTACCCGGTCCTCCGGACGATGGATGTGGTGACGAAATAGGCCGTGTCAGAGGGGTGTCGGCCGCTGTAAATACTCGAAGGACGCGTCAACGGCGGGCACCGTAGGGCCCGAACCCGGCCTGCTCCAGCGCCACCCGCACGGCCTCCGTGAGATCCGACGGGGAATACGGCTTGGGCAGGAGTCGCACCGGCCGAGGCCCGTCCCCGCGAATCTCGACCCGATTGCCTGACGACAGCACGATCTTCACGTCGGGCCTGATCTTCACGAGCTCGCCCATCACCTCGACCCCGTCCAGTTTCGGCAACGTGAGATCGAGAAGCACCACATCGATCTCCGCCGCGTGCGGCTGCGAAGGTCGATTTCCCAGCTGCCGACGTGCGCCACGGCCTGCGCGCGGCGCATCCGTTCCAGGATCACCCCGACAGCACTCTCGTTCGACGCGTCATGGCTCATACGCAAGTCCTCCGACGCGCGGACGCCGTCCGCGGCTTGGCCCAGACCGCTCTTCATGCAGTCTGAGACCGGGCCCGCCTACTTCCGAATCTCCTCCCCGCCGTCAGGGCGCCCGCGCCGGTCCCCGCGCTGGGCCTGCTCCCTGTTGACCTCGACCATGTCGGCGTCATCGCGGGCTTCACCCAGCAGATGTTTGCAGAAGTACTCGGCCCTCGTCCAGTTGAACCACTCCCCGCTGATAGGATGGCGGGATCCGGGGACGATGACCATGTCGAAACGCTTGTTGGCCTTGATGAGCGCGTCCACCAGGCGCAAGGTATTCGCCGGATGGACGTTGTTGTCGATGTCGCCATGCACCAGCAGCAGCTTGCCCTTGAGGTTCTTGGCGATCTCGGAATTCTTGTCGACGGTGTACTCGAACTTGACCTTCCCGTCCTTGTCCGTGACCTCGTTGATGCCGTGATGTTTCTCGCTCCAGGTGTCGTTGTAGATGTTGTTCTCGTGGTTCCCGGAGCTCGAAACGGCCACCTTGAAGAAGTCGGGATAGACGAGCATCGCGGCGGTTGACATGAAGCCGCCGCCGGAGTGCCCGTAGATGCCGACCTTGTTCACGTCGATGAAGGTGTACTTCCTGGCAAGCTGCTCGATGGCCGCCTTCTTGTCGGCGAGCCCATAGTCGCGCAGGTTTCCGTAGCCGTAGTTGTGGTACCACTTGCTGCGCGAGGGGGTGCCGCCGCGGTTGCCCACCTCGATGACGATGAAGCCGAACTGCGCCAGCCAGTGCGTGTAGGCGGCGGCGTTGAAGGTCTTGGTGACCTGCTCCGTCTGCGGGCCCGGATAGACAAAGGCGATGATCGGGTACTTCTTCCTGGGATCGAAGTCGTGCGGCTTGTACATCACGCCCGCCAGATCCGTGACCCCGTCGTCGGCTTTCACGATGAAGGGCGATGGGTACGTGTAGCCCTGATCCAGGAGGAGGCTGACATCGGTTGCCTCGAGGTCCATGACCAGGTTGCCCAGGCTGTCGCGGAGCGCGGACTTCGGCGCCTGATCGACGCGGCTCGTCGTATCCACGAAGAAGCGGGTGTGCTCCGGCATCGCCGCGCCGTGATTGGCGTCGCCGGAATTCAGAAGCTTCAGGCCGCTGCCGTCCAGCAACACGCGGTAGAGGTGATCGTAGTAGGGATCCTCGCCGGCCTCGCGGTAGTTGGCGGTGAAGTAGAGCGTGCGCGTCTTCTCGTCGAGACCGGTGATGGTGGAGCAGACGAACTCGCCGCGCGTGACCTGGTTCTTCAGAGTCCCGTCAATGCCGTACAGGTACCAGTGGCCCCACCCGTCCCGCTCGGACCACCACAGAAACTCCTTCTCGCCCTCGAGCAGGCGGATCGGCTTGCTGTCGATGTACGTGTTCAGGCGCTCTTCCACCAGCACGGTGGTGTCGCCCGTTTTGGCATCGACGCGGCAGATGTCCAGCCGCTTCAGGTCGCGGCTCTGGCGGATCATGATGAAGGAATCCGATCCGGCGAGGGCCCACTGCGAAGACGCCACGGGGTTGGGCGTGCCGTCCCTCTCCCTGCGCTCCTTCTCGGTGACCCGGCGGGTCGGGATCGAGAGGCGCTGGTCCTTGAACGCGTCGGCTTTGGCCTCGAGGCGCTGCCGGCTCGCGAGGTCGAAGACCAGGAGTTTTTCCAGGGACAGATCCTCGCCCGGCATGGAGTAGCGGTAGGTCTCCAGCTTCGGCCGGGGCTGGGCCAGCGAGTCGATCACCCACAGGTCCTTCACCTTGCGGGAATCCTGCCGTTCGACCGAGAACTTCTTCGAGTCCTGGCTCCAGGTCAGGCCGGCTGGTGCCACGCGGGGCTCGAAGGTATCCTTGGCTTCCTTCTCCTTGGCCTCCTTGGCCTCCTTCTCTTTGGTCTGCTCGTACTTCTTCTCGGTGGCCTTCTCGTCCTTCTTCTCTTCCTTCTTCTGCTCCTTGCGCAGCCGGTCCTTGTCGTCGTCGGTCAGGTGTCGGGAGTAGGCGTAGTACTCCTCACCGTCTTCGGTGAGGCGCGTCTCCACGACGGAGGGGTCCCTGGGGTCCTTGATGGCCTTCTTCAGGTTCTCCATGTCCATGGTGTAGAGATCGAAGCGCCTGACGAAGACGGCGATCTTCTCGTCAGGGGCCACGCTGGTCCAGGTCGGCCACTTCACCTCCTTGTCCTTCTCCTCCTTGGCCTTCACCTCGTCGGGGTGCACGAGGACGACCTTCGTGGTGGCCAGGTCGTACTCGAAACGGAAGACCCGGGTTGGCGGCGCTGGGGGGGCCGCGGGTGCTGCTCCACCTGAACCGCGCTGTCCCCCGCCCTGCGTGGTCGTCCCGGTGTCCTTCTTGTCGTCGGCCTTCTCTTTGAGACCGGGGATCTTCGTGTCCTTGGGCACGGTCAACTCGAACTGAAGGACCATGTCCTGCTTGATGAGCTTCATGCCCGTCAGGGACAGATGGGCGCTGTCTAACGGAACGCGGACGATATTGGAGAGTTGCGCGGCCATGTAGGCGGTATCGAAGAGCGACGCCTTGGTCTTCTTGATCGTGTTCACGAGCATCCAGCGCTGGCCCTTGCTGGTCGAGTAGGCGTACCAGAAGCGATCTCCGCTCTCGAACCAGTTCGGGGTGACCGCCCCGGTGAAGACCATCTTGTTGGTCACCTTCGAGGCAGTCCAGCGGGAGGCGAGCTCGTAGTTGGGCCTCACCTTCGCGGCGTCCTGGCCGGCGCCGGCGCCAAGGAGCGCGGGCGTGGCGAAGGTCGTGGCGAGGGCGAGGGCGGCGGCAATTGATCGGGGTCTTCGTAGCATGAGAATCCTCCTGTCCGGAATCTTCCAGAGCCGGAAACGCTGCGGTATTATGTCCGCTGCCGCGTGCGGGTCAAATGGGATTCGCAGGGAGTGGCGGGAGGACCTCTGGTCGTCCAGTATCCAACGCTGTCCGTCGTGTCGATCCTGGCTATGTCGTTGTTTCGAACGGCGTCAGCACGAGGCCTTCTGCCTCCAGCAGTTCGCGGCCGAGCCTCAGGGGCACTGCGCGAGCCGAGGCGATCTGGGCCACGCGCGCGGCCGGAGCAAACACGATCGCCTTCGGCGGATCGAATTCCCGGCCGACCGTCTCGACCCGATGGCCTTCGGCGACGAGCCTCGCGACCTCCTCGGTCGGAACCGCAAACGCGGCGCTCGCGTCGGCGAGCACGCGGCGCAGCCTGTACCACACGCCGCGGGCGTGATGGCGCTGTCGGTAGTCCGACGACCGGGCCAGCACCCGGGCACGCAGTGCCGTGACCCGCCGATCGAGCGACTGGGTCATGCCGCGCCCCCGTCGATCTGCTCCAGGCGCCGGAGCAGGGCAACGACGGCGGCTCGCCGAGGCCGCGGATCCGGCATCCCGGTCCTCTGTTCGAGCAGAGAGAGGCTGGGGACTTCGGACCCCACCACCAGCACATCCGGTTCCTCAAGCACAGGACGGGCTGCCTCGATCGTCGCCAGGAGGCGATCACGGAACGTCATGGACTACGAAGTATAGGGTTCGAACGGGGGCGGGTCCAGCGCGCCTCTCACTCGTGTCACGCCTCTGTGGATCCGGCTCTACCGGGTGGGGCCAGGCGGCATCTCACTCCCGACCGCTTGATTGCGGAGTACCCCGCCCGCACGATCTGGTAGGTCCGCCGTCCGAGTCCCCCTTCTCCCTCGCGGTAGCGATGTCGGAATGGCCACTCCGGAAGTGATTTCCCGCGGTAAGGCTGGAACCCAACCGAGGGGCGGGCGCCGTCAATCCTCGTACGTGCGCTGCAGGTGCACCGGCACCGTCTTTCCCCGCACCCGCAGGTTGACCATCTCGACGAACATCGAGAACCCCATCGCGAAGTAGATGTATCCCTTCGGGACGTGGTGGCCCAGCCCCTCCGCCACGAGCGAGAACCCGATCAACAGCAAGAAACTCAGCGCGAGGATCTTGACCGTCGGGTGCCGATCCACGAATGTCGCGATCGGCTTCGACGCCCACATCATGACGCCGACGGAGAGCACGACCGCGGCGACCATCACGGCGAGGTGCCTGGCCATGCCGACGGCGGTGATGACCGAGTCGAGCGAGAAGACGATGTCGAGCAGCATGATCTGGACGATGAGCCCCACGAACGAGGCGGGGGCGCTGCGAACGCCCGTCGCCGGATGACTCTCGAGGTTCTCGTGAATCTCCCACGTGCTCTTGCCCAGCAGGAACATGCCTCCGACGAGCAGGACCAGGTCGCGCCCCGAAATCTCCTGCCCCGCGATGCCGAACAGGGGTGTCGTCAGGCGCGCAAGCCAGGACAGCGAGAAGAGGAGGCCGATGCGCATGAACATCGCGCCCAGCAAGCCGACCCGGCGGGCCCGCCCCTGCTGCGCGGCCGGCAGCTTTCCGGCGAGGACCGCGATGAAGATAATGTTGTCGACGCCGAGGACGATCTCGAGCGCCGTCAGCGTCGCCAGCGCAATCCAGATCTCAGGGTTGGCCATCCAGTCCATGCGTCACTCCTCCGGCGGCGCGCCGTGCCGAGCCGGCGCCATGTCCCGGGCAACCCGCGTCTCCCGCGCCTGAAACGACGTGGCGCGTCTTTCCAACGTGCTCACCATGCTTCCAGCCGTGGTCGCCCCAGAGGATGATGATGGTCTTGTGGGACCCCGACAGACACGTGACCCGGTCGTGGTACTCGACGGCCCGTTCGCCGATCGCGTCAAGGATAGTCGATATCAACCGGGTCTGGAATCGCGCTCTGGGCGTTGACGGTGGCCGGATCACGCCTCGCGCGCACAGCATCCGGGCCGAGTCGTAGTAAGCTCTGCGTGCATGACCGACGGAAGCCACCATCGGCACCAGCTGATCCTGGAGGATCTGACGGCCATCGACGCCTTCCTGAACGCGCTCGACGATGGCGAACCGACGCGGCGTCCCTCGGTGCTGACGGGCTGAGCGCAGTCAGACGACACGCGCGGCGCCTGCCCGTCCACTCTCCTTCCCGGTGCGGCTCCCGCAGGACTCCGCGCTAGAAGAGCGTGATGCCAGCCTGGCGGCAGCGCTCCACCACGTCGGGCGGCCAGAGGCTTGCCTGAATCTCGCCGATGTGGGCCTTCCGCAGGTAGAACATGCACAGCCGTGACTGGCCGATTCCACCGCCGATCGTCAGCGGGAGTTCGCCGCCGAGCAATCGCCGATGGAAGAGCAACTCGCGCCGCTCCGGCATGCCGCGGAGATCAAGTTGCTCGGCGAGCGACTGCGGATCGACCCGGATGCCCATCGACGACAGCTCGTACGCGCAGTCGAGTACCGGGTAGTAAACCAGGATGTCGCCGTTCAGGCCGTGACGGCCTCCGCCGGTTGGCGTGGACCAGTCGTCGTAGTCGGGCGCGCGGCCGTCGTGCGGCTGGCCGTCTGCAAGCGGATGGCCGATGCCGATGACGAACACCGCACCGTGCTCCTTGCACGCCTCGTACTCTCGCTCACGTGGCGTCAGGTGCGGATAGCGCTGTTCGAGTTCCTCGGCGTGCACGATAAAGATCTGCTCCGGCAGACTGGGGCGGATGGCTGGGTAGTGGTACGCCACGTACTTCTCAGACCGCACGATCACGCTGTAGATGCGGCCGACGATGGACGTCAGAAACGGGAGGGTACGGTCCTCGCCCGTGATGACGCGCTCCCAGTCCCACTGGTCCACGTAGAGTGAGTGGGTGTTGTCGAGCGTCTCGTCGGGACGGATGGCGTTCATGTCCGTGTACAGGCCCTCGCCTGGCTGGAACCCCAGGTCCGCCAGCGCCAGGCGCTTCCACTTGGCCAGCGACTGGACGATTTCGGCCCTCCGGTCTCCCATGGCGCCCACCGGGAACGAGACAGGACGCTCGACACCATTGAGATCGTCGTTGATGCCGGTGCCGGCCGGAACGAACAGCGGCGCCGTGACACGGAGCAGGTTCAGCTCGAACGCGAGATTGGTCTGGAAGAACTCCTTGATGAGCCGGATGGCGCACTCGGTTTCGCGTGGCGTGAGCAGCGACGCGTACGCAGGCGGGACGACGATGGAGCTGGTCATGATCCTCCTCGGTGAACTGTGGAGCACGAGGTCATTATACGGCGGAGACGGACCCGATCCTGCATCTCCCATCCCGATCCCTACCGAGCTGCTGGCAGATTCGGGGCGATCCTGGGTTCCGTGCACTCCGCCGGTCGAGTCGAAGCCCGCGCCGGCGAGAATCCCCCCGTTTCCCCATGTCCAGGGCCTGCTTGACATTCTCCCATGTATGGTCAACTATCTGACCATGAAGATGGTCAACATCTACGAGGCCAAGGCTAGGTTGTCCGAGTACTTGGAAGCCGCCGCCCGCGGTGAACGGGTGCTCATCTGCAAGCGGAACGAACCGGTCGCGGAACTTCGTCGTGTGGAAGCGGCCCGCACCGATCCCCGCCCGGTTGGCCTGGCCAAGGGGCGTCTCGACGTCCCCGCCGCCTTTTTCGAGCCGCTGCCCGAGGAGGTCATGGAGAGTTTCTATGGCTTGAACGCCCACGGGCGCCGATCGACGGTCGCCGAACCGCGAGGCAAGTCTGGAGGTGGCGGTTCGCCCAAGGCGAGGCGGACGCGGTGAGGCTGTTGCTCGACACCTGCACGTTCTTGTGGATCATCGCGGACGCGTCGCCGCTGTCGCGGCGCGCCCGCGACTTGTTTCGCGCGGCGGATAGCGAGGTCTTCCTGAGCGCCGTGTCGGCCTGGGAGATCACCATCAAGGAATCGCTCGGCCGCCTGCCGCTGCCGGACGACGTCGAGCGATTCATCCCGGAGATGCGCGAGGCCCACGGCATCGTCTCGCTGCCGATCGACGAGGAGAGCGCCCTTCACGTCTCGCGTCTGCCCCACCTGCACCGCGACCCATTCGACCGGCTGCTGGTCAGCCAGGCGATCGTCCACGGCCTCGCCATCCTCACGCCCGATCCGCTGGTCACGCAGTACCCGGCGCGCACCATCTGGTAGACCCCCAACACGCGCCACCCGCCGCGCGGCGTCACGCAGGACTCCACCTTCCAACGCGTCTACGCCCCGCGCGTCGCGGGGCCAGCCAACAGCGTTTCTGGTTCTCGCGGGGCGTGCCTTGGGGCCGCCACGCCAGGTTCGGCGGTCTGAGGCACGCCTCGCTAGAACTGCTTCACGTAAGCGAGGCCGCCCAGTTGATCCATCTGCATGAGAATCCAGGCGCGCCGTTCCTCCACGAAGGCCGAGGGGCGGTCAACCCGCAGACGATGGGGGTTCGGCAGGACGGCGGCGAGCAGGGCGGCGTCCTCCGGGCGAAGGCGGGATGCGGGCTTGCGGAAGAAGCGCTGGCTGGCGGCCTCGACGCCGAAGACACCGTCGCCCAGTTCGACGATGTTCAGGTAGACCTCGAGGATCCGCCGCTTCGACCACAGCACTTCGATGAGCGCAGTGAAGTACGTTTCGAGGCCCTTTCTCACGTAGCTGCGTCCCGACCACAGGAACAGGTTCTTCGCCACCTGCTGCGAGATCGTGCTCGCGCCGCGGAGCCGTCGGCCCCGCCCGTGCTCGTCGAGGGCGTTCTGAATCGACTCGAGGTCGAAGCCACGGTGTTCGGCGAAGCGCTGGTCTTCGGCGGCGACGACGGCGAGCGGCGCCCAGGGAGCAACCCGATCCCACCGCACCCATTGATATCCGGCCTGATACGGGCGGCCTTGGGACAACGCCTCGATTCGCCGCTCGATCATGACGCCTGATGTCAGCGGCGGCACAAACCGGAGCAGCAGCGTGCAGAGCACCGAGGCCAGGACGACACCCGCCACACTCTTCGCCGCCAGCAGCAGGAGGCGCCGTGGCAGCGATCGCTGGCGTGCCGGAGTGCGCCGGAGGAAGGCGAGACGCATCGTGGGGTTCTGAGGCTACGCCCGCACCAGGGTGGTGCTCATACAGGGCAGATCATAGCGCGATTTGCCTGCGCCGCTCACGTCCCTCAGGCATCTTCCAGGGCTGAGAGTGGCGAAGGGCCAAGTTGAAGCCAGTGTCCATGGACGCCCCGGAAGCTGCTTCGAGAAAGGCCGCGCAAGACCGGCCGCGCACTCCCGCGAAGATCTGCCACGGCCGCCTGCCTGGGCATGGGTCAGCACTGGGTCTCGGCGGTTCGAGGCAGAGCTTCGATCCAATCCCGTGTAAAATCTTCCGCGCATGAGTGACCGCCGGTCCATTTCGCCCGTTCTCGTTCTCTGTCTTGCGATCGCCTCCCCCTTCTGCCTGCCGGCAGCCGCCTCCCCCCAGGCGCCGCCGGTGGATCGGCCGTCGGCCAGGGCGCTCCGGATTGCCGCCGCCATCCGCGTGGACGGCGCCCTCGACGAGCCCGCATGGGCACAAGCGACACCAATCGGTCCGCTCGTTCAGCGAGAGCCGACCGAGCAGGGTCCGGCCAGCGAGGAGACGGAGGTGCGCGTCCTCTACACCGCAACGACGCTCTACTTCGGCATCCTGTGCCGCGACCGCACGCCGTCCGACATCGTGTCCACGCAACTCACGCGCGACGGCGAATTCAACAGCGATGACTACATCGTGGTCGTCATCGACCCGTTCTTCGATCACCGCAACGGGTTCCTGTTCGCGGTGAATCCGGCCGGCGCGCGGGCCGATGGGCAGATCGCCAACAACAACGAGCACATCACGCTCGACTGGGACGGCATCTGGGAAGCCTCCGCGCGCATCACGCCCGACGGCTGGGTGGCCGAGATCGCCATCCCGTTCAAGACGCTGCGGTTCAAGCCGGGGCAGACCGTCTGGGGGTTGAACGTCGAGCGGATGATCAAGCGGCGGAACGAGTCCGACCGATGGGCCACCCCGCTGCGCAACAGCTGGATCACGAACCTTGCACAGGCCGGCCGGCTGGAAGGGATCGAGGGGATCAACCAGGGCCGGGGCCTCGACATCAGGCCCTACGTCTCGGGCGGCGCCGAAAACAGCGACGGCCGGTTGCAGGCGGGGATCGACGTCTTCAAGAACCTGACGCCGAACATGAACGCGTCGGTGACGGTGAACACGGATTTCGCCGAGACGGAGGCCGACGCGCGGCAAATCAACCTGACCCGGTTCCCGCTCTTCTTCCCGGAAAAACGCGCCTTCTTCCTCGAGGGCGCTGGCGTCTTCGACGTCGCGGCCACCAACAGCGAGAGCGTCCTGCCCTTCTTCGCCAGGCGCATCGGGCTGCTCGGCGGACGCGAGGTGCCGATCCTGGTCGGCACCAAGATCGTCGGCCGCCAGTCGGGCTACAACATCGGCGTGCTCGACGTGCAGACGCGGGGCGTGGACGATCTCTCCGTGGACGGCCGCCGGCTGGACGGGCAGAATCTTCTCGCGGCCCGCGTCAGCCGCAACATCTTCGAGCAGTCGTGGGTCGGCGCGATCCTCACGCGCGGCAACCCCGAAGGCACCGGCAGCAACACGCTCGTCGGCGCGGACATCCGCCTTGCCACCTCGACGTTCCACGGGAACAAGAACCTGAGCACCAGCTTCTTCTTCCTCCGCACCGATGACGAGGCGAGCGGCACGACCGACTATTCGTTCGGCGGCAACATCGACTACCCGAACGACCTGTGGAACTGCTCCCTCGGATGGCGGCAGATTGGCGAGGATTTCCGGCCGGCCCTGGGCTTCACCCCGCGGCGCGGAATCCGGCGCCTGTCGCCCGGCATCTCGTTCATGCCGCGACCGGGCCGATTCGGGATCCGGCAGCTCTTTTTCCAGGTGGAGCCCGGGTGGATCAGCGACCTGCACAACGTCGTGCAGAGCTGGGAGGTGTTTGCGGCGCCGTTCAACGCCGAGTTCGAATCGGGGGACAAGGTCGAGTTCAACGTGATGCCGCAGTACGAGCGGCTTACCGAGCCGTTCGAGATCGCGGACGGCATCGTCATCCCAGCCGGCGTGTACCGGATGAACCGGTGGCGCGTCCAGGTGGAGACGGCGAACAAGCGCCCGCTCGTGGTGCAGGCCGACTACTCGTGGGGAGAGTTCTACAGCGGGACGCGCCGCGACGTGAAGGTCGAAGTCACGTTCAAGCCGAGCACGCACGTCCTGGCCACGGTCGCCTTCGAGCGCAATGACGTGTCCCTGCGGGAGGGTCGCTTCAGCGCCCAGGTCTTCACGGTGCGCGGCGATTACAACTTCTCGCCCAATGTCTCGTGGGCGAACCTGGTACAGTACGATAGCGAGTCGCGGATCCTCGGCGCCCAGAGCCGCTTCCGCTGGATCCTGAAACCGGGCAACGACCTCTTTCTCGTGTTGAACCGCGGGTGGTACCATCGCGAGCGGGACAACCGGTATCTCCCCAGCTTCGACAAGGGTTCCGTGAAGCTGCAGTACACCTTCAGGCTGTAGCGAAGCCCACTTGAACTACTACATCTGTAGTGAGTGGTTCTGCGTAGCCTCGTGGTAGCCTACACGGTTCATGAGCGCCATATTTCAGCACCTGTTCGTGCTCGGCCGGCCCGCCTGCGGAAAGTCCGAGTTCATCGATTTTCTCGAGCACGCCACCGAGCCCACGCGGCGTCAGCGGCTGCACGTCGGCCGCTTCGAAGAAGTGGATGATTTTCCCTGGCTGTGGGAGAAGTTCCAGGAGGACGCGCTCTGGGAAAAGGCCGGCCACGAACGGCTCTACACCCATGAGTACATGCCCGGCAACCCGGGGATGGCGCCCAGGGGCGCGAAGCTGTTCGACTGGTGCATGCAGAAGTTCAACGACGTCATCGCGCGGCAGTACCTCTCCCAGGACGACTTCTACCGCGACTCCACGCTGCTCATCGAGTTCTCGCGTGGCGGCCCGAACGGGTTCGGCCGCGCGCTCGGGATGCTCGATGCGCGTGTGCTCGCGCCGTCGGCGATCCTCTACATCAAGGTCTCGCGGGAAGAATCGTGGCGCAGGAACGAGGCCCGCTACCAGGAAGAGTTGAAGCACTCCATCCTGGCTCACATGGTGCCGCGGGAGACCTACGACTACTTCTACGACACCAACGACTGGGATGACCTGACAGAGGGCCGGCCATCGGGGTGGCTGGAGGTCAACGGCGTGCAGGTTCCCTTCGTCTCGATGCAGAACGAGCCCGAGTCCACCGACCCCGGCGTGCTCGAGGAGCGCTATGCGAGCGCGCTCGGCGAGTTGTGGTCGCTGCGGAGTGCTCGCCCATGAAGGCACCGGCGAAGATCTTCGAGCACCTCTTTGTCCTCGGCCGCCCGGCTGGCGGCAAGAGCGAGTTCATCGATGTCATGAAGAAGCTCCCGGCCGACGGGCGCGCCGCGGACTACGGCATCGGCCGGTTCGAGGAAGTGGACGACTTCCCGTGGCTGCATGACGCGTGCCTCGAAGACGATGCCCGCGAGAGCCGGTCGGAGCCGCGCCAGGTGTCCGAGCGCACGGCCGAAGGCTACAACATCACGCGGCCGAAGTTTCGCGGGTCGCTCGTCGATCGCTTCAACGAGGTCATCGCTCGACAGTACCTCGCGAACCCGGGGTTCTACGAGGACGGCACGCTCCTCATCGAGTTCGCCCGCGGCCTGGACGACGGGTTCCGCGAGAGCCTCGAACGCTTCCAGCCGGAGATCCTGTCGCGGAGCGCCATCCTCTACATCCAGGTCTCGTTCGAGGAGTCGTTCCGCCGCAACTCGGCCCGGTACAAGCCGGGGCAGGAAGAGAGCATCCTGTTCCACAAGGTGCCCGACCGCGACATGCTGGGGTTCTTCCGCGAGAACGACTGGGCGGCGATCACCGGTGGGGCGCCCGACGGCCGTCTCTCGCTGGCCGCCGTCGAGGTCCCGTTCGTCTCGATGAACAACGAGGTGGAATCCACCGACCCCCTGGTCCTCCGTGAGCGCTACGCGTGGGCCCTGGGACGACTCCTGCAGCTGTACCGCACGAGGTGAATGATGCCGAGTCCCTTGAACCACTCCGCCGCGTACAGGCGCCGCCGGTTCTTCAACTGGTTCCCGCTCGGCCTGACCTACGCCACCTACTACATGGGGCGGTACAACCTGAACGTATCGTCGACCACGATGATGGCGAATTTCCATTTGTCGAAGGCCGACTTCGGGATGATCGCGACCGCGGGATTCTGGACGTATGCGCTCGCGGTCGCCTTCAACGGCCCGCTCGCTGATCGGATTGGCGGCAAGAAGTCGATCTTGATCGGCGCGGCCGGCGCCTGCGCGCTCAACCTGATCATCGGCCTGCTGTTCCTCAACGGGTGGCAGACGAAGATCATCGTCGGCATGTCGCTGCTCTATGCGGTCAACCAGTATTTCCAGTCGTTCGGTGCGCTGTCGGTCGTGAAGGTGAACGCGCCCTGGTTCCACGTGCAGGAAAGGGGCGTCTTCGGCGGCGTCTTCGGCATCATGATCTCGTCCGGGTATTTTCTGGCGCTGACGGTCGGCGGGTGGATCCTCGCGTACCTGCCGTGGTACTGGGTGTTCCTGATCCCGTCGATGCTGCTGGCTGTGATGTTCGTCGTGGACTACCTGGTCGTGAAGGACCTCCCCTCGCAGGCAGGGTTCGACGATATCGATACGGGTGACGCGACCTCGAAGGACGCGGACAAGGACCAGCCGGTCGATTTCGCATACCTGGTCCGCCGGGTCTTCACCAATCGGGTGATCCTCACGGTCATTGCCGCGGAATTCTGCACGGGGTTCGTGCGCCAGGGCGTGATGCTCTGGTTCGTGCCGTTCCTGAAAGAAGTCCACCAGATCGACTTTGGGACCACGCTGTTCGCGATCGCGTCAGTCGGCATCACCGTGGGCGGCATCGCCGGCGGCCTGCTGTGCGGCTACCTGTCGGACCACCTCTTCGGATCGCGCCGGCCGCCGGTCGCGTTCATCTTCTACCTTGGGCAGATTGTCGCGCTGCTCTGGCTCGGAGCCACCACGTCGAGGGTGATGGCGTCCTTCCTGATCCCGTTCACCTGCATGTGGATCTTCGGCGTCCACGGCATGCTCTCGGCCACTTCCGCCATGGACTTTGGCGGGACCAAGGCGGCGGCGACGGTGGCGGGCATCTGCGACGGCGTCCAGTACCTCGCGTCGGGCCTGACCGGGTTCGCGCTGGGCGGCGCGCTCGACAGGTTCGGGTGGGGCGCGTGGACCTGGATGATCATTCCCTTCTCGATCATCGGCGCGCTCCTGATGACGCGGCTGTGGAATGAAACGCCGCTGAAGAAGACGGCGCAGGCGTATGCCGGCCGATAGCGGCACCGGGGGCGGCCCGGCGGAACGAGCAGATGGCCGGGGCCGGCCCACGGTCGAACTTCACCGCCACTTCGAGGCGGGCCTTCAACCCGACACGATCGCCCGTCTGGCCCAACGGCACGGTGTGACCGAGGTGCGGACGCGGAAGGGCGTCGTCGTGCCCCGCGCGGATCCACAGAACCCGGCCTCGATCAGACAGTACTACCGGGGCATTGCCGAGGGGTTCGGCCGTCCGGACGGCTTCTCCCGTTTCGCCGATTCCTTCGGCCTGCCGCTGTCCGTCCTGCGATCGATCGAGGACCTGGAAGAGGCCGTCTTCGATCAACTCGTGGCCTGCGCCGCCAGCGGGAGCCTCCACACCGAACTGCGCGGCTCACCGTACACCTACCAGGAACAGATCGCGGCGTCGGTCGAGGAGATCGCGGCGGCCCTGGTGCGCGGCGTCGATCGGGCATGGACCGAGCGCGCGGTCAGCGGCACGTTCATACTCTCGTTCAGCCGTCAGAAGGGGCTGCCTGGACCGGGAGTCGTGCCGGAGGGCGGGCAGGCGCGGCGCATCGCCGAACTGGCGGCCCGGCTGCACCGGGACGACCGCCCCGTCGGCCTCGACATCGCGGGCTTTCCGGAAGTTCCCTATCCTCCCTCCCGGTTCCCGGACGCCATCGGGCCCGCACGCGAGGCGGGTGTGCCCCTCACGGTGCACTCGGGAGAACAAGGCAGGTGGCCCGACTTCGCCGACGCGCCACCCTCGTTGATCGTGGAAGCGGTGGAGTGCCTCGGCGCGAGGCGAATTGGCCACGGGACGTCGCTGGCCGCCTCGCAGACCGCTCGTGACTGCGTGCGGGATCACGGCGTGGCGGTCGAGTGCTGCCCGGTCTCGAACGCGCTCATGGGTTTCGTGCCCGTGGCGGCGCATCCCCTGCCGATCTTCCTCGGCGAAGGCCTCATCGTCTCGCTCTCCACCGACGATCCGCTGATGTTCGGCCCGTTCACGGTGGCCGAGACGTTCGACGCGATTGCCGGCCCGCTGCGCCTCGACTCGTCCGCGCTGCTCACGCTCACCCGTCACGGGATCGAGTCTGCATTCGTCACACAGGCGCGACGCGCCTTGCTCCGCGAACGCCTGGCCAACCAGATCCGAATCAACCGCTGAGAACACACAGGCCAACCGCTGAGAACACACAGGCCACAGAGACCTGCGTGACGCCACGACGACCTCGCGGTTACCTGTTCCAGGGGACTCGAAGTCCCAGTGCCGACAACTTGCTGTCGAGTTCGTCCCGCTCGCGGCTCGGCTTCAGCTGCCCGTCGCCGGCCGGCTGCAGCCAGCCTTCGTCCGCGGCCAGTCGGGTCGCGTCGTCGGCTCGGCCCGACGCGAGCGCCGACACGATGGCGGCTTCGGCGCTGGAGAGACGCGTCGCATGGCGCCGGTAATCGAGGAAGGCCTGCCACGCGATCGGCACCCACTTCGCCACGATCTGCTCGCCGATCGTGGTCGCGTATTCCCGGATTTCCAGTTGCGCGTGCGCGTCCATCCGAAGGTCGAGGAAGTGCAGGAGGTTGTGGAGGTCGGCCTTCCAGTAGGCCTCGGTGAACGTGGATAGCGGCAGGTCCTTCCGCGCCTGCTCCCGCGCGACGCCGGAGGCGATGCGTCCTTCGTAGACGGCGCGAGCCCGGTCCTGGAGCTCGGCCTCCTCGGCCGACAGTCGCGCGCCGACGTCCTCGGGCAGGATCTCGCTGCTCCCCTGCCGGTTGCCGGACGACTGCGTGCGCCAGGCGCCGGGAGCGGTGCGCTGCGCGCCGTCGATCGCCTCCGAATACCTCGTCGAATACTCGTTCACGCTGGCCGTGCGGTGACGAATCCACTGGCGCCAGCTGTCCATCGGCACCCGGACGTGGAGCTTGATCTCGCACATCTCGAACGGCGTGGTGTGGTCGTGGCGCATCAAGTAGCGGATGAGCGCGCGGTCCTCGTGCACGCGCCGCGTGCCCTTGCCGTACGACACCCGCGCCGCCTGGACGATGGCCGCATCGTCGCCCATGTAGTCCACCACCCGCACGAACCCATCGTCGAGCACGCGGATCGGCTCGCCGAGCATCGCGTCGAGCGCGGTCACCGCCGGGCGCACGATCGGTTCGAACCCCGTCGCCTCTGACATCGGCACAACCTCCGTGGAGGCCCATTCTACCGCCCCAAGCCCTCCCGCCCCTCGCCTTTCCGCCTTCGCCCTTCGGGCTTCGGCGGGACAAGTCCGCCTTCCCGCCCCCGCCTCCCCGCCTCCGTCGTCCGTGACAGATGTCACCTCCGCTGCCTGACACCGTCCACTGGGCGGCGCGGGCGGGCGGGCGCACGATCGAACCATGAGAAGCGACTCGACACCAGTGGCGGAACTCCGGGGAGTCTCGAAGACGTACGGCGCGGTGGCCGCGTTGGACCGAGTGGACCTTGCGCTCGCACCGGGGCAACTGACCGCTCTCCTCGGACCCAATGGCGCCGGAAAGACGACGGTTGTCAGGCTGATGCTCGGAACCTGCCGGCCGTCTGCCGGGAAGGTGTGGCTGTTCGGCGCCGACCCGTCCACGCGCGAGGCGCGGCAACGGGTGGGCGCGATGCTGCAACTCGGACGCGTGCCCGAGACGCTGACGCCCCGCGAGCATCTCAGGCTGTTTCGAAGCTACTACGAGGACCCGCGTCCGATGGACGACTTGTTCGCGGTCACAGGCATTTCGGGCATCGCGGATCGAAGATTCGGGCACCTGTCGGGCGGCCAGCGGCAGCGTGTGCTCTTCGCTGCCACGCTCTGCGGCAACCCTCACCTGCTCTTCCTCGACGAACCGACCGTGGGCCTCGACATCGAGGCGCGGCACCTCTTCTGGGACGCAATCCGGCAGCTCGTGAGCGACGGGCGCTCGGTGCTCCTGACGACCCACTACCTCGAGGAGGCGGACGCGCTTGCCGACCGGGTGGTGGTCCTGCAGCGCGGGCACATCGTCGCGGATGGATCGCCGGCCGACATCAAGCAGCGGGTCGCGGGCCGGCAGTTCCGGTGCATCACGAGTGTTGACCCGGACAGGATCCGTCAGTTGCCCGCGGTCCAATCGGTCCGGACGGAGGGCGGCGCCCTTGTCATCCTCACGTCGGACGCCGAGGGCGTGGCCCGGTACCTGCTGTCGCACGACCAACGGCTCTCCGGGTTGGAAATCACCGGAATCGACCTCGAGCAGGCGTTCGTCGAGCTGACCGGGAAGCCGGAGGGCGCGGCGGCGCGCGCGTAGATCAACCAGCGTCCATGTCAGACAGTAACGCCAGGAGCGAACGATGAGACCGTTGTCAGTCCGCGACTTCCGCATCTACGGGCTGGAGTGCAGGACCGAGCTCTTGAAAGTGATGCGCCTACCAGCGTATGCCCTGCCAACCATCGGCTTTCCCGCCGTGTTCTACCTGCTGTTCGCCGTTGCCCTCGGTGGCCGGCCGCAAGACGGCGCGAAGGTCGCCACCTATATGCTCGCCACGTACGGCGCCTTCGGCGTGATTGGCGCCTCCCTGTTCGGGTTCGGTGTCAGCCTCGCGGTCGAGCGGGCGCAGGGGTGGCTCCTGCTCAAGCGCTCGATGCCGGCGCCAACCGGCGCGTGGATTGTCGGAAAGACCGCCGTCAGCCTCGTGTTCAGCGCGGCAATTGTCGCGGTCCTCGTGGTGCTCGGGGTTCTGTTCGGTCACGTGCGGATGCCGCTCGGCACCTGGGCCCGTCTGTCCGCTGTGCTCGTCGCGGGTGCGCTGCCATTCAGCGCCTTCGGCCTCGCGCTCGGCTACCTGTGCGGCCCGAACTCGGCGCCGGCCGTCATCAACCTGATCTACCTGCCTATGGCGTTCCTGTCGGGCCTGTGGGTGCCGATCGAGATGCTCCCCACGTTCATGAAGAACCTGGCCGTGTGCCTGCCGGCCTACCACTTCGCGCAGCTTGCGCTGCAGGTGGTTGGGGCGGGACGCGGCGGCCCGGCCTGGAGCCATGTGCTCACTCTTGCCGGCTTCACGCTCTTCTCGGTGGCGCTCGCGCTGGGCGCGTTCCGGCGTGACGAGGGAGCAACGTTCGGATAGGGGAACTCACCGCGTTGGAAAGTCGTGATTCTGACTTCTGAATTCTGACTTCTGAATTTTGGATTCTGTAGTCTGGGAGCCGGCGCATGAAAGCACGCATTCTCGAGGGTACTCTCGCCGCAGCGGGTATCGCGTTGATGACGGTCGGCATTTCCGCCCATTTCCGCGCTCTCGCTGCGCCCACCAGCCGGGCAACCTGGGGCTCTGAGGCGACACCTGCGGCTGCCGCGCCTCGACCGACGACGTTCGCGATCGTTGACGCACGGGTGTTCGACGGGACGGCCGTGCTCGAACGCGCGACCGTGCTCGTCGAGTCCGGGGTCATCAAGGCGGTGGGCCCGGGCATCTCGGTGCCGAAGGAGGTCCCCGTCGTGAACGGCTACGGCAAGACGCTGCTGCCCGGCCTGATTGACGCGCACACACACGCCTTTCAGGACGCACTCGAACGGGCGCTGGTGTTTGGCGTCACCACGGAGGTGGACATGTTCACCGACGCGCGATTCGCGGCCGATCGCCGCGCCGAACAGAAGCGCGGCCTCGTGACCAGCCGGGCAGACCTGGTCTCGGCGGGCACGCTGGCCACGGCGCCAGGCGGCCACGGGACGGAGTACGGCATCCCAATCCCGACGCTCACCCGCCCGGACGAGGCACAGGCGTTCGTGGACGCGCGGGTTGCCGAGGGCTCCGACTTCATCAAGATCATCTACGACGATGCGGCAAGCTATGGGCTGAAGCTGCCGACGCTGACCCGCGAGACGATGACCGCCCTTGTTGCCGCCGCGCATCAGCGTGGAAAGCTCGCGGTGGTGCACGTGAGCACAGGCCGTGCGGCCAGGGAGGCGCTTGCTGCCGGCGCCGATGGCCTGGCGCACATCGTGGCTGACGTCCCTGCCGGCGACGAGCTCGTAGCGCTTGCGCGGCAGCGTGGCGCGTTCGTCATCCCGACCCTGACCGTCATCGCCAGCACCACTGGAGACACCTCGGTCGCGCGGGCACTGTCCGTAGACCCGTCGCTGGCCATCTATGTGGGAAGCAGCGAACGCCGTTCGCTCGACGCGGAATTTCCGGCCCCGCTGAAAGGCACTGGGGGAATGCTGCGCGCCCGGGCGCTCGTCGGCGCGCTGAAGGCTGCGGCCGTCCCAATCCTCGCAGGAACGGATGCTCCCAACCCGGGTACGGCACATGGATTGAGCCTGCACGAGGAACTCGAACTGCTGGTCGGTGCAGGCCTGTCACCGATCGAGGCGCTCGCCGCCGCCACGTCCATTCCGGCCCGGACCTTCGGCCTCTCCGACCGGGGACGCATCGCGCCCGGCATGCGAGCCGACCTGCTGATGGTGGATGGCGACCCGACGCGGGCCATCGCAGCCACGCGGCGAATCGCCGCGATCTGGAAAGGCGGCGTGGCGGTTGAACGGAAGCCCGCGTTACCTGAGCCCGCGGGGGCGAGGGTGAACACGAACGGCCTGGTCAGCGATTTCGAGACGGACACTGCGACCGGGTTCGGTTTCGGATGGCAGATCTCGACGGATTCAATGATGGGAGGAGCTTCCGAAGCGGCGATGCGCGTCGTCCAGGGTGGCGCCCAAGGCTCGCGGCGCAGCCTCGAGGTAGCCGGGAGCATCAAGCCCGGATCGATGTATCCATGGGCGGGGCCAATGTTCTTCCCGGGGCAGCAACCGATGACGCCGGCCAACCTCTCGCGGTTCGCGACGCTCGCATTCTGGACGAAAGGCGACGGCGGCACCTATCGAGTGCTCGCGTTTGCGTCGCGCCTCGGCCGAATCCCCGCCGAGCAACGGTTCGTCGCCGACCCGGAGTGGCGCGAGGTCGTCATGCCGCTGTCCGGCTTCGGAAACGGGATGGACGGCAGCGATCTCCAAGGCCTGCTGTTCAGCGCGAGCGCGGGACAGGCAACGTTCCGGCTGCAGATTGACGACGTCCGTTTCCGGTAGAATCACGAACGAGCGGGAAGCTGGCAGCGGGCAGCCGTCGGCGAGAGGCTGTCTCCTGCCAGATGATGCCGCCCAGCGATCGGGTGCCGCCACTGGCTATTGTCCGCTGGCGGCTGTCTGCTATCAGCGTGACGGCGCTATGCGCATTCGTCTCCTCCCAGCCGACTTTCCCATCGCATGGTGGCTGCCGTACTCGTGGCTCGTCTACCTGGGCTTCTTCATTGTCTACGCGGTGCTCAGACACGGATCGCCGCTCTGGTGGGCGCTTCACGTGCTGGCGCTGCTCGCCTTCCTGCCGATGTACTTCCGCGGGTACTGGCTGGAGGGGCAACGTCTGCTGCCCATCGTGGCGGGCATCACGGGCATTGGGGCGGCATTCATTCCATGGAACCCCGGGGCGAGCGTGTTCTTCATCTACGCGTCCGGCTTCGTGGGGGACATGGGGCGGCCGGCGATCGCCGTGCGCTGGCTCGGCGCCATCCTGGCCGTCGTCGGCATCGAGACCGTGGCGCTGGGACTGCGCCCGGAGGCGTGGATCCCCGCCGTGCTCCTGCCGCTGATCATCGGCGGAGGCAACATCGGCTTTGCAGAAAAGCGCCGCGCGGACTGTCGCCTGCGACTCGCGCAGGACGAGGTCGAGCACCTGGCCAAGGTGGCCGAACGCGAGCGGATCGCGCGAGACCTGCACGACCTGCTCGGCCACACGTTGTCGGTGATCGTGCTCAAGTCTGAGCTGGCCGCCAAGCTGTCCGAGCGCGACCCCGCCCGCGCGGGCGCAGAGATCCGCGACGTCGAGCGGATCTCGCGCGAGGCGCTATCGGAAGTCCGGCGGGCGGTGCAAGGCTACCGCGCCCTGACGCTCGAAGAGTCGCTCGCCCGCGCGCGACAGGCGTTACAGGCGGGCGGAGTGGCGCTGGAAACAGAGGTCGCCGGTCTCCGGCTGGACCCGAGAACCGAAGGTGTGATCTCGCTGGTCCTGCACGAGGCCATCACCAACGTGATCCGGCACGCGAAGGCCGGCCGATGCCGAATCAGCATCCAGCAGAGGCATCAGGTTGTTGTGTTCGTCGTTGAGGACGATGGCGTGGGGGGAGAGGCAATCGCGGGGACGGGCCTGTCGGGCATGCGATCGCGCGTGGAGGAACTGGGCGGCCGCTTCGAGCATGACGGCCGCCACGGCACGACGCTCCGGGTCGAACTTCCCGGTATTCCCGTTCCTGAATCCTGAGTCCTGAATCCTGACTTCTGACTTCTGATCATGATTCGCGTCCTCATCGCCGAAGATCAAGCCATGGTGCTGGGCGCGCTGGCCGCGTTGCTCGACATCGAAGACGACATCACGGTGGTCGCTCAGGCGCGGGACGGCAAGCATGCTCTGGCGCTCGCCCACGAACACCGGCCGGACGTCGTCCTGACCGATATCGAGATGCCGATCCTCAGCGGCCTCGACCTGGCCGCCGAACTGAAATACGTCGGTCACCCGGCGCGGGTGATCATCCTCACGACATTCGCAAGGCCCGGCTACCTTCGCCGGGCCCTGGATGCCGGCGCGGCTGGGTACTTGCTCAAAGACTCGCCCTCGGACAAGCTGGCGGAGGCCATCCGCCGCGTGCATGCGGGCGGCCGTGCCATCGATCCCGAGCTGGCGGTCGAGGCCTGGACCGAGGAGGACCCGCTCAGCGAGCGGGAACGGCAGGTACTGCGTCTTGCTGCCGACGGCCGATCAGGTACGGAGATCGCCGAGGCCCTGAAGCTGTCGGAAGGCACCGTTCGCAACTACCTCTCGGAAGCCATCAGCAAGCTGGGTGCCCGTAACCGGATCGAAGCGGCGCGGATCGCGAGAGCGCGGGGATGGCTGTAGGGATCAGGGATAGCCACTGGCGACTGGACGAGGACCCGGTGACCGGCGCCGCGCACTGCGGCCTCGGCCCGTTCTGGGGCGCACGGCTTGGCAAGACGATCTCCGCGTACCAGGCCTCGCCGCGCGGCGGCTCGCTCCGCGTCGAACTCGCCGGCGATCGCGTGCGCCTTGCCGGCCAGGCTGTCACGATCATGTCAGGCGAGTTCCTCGCATAGCGCATCCATCGCCCGGTCTGATATGCTTCAAGAGTGCCGGCGCGTTTCGATGCGACCCCGCTGCCGGCCGTGTCAGCATGATCCCCGTCGCCGTCCCGCTCCTCACCGCCGGAGAACGACTCGACGCTCGGCGCCTCATCGAATCACAAGGCCTCGCCTTCGAAGATGGGTGCGACGACCTGGTCGGCCTGTACGACAACGGCCGGCTGGTCGCCACCGCCGGGCGTGCGGGCTACGTGCTGAAGATGTTCGCCGTGGACGAGGCGTTCCAGGGCGGCGAAGCGCTCGGAGCGCTGGCCACGGCCCTCACGTCGCTTGGCCGCGCGGCCGGCCACGACGCCTTCCTGGTCTTTACGCGCCCCGAACACGCGGCCAGCTTCGAGCACTGCCAGTTTCGCCTGCTGGTGGCGAGCGGCCCGGTCGCCCTGCTCGAATGCGGCGGCGGGCTCGAACGCTACCTGGACGCCCACCGGCACCTGCGACGCGAGGGGACGAACGGCGCGGCGGTCATCAACGGCAACCCGTTCACGCTCGGCCACCAGTACCTGGTCGAGACCGCGGCAGACCAGGTGGACACGCTCTACGTCTTCATCGTCCGCGAGGATCGATCGGTGTTCCCGTTTGCCGCCCGGTACCGGCTCGCCGAGGAGGCGACACGCCACGTGCCGAACGTGGTCCTCCTCGACACGTCGCGCTACGCCGTCAGTGCCGGCACGTTCCCTTCGTACTTCCTTCGGCGGAACGACGAGAAGGCGGAACTGCAGATGCAGGTGGACGTGCGGCTGTTCGCGGCGCACCTTGCGCCGGCGTTCGGGATCACGCGGCGCTTCGTGGGCCACGAGCCGTATTGCGAGACGACCGCCGCGTACAACCTGGTGATGAAGGACCTGCTGCCGCTGTACGGCATCGACCTGGTCGAGATCCAGCGCGCGACCGCCGGCGAGGCGTTCATCAGCGCGACCAGGGTGCGCGAGGCACTGGCGGTCGGCGACTTTGCAACGATCGAAAGGCTCGTGCCTGAAACGACGCTCGCGTATCTCCATTGCTGCCTATGAACATCACACGACGCGCCAGTGCAGGCACCATGCAGTCCAGCGACCTGATGGTGTACGTCGAGCCTGCCGAGCAGCTCGACATCCAGATTGAATCGACCGTGAAGAAGCAGTTCGAGCACCTGATCCGCGACCGGATCGAGGCGGTGCTGCGCCAGCTCGCAGTCACGCAGGTCCTCGTGAAGGTCAGCGACCGGGGCGCCCTCGACTACGCGATCGAGGCCCGGGTGGAGACGGCCCTCCGGCGGGCCGCGGAGGCATAAGTGGACAAGCTCTCATTCCGTGAAGTCCGCCAGGGACGACGGTTCATGATCCGGGTGCTCCCCGGGACGAAACTCGTGGACGAGCTGATGCAGTTCGCCCGGATGGTGAACCTGCGCCACGGGGCGATCGTGTCGGCGGTGGGATCGGTGCGCAACGTGGAGTTCAGCGACATCCAGGCGGGCGCGCGGCTGCCGATCACCGAGCCGCGGATGCCCGTGCACCGCGTCGAGGGGCCGCTCGACCTGCTGGGCCTCGAGGGGAACCTGGTGCCCAACGACACCGGCAAGATCGACGCGCACCTCCACATCTTCGCGGCGAGATCCTCGGGCGATGCGATCGGCGGCCACCTCCTCGAGGCCGAGGTCTTCGCCACGTGCGAGATCATCCTCGGCGAGTACATCGTCGAAGGCGTCGAGCGCCAGCATTCGACTCGCGGCGGCGTGGACACGCTGTTCTTCGAGGACCACTGACATGGTCATACAACAACGGCTCCGGCGCACGCTGCTCTACGTGCCTGGCAACATGCCGGGGATGCTGCAGAACATCCCGGTGTTCAACGCCGACGGGGTGATGATCGATCTCGAGGACGCGGTCCCTCTCAGCGAGAAGGACGCGGCCCGGACGCTCGCGCGCAATTTCCTCGTCGCGTTTCCCGACCGTAGCAAGGAGATTTTCGTCCGCATCAACGGCCTCGACACCAAGTACGCGCTCGACGACCTGCGCCAGGTGCTCCCCGGCCGGCCGGACGGAATCCGGCTGCCGAAGGCTGACGACCCCGAGGTCGTCGAGCGGCTCGACACCCTGCTCACGGAGTACGAGGAGCGCCTCGGGCTCGAGATCGGCTACTTCTCGATTCTGCCATCGATCGAGAGCGCGGTCGGCGTGCTCAACTGCGTGAAGACCGCCCAGGCATCGCGGCGGATCGTCGCGCTCGCGTTCGGCGCCGAGGACTACACCGCCTCGCTCGAGATCCAGCGGACGCGCTCGGGCGAGGAACTGCTCGGCGCGCGCATGCAGATCGTCTGGGCGGCCAAGGCGGCCGGTCTGCAGGCGATCGACAGCGTCTTCGCCGACGCCAACGACACGGACGGCCTGCGCGCGGACACCGAGCTGGTCAAGCGCCTGGGATTCACGGGCAAGTCGCTCGTCAACCCGCGGCAGATTGAGGTGGTGCACGATGTGTTCCGCCCGAAGCAGGAGGAAATCGACCACGCCCTCGAGGTCATGGAAGCCATCAAGAAGGCCCGCGAGATGGGCACCGGCGTCATCTCGTTGCGCGGCAAGATGGTGGACGCTCCGGTGGTGAAGCGGGCCGCCCGCACCATCCGCACCGCGGTGGCGTTCGGCCTGATCGACTACGAGCTCTCCAACGAGGTGATCTATGGCCAGGAATAGCCTCGGGCGCGAGGTCCCCGAGACCTGGCAGGGCAAGCGCTACGACCCGTACCAGGATCCGTTCACCCGCATGCCGACCATGGACCGGGCGACGCGGCCGCTGGTGCGGCGCAATCCCGGCGAGAGCAAGATCCTGCCGTCGCTGCGTGCCGCCATCGAGAAGTCCGGCCTGCAGGACGGCATGACCATCGCCACCCACCACCATCTCCGCAACGGCGACCTCCTGCTGAACCTGATCGTGAAGGAACTCGATGCCATGGGGTTCCGGAACATCTGCATCGCCTCCAGCTCGGTGCACCCGGTCCACGCGGAGATCATCCCGTCCATTCGCAAGGGGGTCGTCACCCGCTGCGAAACGGGCGTCAACGGCCTGATCGGCGAGCTGGCCACGAAGGGCGAGCTCGACTTTCCGATCGTCGTCCGATCGCACGGCGGTCGGGCGCGCATGCTGGTGACCGACGAAGTGCCGGTGGACGTCGCGTTCATCGCGGCGCCATGCTGCGACGAGACGGGGAACCTGAACGGCGTCAGCGGGCCGTCGGCCTGCGGCAGCCTCGGCTACGCCTTCACCGACGCGCGCTACGCGCGCAAAGTGGTCGCGGTCACCGACAACCTGGTCCCCTACCCGGCGTCGCCCGTCAGCATCTCTCAGAGCGACGTGGACTACGTCGTGGTGATCGACTCGCTCGGCGACCCGAAGAAGATCGTGTCCACGACCACGCGGGTGACGCGCGATCCGGCGGGACTGCTGATCGCGCACTACGCGGCCGAGGTGATCGAGGCGTCCGGGCTGTTGAAGGACGGCTTCTCGTTCCAGACGGGCGCCGGCGGCACGTCGCTCGCCGTGGCCGACGCGATCAAGCGGAAGATGCTGGAACAGAAGGTCCGCGGCAGCTTCGGCTGCGGCGGCATTACCGGGTATTTCGTGGACATGCTGGAGGAAGGGTACTTCCGGACGCTCTTCGACGTGCAGTGCTTCGACCTGCGCGCCGTGGAGTCGATCGGCAAGAACCTCACGCACCGGGAGATCAGCGCGGACCTCTACGCCAACCCGTTCAACCGCGGCTCGGTCGTGAACATGCTGGACGCGGTGATCCTCGGCGCGACCGAGGTGGACGTGAACTTCAACGTCAACGTCAACACGGAGTCGAACGGGTACCTCGTGCACAACACCGGCGGGCACTCGGACACCGCCGCGGGCGCAAAGCTCGCCGTGGTCGTCGCACCGTCAATCCGCGGACGCCTGCCAATCGTTCGCGACGAGGTGACGACGATTACGACGCCCGGCGAGACCATCGACGTCGTGGTGACGGAGCGCGGCATCGCTGTGTCGGACAAGCACGAAGGATTGAGGAAGGAACTCCTGCGGCGACGGCTGCCGCTCAAGGACATCCGTCAACTGCAGGCCGAGATCAACGCGTTGACCGGCAAGCCGCGCCCGCTGGAGTTCGAGGACAAGGTGATCGCCCTGATCGAGTACCGCGACGGGTCGATCATCGACGTGGTGAGGCAGGTCAAGGAATAGCGGATAGCTGGCAGCTGGCAGCTGATCCGACGCGAGTTGGCGGGGCTGGAGCCCCGCGCGACCGCTGGCGGCGGACCCGGGTGTGGCGCGGGCCTTCAGGCCCGCGAGCTGGCGGGGCTGAAGCCCCCGCCCCACGCCTGGCAGGCCCGCCAGTCGAAGGCTCATGGACGATCTCTCCGCGCTTCGTCGCCAACTGCTCCAGGCGCGGGAGGCGCGTCAGGCGCTGGTCGAACGCGCCGGCGGCGCCGGTTGCGCAGTGGTCTTCGCATCGACCAATATCCCCGGGCGGGATAAATGCCCGCCCGGCGTCACTCACCTCCTGGGGCAAGCCGTCGAAAAGATCGTGCGCTCGCTTTCGGCCGAGCCACTCGATCACGGGCTGGACGGGCTGGGACCCTGGGCGGCCTTCGGCGTCCGGCTGCCGCCTGACGCGGTGAAACGGGCGACCATCGACATCGAGTCCACCCTTCCCGCCGGCCGGCTCCTCGACCTCGATGTCTACACCGCCGATGGCCAGCAGGTGGACCGCGCCTCGCTCGGCCTGGCGGCACGCGCCTGCCTCGCCTGCGACCGTCCGGCAGTCGAGTGCATGAGGCTCGTGCGCCATTCGCCGGACGCCGTGGTTGCCGCCGCCGCATCCCTCCTCCACCCCCATTCGGTCCGGTCGCTGGCCGACGCCTTCGTCACCGGGGCCCGCATCGAGCTGGAGTTGACCCCCAAGCCCGGCCTCGTCGATCGACTCGACAACGGCTCGCACCCGGACCTGTCGTTCGACTCGATGCGCCGCTCGATCGACCTGCTGCCGGTGTATTTCGAGGAGTTGCTGCGGGCGGCCGGGCGGGTCGCGCCGGCCGGAGGCGGCAGGATCGAACCCGGGGAAATCAACCTCCAGGCCTGCGTCGAAGCGGGACGACGGGCCGAGCGACGGATGACCGAGGCGATCGGCACGAACGCGCACAAGGGCTATATCTTCCTGGCGGGGCTGGTGCTGCTGGCCGCCGCAACCGCGCCAGACCATCGCGGACTGCGATCGCGCATCCGTGCGCTCGCGCGCCGAATACTCGCGCCACGCTCGACCGTCGCGCCGTCGCAGGCTGCCGGCTTCCCTTCGCACGGCGCGCGCGCGCGGACCGAGCACGGCCTTGGCGGGATTAACCGGGAAGCGCTCGAAGGCTTGCCGTCCGTCTTCGATCGCGGCCTGCCGGTACTTGCTGCGGCGCCTGCCCTCTCGGACGAGAAGGACGATCTGGGATGTGGTCCCGTCGCCGGCCACCTGCTCATGGCCGCGCTGATGCAAACCGTCGAGGATACGACCGCCGTTCACCGGTGCGGTCCGACCGCTTTGGCCCGGCTGCGCGCCGACGGCGCGCACCTCCAGCAACTCATCGGGAGGGGGCAGGACCATCTTCCCTGGCTCGCCGCACTCAACGCCGAGTACCAACGGCTCAACCTCACGATGGGGGGCGTGGCCGACTGCATGGCGATCTCGTTCGCCCTCCACAACTGGCTCGCGCCGATTCGCGGGCTCGCGGGCCTGAAGGCCCGCGCAGGCCCGCGCTACACCGATCCTTGATCCGCGATCCCCGACCCGCGATCCCTGATCCTCGATCCCCGATCCCTGGTCCCTGGTCCCAGATCCCCGATCCCCGATCCCCGATTCCCGATCCGTGGTCCCTGATTCCTAATCCCTGATCTATGATTGTGGTGCCTTGGTCCCAGTACGATATCGACTCATCATCGGGGGCGTCCTCTTCGTCCTTGGCGTCGCGGCGGCCACCGCCAGGCAGGGCTCGGCTCCACACGCATCGCTGCCGTTCACCGTCATCTCTGCCGATGCCCGGCGCGCAATGCCGGCCATGCTCGTCGGCGACCATGTGATGGTGGCGCTCGACGACCTGGCCGAGCTGTTCCAGCTCACCGTGCGCGAGGAGGTGCTCGCGGGCGGCGTCACCGTGGGCTACAAGGGCAAGACCGTGATCCTCACGCCCGGCCAGGCGCTCGCGTCGGCCGCCGGCCGTCTGATCTCGCTGCCGGCCCCGCCATCGCGCGATGGTCGTCGCTGGCTGGTGCCCGTCGAGTTCATCAGCCGGGCGCTGGCCGTGGTGTACGACAGCAAGCTGGACGTGCGAAAGAACGCCCGGATGGTGCTCGTCGGTGACATCCGCGTGCCGCAGATCACGGTTCGGCAGGAGGTGCTCGGCCCGCAAACCCGCGTGACCTTCGCGGTGTCCCCGCGCACGCCGTATACCCTCTCGCAGGAACCCGCCTGCATTCTGGTGCGCTTCGACGCGGATGCCCTCGACGTCACGCTGCCGACGTTCGCGCCGGAGGGACTCCTGCAGTCGATTCGCCTGTCGGATCCCAACTCCACGATCAGCATCGACCTCGGCCCCCGCTTCGGGTCGTTTCGCGCGTCGCTCGTCCCCCAGGAGGACGGTAGCGGACAGCTGCTGGTGGACCTGATGCCCGGCCCGGCCGAACAGGCGCCGCCTCCGACGCCACGGGGCGGCATCCCGCAGCTCCCGGTGCCCCCCGCGCCAGAAACGGTTCCACCGATGACCGAGCCCGCGGCCGGCGGCCTTCGCACGGTCGTGATCGACCCCGGTCACGGCGGCGAGGAGACCGGCGCGAAAGGCGCAGCCGGCGCGCAGGAAAAGGAGATCACGCTGGCGGTGGCCCGGAAGCTGAAGACGTCGCTCGAGAGCCGGCTCGGCGTCCGCGTGCTCCTGACCCGCGACGGTGATCAGGCCATGGCGCTCGACGAGCGCGCGGCGCTCGCGAACAACAACAAGGCGGACCTGTTCATCAGCCTGCACGCCAACGCGTCGATCCGCAAGGCGGTGAGCGGCGCCCAGATCTACTACCTCGCCGCCGACCAGGCCGGCGAGGAGGCGCGCACGGCTACCTCCAGCCGACAGATGCTGCCGACCGTTGGCGGCGGATCGCGCGAGATCGAGATGATCCTCTGGGAGATGGCGCAATTGCGCTACCTCAGTCAGTCGGCCTCGCTTGCCGGCGCGTTCGAGGAGCAGTTCCGCGGCCGCGTTCGCCTGAATTCGCGCCCCGTCCAACAGGCGCCGTTCCGCGTGCTCGCCGGCGCGAACATGCCTGCCGTCCTCGTCGAGATGGGTTTTCTCACCAACCCGGACGAGGAGCCGCAGCTCGTATCGAACGCCTATCAGAACACGATCGTCCAGGCGCTCCTCGACGGCATCCTCCGCTACCGTGATCTGGCCGACCGGCCGAAGACGACGCCATCGCAGGAACCCTCACAAACGCGATCACCAGACATCGCCCGGAGGCGCCAATGACCAGGGCGCGCGTCACGACATGGACGCTGCTGGTGATCGCGCTGGCGGGCGCGATTACCGCCGCGTTCGTCTTCTTGCCGCGGTGGTACGCGGAATCGAACGAGCCAGACGCCGCGACCGAACCCGCAGCGGCGCCAGCAACACCCAGGATCAAGGCGCGGCTCTTCTACCTGTCCGAGGACGGCCTTCGCCTCGTCGCCATCGAGCGCGAGGTGCCGTTTGGCGAAACCACGCTGCAGCAGGCGCGCCGGATCGTGGAAGCGCAGCTCGCGTCGCCCGCCGCACCGCTCGTGTCCGTGATCCCCCAGGGCACCCGGCTGCGCGCGATCTACGTGGACAGCAACGGCGAGGCGTTCGTGGACTTGAGCCGCGAGGTCTCGAGCGCGCACGCTGGCGGCGCCCTCGACGAGATCCTCACGGTATACTCCATCGTCAACGCGGTGACGATGAACCTGCCGGCCGTTCGGGCGGTCCAGATCCTCGTGGATGGTCACGAGGTGGACACTCTGGCCGGACACGTGGATCTTCGGCGGCCGCTGTCGAGAAACGCATCCTGGATCGAGGAACCGACGGTCCCCGTTGTCCCTGCAACCACTGAGCCGCTGCCGGCCTCGCTCATCCCGAACGGGACGGCGCCGCCGCGCGACGTGCCGCCGAAGAAATGAGAGAAACACCATGCCTCGCTTCGACAACCGACCCGTGAACGTCCTGCGTTCCACGCGGATCACCCCGCACTACCTGAAACATGCGGAGGGGTCTGTCCTCATCGAGGCGGGCGACACACGGGTGATCTGCACGGCCAGCGTCGAGGACCGCGTGCCCCCGTTCCGCCGCAACTCGGGCAAGGGCTGGGTGACAGCCGAGTACGGCATGCTGCCGCGTTCGACGCACACCCGGAACCAGCGCGAGTCGTCTTCGGGCAAGGTCGGCGGACGCACCCAGGAAATCCAGCGGCTGATCGGCCGCTCGCTGCGCGCCGTGACGCGACTCGAGGAGATGGGCGAACGGACGATCTGGGTGGACTGCGACGTCATTCAGGCCGACGGCGGCACGCGCACCGCGTCGATCACCGGCGGGTTCGTCGCGCTGGTGCTCGCCCTCCAGAAGATGCGCGACCAGAACCAGATCTCGACGATGCCGGTGCGGGACCTGGTGGCGGCGACGAGCGTCGGCATCGTGGACGCTCAACCGCTGCTCGACCTGGCTTACGAGGAGGATTCGCGCGCCGAGGTGGACATGAACATCGTCCAGACGGGCGACGGCCGGTTCATCGAGGTGCAGGGCACCGCGGAGGCGGCGCCGTTCGGCCGCGACGCGCTGCTGTCGCTCCTCGACCTGGCCCAGGAGGGCATCCGCCAGCTGAATGCCCTCCAGCGTGAGATCATCGGCACGCTGGTATGACGGCGCTGCTGCTTGCGACGACCAGCGCCGGGAAGCTCCGCGAGATCCGCGAGGTGCTGGCCGGCCTGGCCATCGAGGTTCGCGCGCTCGCTGACTACCCGTCGATTGTCGAGCCCGAGGAGACGGGGCGCACATTCGAAGAGAACGCTTGCGCCAAGGCGCTGTACTACGCGGCCGCCACTCTGTGCCTCGTGGTCGCCGACGATTCGGGCCTCGAGATCGACGCGCTCGACCGCGCACCTGGCGTCTACTCCGCGCGCTTTGGCGCCGACGAGGCGCCGACCTACCCGGAGAAGTTCGCGCTGATCGACCGGATGCTGGAACAGCGTCACGCGCCCAAGAGCGCCGCGCGGTTCGTCTGCGCGCTGGCGCTGGCCAGGCCGAGCGAGATCCTGTTCGAGGCACGCGGCACTATCGAAGGACACATCACATCACCTCCGCGCGGGACCAACGGCTTCGGCTACGACCCGATCTTCTTCTACCCGCCGTTCGGCTGCACGCTCGCCGAGGTGCCGACAGGTCGCAAGTCGTCGGTCAGCCATCGCGGCCAGGCGTTCCGGCAGCTTCGGACGTTTCTGCAACAGTGGCAGGGCGACGGGCAGTAGGAACCGGACGTCCACGAGACATCTTCCAGGGCTGAGATCAACACGAATGAAGCAAGTGGCTGTGGGGTCCCTGGAATCTGTCTGAGGTGCCTCCGGTTGATCGGCCCCACAGGAACGACACATGAACGGCCAGAGGCGGTCATGAGGTGGTGCTGGCGATGAGCGACCAATCCCCCGCGGCGGCCGAGGTCAGGCTCGATGTCTGGCTGGACGTGGCCTGCATTTTCAAGACGCGGTCCGAAGCGCAGAAGGCGTGCAACGGCGGGAAGGTTGATGTGAACGGCCACCCGGGAAAGCCGCATCGGGTGATCCACATCGGGGACGAACTCCAAATCACCCGCCCGCGCAGCCAGCGGCAGGTGGTCATCGTGCGCGCCCTCCTCGACCGTCACGTCCCGAAGGCCCAGGCACACGACCTGTACGAGGATCGCACGCCTCCGCCCACGCCGGAGGAGATCGAGCAGCGGGAACTCGCGCGCGCCTTCCGTCAGTCGTTCGGCGCGAGGCCGCTACGCGCTCCCGACAAGCGCGAGCGCCGCGCGATCCGAAAACTCAAGGGGATGTAGCAGGAGGCTGATCCTGAATGAGCACTGAAGAACCTGGACGGTGGAACACGGCTGGGGACCGGCCTACTGCACGCTGGCCTGCATCGCCGACCAGATAGAATCGGGCAGCTCCACGTTCAACCAGGTCGGCTCGGCGGTCACCGTGTCGTTCACCAGCCAGGCGGCCACGTGGTCGGAGAACTCGGGGATCTCCGAGCGGGTCAAGCCCACCGTTCTCCCCGTGGTCCTCAGCGCGGATCGCACCGCTCCCGCGATGACCTCCTGCGGCCAGCCCTGGCAACGGGTGCGAAGCTCATGTCGTGTCATTGGATGGAAGTGTAGCACCAGGATTCTCGTCTCGCCCACCTCGAGCTTCACCGTCACGGTTTTCGGCAGCTCCTGGTAGCAACCGACCTCCGGCTTGTGAGGCGAAACGATGTTCACGGGGCGGCGACCGGTCGAGTATGATGGAGGAACAATTGTCGGGGCGTAGCGCAGCCTGGTAGCGCGCCTGCCTTGGGCGCAGGAGGTCCGCGGTTCGAATCCGCGCGCCCCGACCATCGAACTTCCTATGTGTCAGCTTGGTAGAAGCTTTTTCGGGCCGCCATCGTTACGAGCGTCA
>JANYLG010000013.1 GCA_025363775.1 Acidobacteriota bacterium | reverse complement strand
TCGGTCACCGCGCTGCCCGCGTCAGTTCCGACCCCTCGCGGGGCTGAAGCCCCGCGCCACACCGACCCCCGTTGCTCGGCGCCGATCTGCGTCAGCTCCGACCCCTCTGCGTCAGTTCCGACCCCTCTGCGTCAGTTCCCGACTCATCTGCGTCAGCTCCGACTCCTCTGCGTCAGCTCCGACTCTTTTCAACCCAGACATCGAACAGGTGGAGAATCGTCTCGACCGCCGAGTGCATCCACTCGAGCGGCACCCACTCCTTCTTGCTGTGGAAGTTCATGCTGCCGTCGAACAGGTTCGGCGTGGGAACGCCCATGAAGGTCAGGCGCGCGCCATCCGTGCCCCCGCGGATCGACGATCGCTTCGGCGTCAGCCCCGCGCGGCGAATCGCTTCCTCGGCGTACTGGGTGACCAGCGGGTGCTGGTCCAGCACGTACCTCATGTTCCGATACGATTCCTTGATCTCGACCTGGACTCTCGCGCCCGGGTACTTCCGTTCGGCCCACGCGGCCGCGGATGTCAGCGTCGCCTCGAGCTCGTGGAGACCGTCCTCGGCAAAGTCGCGGACCAGGAACTGGACCTTGGTCTCGGAGACGTTCCCGCTCACGTTGATCGGGTGCAGGTAGCCCTCCCGCCTCTCGGTCGTCTCCGGGGTCCGGTGCTGCGGCAGCGCCATGATCACGTCCGACAGGACGCGCACCGCGTTGATCATCTTCCCCTTGGCGTAGCCCGGGTGGGTGTCGGCGCCGCTCACCGTGACGAACGCAGTGTCGGCGCAGAAGGTCTCGCTCTCGAGCTCGGCGACGCCTGAGCCGTCAACCGTGTAGGCGTAGGTCGCGCCGAACCGCCTGACGTCGAAGTGCTCGGTGCCCCGGCCGACCTCCTCGTCCGGCGTGAAGGCCACGCGGATCGGGCCGTGAAGTCGCGCCGGATCTTCGTGGTAGCGCCAGAGCACCTCGAGGATCTCCGCGACGCCCGCCTTGTCGTCGGCGCCAAGCAGCGTCGTGCCGTCCGCCGTGATGATCGTCAACCCTTTGCAGGAGGCCAGCGCCGGTTCCTTGTCTGCCCGGATGACGACCGACGGGTCGCCGGGCAGGACGATGTCGCCTCCGTCGTAGTGGCGGTGGATCTGCGGCTTGACGTTCGCGCCCGACACCTCGTGGTAGGTATCCACGTGCCCGAGCAGGCCGATCGCCGGCACCGTGCCGAACGCCGGGTGGCCAGGCGGGATATTTGACGGCAGCGTGGCCATCACGTAGCCGAACTGGTCCATCCCGGCATCGGCCAGCCCCGCGGCCTTCAGGTCGTCCACGAGGATGCGGAGCAGGTCCTTCTGCTTCTCGGTCGAAGGATACGAAGGAGAAATGTCGCTCGACTGTGTGTCGATGCGGACGTAACGACAAAAGCGATCGAGCAGCGATTCACGGTCGGGCATGGAGACCTCCAGCAGCGGGCGTGACGGGCGGAACGGCCGGCCAGGTGGCGGCAGCGCTCGGCTTCAGTATTGCCGCGCGCATCGCCTATTGCAAGGATGCGGAGGTCGAGGGTCCAGACCAGTCGAGATCTGGGGTAGAATCCGCCGCTATGATGCCCACCGACACCGCGAACACTGCCGGCCTCGACACCTCGCGTCTCCCGGAGAACGCCTACAGGCTGCTCGGCGCGGGCGAGACCTACGTGCCGGTCGTACCGCCGAAGGCGGCGCTGGCCGAGGCGACGGGCCGTTCGGTCCTGTGGGGCCTGTTCCTCTGCATCATCTTCACGCTGGCGTCCGCCTACTCGGGCCTCAAGGTCGGCCAGGTCATGGAAGCCTCGATCCCGATCTCGATCCTGGCGATTGGCCTGGCCCGCGTGTACAAGCGCCGGTTCACGCTGCTCGAGAACGTGATTCTCACGGGGATCGGCGGCACCTCTGGAGCGGTCGTCGCGGGGGCCGTGTTCACGCTCCCGGCGCTCTACATCCTCAATCTCGACCCGCACCCCGTGCAGACGATCCTGATCTGCCTGGCGGGCGGCTGCCTGGGGGTGCTGTTCCTGATCCCGCTCCGGCGCTACTTCGTGCGCGAGATGCACGGACAGCTTCCCTACCCAGAGGCGACGGCGATCACCGAGGTGCTGGTCACCGGCGAGAAGGGCGGTTCGCAGGCGAAGCTGCTGCTGCAGGCGACCGGGATCGCGCTGGTCTACGACTTCTTCCTCACGACGTTCCAGGTGTGGAAGGAGTACGTGGACCTGCAGTTCCTGCCGGCCGTGAAGAGCCTGGGCGAGAAAGCGCGGATGGTCACCAGCTTCGACGCGCAGGTGTTCATCCTCGGCCTCGGCTACGTGATGGGGCTCCGCTCATCGATGATCCTGGTGGCGGGCGGCCTGCTCTCGAACTTCGTGCTCGTGCCTCTCATCTGGCTGATCGGCAGCCACCTCTCGGACGCGGCGGTCTATCCCGGGACGATCCCGATCGCGCAGATGACCGCGGTCCAGATCTTCCGCGGCTACGTCCGGTTCATCGGCGTCGGCGCGATCGCGACGGCGGGCATCTTCGGGATCATCAAGTCGCTGCGCGTGGTGGCCGGGTCGTTCTCGATTGCGCTCAAGGCGTTCCGGAAGGGCGAGGGCGCCGACGTGTTCGAGCGCACTGATCGCGACATCCCGGTCGTCACCATCCTGCTCGGGGTCGTGATCGCCACGGTCGCGATCGCGGCGTTCTTCTCGCAGCTGCCCGGGATCTCGGCTTCGACGCTGGCGGTCGGCGTCGGGATGACGCTGGTCTTCTCGTTCTTCTTCGCGTCGGTCGCCGCCAACGCTATCGCCACCACCGCGCGCAACCCGGTGTCGGGGATGACGATGCTGACGATCATCATCTCGTCGGTGGTGCTGCTGAAGTTCGGGGTGTCGGGGCAGACCGGGATGTTCTTTGTCATGGCGATCGCCGGCATGGTCTGTACCGCCCTGTCGGTGTCGGGCCAGACGATCACCGACCTGAAGACAGGCTATTGGCTCGGCTCGACGCCGGCCGCGCAGGAGCGCGTGAAGTTCCTCGGCGTGCTCGTCTCGTCGCTGGCCGCCGGCATCGCCATCGTCATCCTCGCGCAGGCGTTCCAGTTCGGCGAGGCGATTCCCGGCGACGTGCGGACCGTGCTGCCGGCGCCCCAGGCGTCGATCATGAAGGCGCTGGTGCAGGGGTTCATGAGCCAGCAGCCGGTGGCCTACCTGCTGTTCGGGGTGGGGGCGATGGTCGCCGTGATGATGGAGATGCTGAAGGTGCCGGCGCTGACGTTCGCGCTGGGCATGTACCTGCCGCTCGAGCTGAACCTGCCGGCGCTGGTGGGCGGCGCGTTGGCGCACCACGTGGAGAGGCGGGCCGACAAGACCGGCGGCGAGTCCGGGCGAGCGACGCGCGAGCGGGGCGTGATCATCGCCTCCGGCTTCATGGCGGGCGGCGCGCTGGGCGGAATGGTCGGCGCGGCCCTGCGCCTCGTCCCCTGGTACGCGGAAGACAAGATCAAGACGCCGTTCTTCGACAACGAACCGATCTCGCAGACCGTGTCGATCGCGCTGTTCACTGCGGTCTGCGTCTATCTGTGGGTGGTGAGCACGAGGGAGAAGGCGGGCAGGCGGGTAGGCGGGTAGGCGGGCTTGCCCCGTTGAAGCCGGAATGGCGAAGGCGGGACGGAAAGGGCAGGAGCGGCGAAGATCCACCGAAAGCTCTTCTCAGATCCAGAGGTTCGCCGTTTGACCGGGCCGAAAACGGCGTGCTAGTGTAGCCGTAAGGCCCTGGTCGGGGCGGCGTCGTCTGCGGAAGGCGCCGAGACGGCCGCGGCCGAAAGGCCCGCTTGCGAAAGTGGCGGAATTGGCAGACGCGCCGGGCTTAGGATCCGGTAGCCGCAAGGCTATGGGGGTTCAAGTCCCCCCTTTCGCACCATTCGACTCGGTCGCTTCGCTCCCTCGCTCATGGCCAACCAGCCTTGCAGAGGCCGAGCGGAATGTCCTGAGCGAGCGAAGCGAGTCGAAGGACTGGCAACCCAAGAAGCCGGTCACGCCGAAGCCCGAAGAGCGAAGGCGGACCTCCAGACTGCCCCGGCCCGACCGCGAATTGTCACGGTGGCAGCCGGTGTGCCAGAATTGTTCGATCACCATTCTGCCCCTCTTGCTGATGCATGTCTCCCTGCGGCCGATAACCTCCATGAAGAGCGATTTTGTCGACGTCTCCGAAACGAAGAAAAACCTGGTGATCGAGATCCCGAGCGACCAGGTGGACACCGAAATCGAGCGCGTCACGCGTCAACTCGGGCGGACGGTGCGCGTCCCCGGGTTCCGGGTGGGCAAGGTGCCGGCCTCGGTGGTGAAGCAGCGATTCCGCGGCGAGATCATGCACGAGGTGGCCCACGAGCTGGTGCCCCGGGCGGTGGATGAGGCGCTGCGCGAACGAGGAGTCGAACCGATTGCGACGCCGGACGTGCAGGCCGTGGACGTCCGAGAGGGCCAGCCGCTGAAGTTCACGGCGTCGTTCGAGACGGTGCCGCCCGTCGATCCCGGGGACTACGCCGAGGTCAGCCTGCGGCGCTACCCCGCCACCGTCGAACCGGAGACGGTGGACCAGGCGCTCGAGCGGTTGCGCCAGCGCGCCGCCCGCTTCGAGCCAGTCGAGGACCGCGGGCTGGAACCGGGCGACACCGCGGCCGTGGACCTGGAACGGCGGTTGTGTGAAAACGACGGCACGCCGGGGCCCACCGAAAAGCACGAGAACGTGTCCGTCGAACTGGGCGCAGCGGTCAACCCGCCGGGGTTCGATGAACAGCTGGCGGGCATGCGAGGCGGCGAGGACAAGACGTTCACGGTGCGTTATCCGGCGGACCACGCGATCGCCGAGTTGCAGTCCAAGCAGGTCGAGTACGCCGTGAAGGTCAGGACGGTACGTCGCCGCGTGGTGCCGCCGCTCGACGACGACCTTGCAAAGGAAGTGAGCGACACCGACACGATCGAGACGCTGCGCGAGCAGGTACGGGAGGGGCTCTCGCGCGAGGCGTCGCGAGAGGCAGACCGGACGCTCCGGAGCGACCTGCTGAAGGCGCTGGCAGCGAAGGTGGCGTTCGAGGTGCCGGAGGTGCTGGTCGAGCGAGAGATCGATCGGCGCACCCAGGATTTCATCCGCCACCTGGTCGAGGAGCGCATCGACCCGCGGAAGGCCGGTATCGACTGGGAAGCGTTCCGGAAGGACCAGCGCGGGCCGGCCGAAGAAGCCGTGAAGGCGATGATCGTGCTCGACGAGGTGGCTCGGCGCGAGAAGTCGGCGGTCAGCGACGAGGATCTCGATCGGGAGGTGGCGGGCTTCGCGGAGCGGTCGGGCCGAACAACCTCGGCCGTGCGCGCGCAACTCGAGAAGGACGGTGAACTGGAGCACCTGCGAACCGGATTGCGCCGGGAGCGTGCCGTGGACTTCCTGCTGTCGCGTGTTACAATCACGGGAGACTGATCCACTGCCATCCTTTGCGCACTCCAGATTACGCCAACGCACGCGAAACGGCCGGGCGCACGCTCCGGCCACCTCTCGCGGGAGCGGCTGGCTGACGGGTCGGAAGCTATGCCAGCAGAACTGAATGTCCCCAAGATGCAGTTGGTGCCGATGGTGGTCGAGCAGACCAGCCGCGGCGAGCGCGCGTACGACATTTTCTCGCGGTTGCTGAAGGACAGCATCATCTTCGTCGGGACACCGATCGACGACACGGTGGCGAACCTCGTGATCGCGCAGATGCTGTTCCTCGAGTCGGAAGACCCGGACAAGGACATCCTGCTGTACATCAACAGCCCGGGCGGATCGATCACCGCGGGGCTGGCGATTTACGACACGATTCAGTTCATCCGGCCGGACGTGCAGACCTACTGCCTCGGGCAGGCGGCGTCGATGGCGGCGGTGCTCCTCGCGGGCGGCACCAAGGGCAAGCGGTTCTCCCTGCCCAACTCGCGCATCGTCATCCACCAGCCGCTGATGCAGGGGCTGGCGGGCCAGGCGACCGATATCGACATCGCGGCCAGGGAGATCCTCCGGATGCGCGAGCGGCTGAACGAGATCCTGACCAGGCACACGGGCCAGGACATGAAGCGCATCCAGGGCGACACCGAGCGCGACTACATCATGTCGGCTGAGCAGGGAAAGGAATACGGTATCATTGACGAGGTCATCCGGCAGCGCGGGTAGCGCCCGGCGACTCCGCCCAGGTCATTCCTTCATTATGGTCAAGAAGAACGGCGACACCGAGGTTCTGCGCTGCTCGTTCTGCAACAAGGATCAGAACGACGTCCGCAAGCTGATTGCCGGCCCCACGGTCTTCATCTGCGACGAGTGCGTCGAAGTCTGCAACGACATCATTACCGACGACAACCGGTTCGAGAACCGCGGGACGCGGTCGCAGCTGCCCGTGCCGCAAGAGATCAAGAAGTTCCTCGACGAGTACGTGATCGGCCAGGAGCGGACGAAGAAGAAGCTCGCGGTCGCCGTCTACAACCACTACAAGCGGATCGAGATCCAGAAGCAGGCGAAGAACCGGAACGACATCGAGCTGACCAAGTCGAACATCATGCTGATCGGCCCGACCGGGACCGGCAAGACGCTGCTCGCGCAGACGCTGGCCAAGCTCCTCTCGGTGCCGTTCACCATCGTGGACGCCACGACGCTGACCGAGGCCGGGTACGTCGGCGAGGACGTCGAGAACATCATCCTCAAGCTGCTGCAGGCCGCCAACGGCGACATCGAGAAGTGCCAGCAGGGGATCATCTACATCGACGAGGTGGACAAGATCTGCCGCAAGGACGAGAACCCGTCCATCACCCGCGACGTGTCTGGCGAGGGCGTCCAGCAGGCGCTGTTGAAGATCCTGGAGGGCACGGTGGCGAACGTGCCGCCGCAGGGCGGCCGCAAGCACCCGCACCAGGAGTTCTTCCAGATCGACACCACGAACATCCTGTTCATCTGCGGCGGGGCGTTTGTCGGCCTCGAGAAGATCATCCAGCGCCGGACGGGGAGCAAGGCGCTCGGGTTCAAGGCGGACGTCAAGTCGATCCGCACCCGCGACGTGGGCGTGACGCTCGAGAAGCTGGAGCCCGAGGACCTGATCAAGTACGGCCTCATCCCCGAGTTCGTCGGCCGGCTGCCGGTCGTCGGCACGCTGCACGAGCTCGACAAGCCAGCGCTGGTGCAGATCCTGACGCAGCCGCGCAACGCCATCACCCGCCAGTACCAGAAGCTCTTCGAGTACGAGAACGTCAAGCTCCGGTTCACGGATGACGCGCTCGAGGCGATCGCCGAAGCCGCGCTGCACCGAAAGATCGGCGCACGAGGCCTGCGGATGATCATCGAAGATCTGATGCTCGAGCTGATGTACACCCTCCCGACCCAGAAGACGATCCGGGAGTGCGTCATCACGCGCGAGGTCGTCGAGTCGAAGGAACAGCCGATTACCCTGATGGAGAAGGCGGGATAGAGAGCAGGAGTGAGGAGGCAGGAGTCAGGCGAATCCGGGATCCCGGAGCAAGGTTCCTGCGTCCCATAGACTGAATCCAGAATCCCGAGATCCCGAGTCCCGAGTCCCGATACATGGAAGTCTACGAAACCCTCCCGATCGTCCCGCTCCGAGACGTCGTTGTCTTTCCGCACATGATGATGCCCTTCGTGATTGGGCGCCCCTCGTCCACGCGTGCCCTCGAGCACGCGCTGGCCAAGGACAAGCGGATCTTCCTGGCGGCCCAGCACGACGCCGCCATCGACGATCCGGCCCCGCACGACATCTACACGATGGGCTGCGTCGCCAACATCGTCCAGAGCCTGAAGCTGCCAGACGGCAACGTGAAGGTGCTGGTAGAAGGCGTGGAGCGCGCCCGGGCCATCGAGTGGAAGGAAGACAAGGGCTTCTACCGCGTCGTCGTCAAGATCGTCGCCAGGCTGAAAGACCCGGCCGGCGACGTCGAGAGCGCGATGAGCCGCGTGGTGTCGCTGTTCGAGCAGTACGTGAAACTGTCGAACAACCTGCACTACGACGCGATGATTGCCGCGGTGCGCGTGGACGATCCTGGCAAGCTCGCCGACACGATCGCCTCGCACCTGGTCGTGTCCGTGGACGAGAAGCAGAACCTCCTCGAGATCATCTCCCCGCTCGAACGCCTGAACCGCATCGCGGGCATCCTCGAGGCCGAGGTGGACAAGCTCCAGGTGGACCGCCGGATCCAGTCGCGCGTCAAGAAGCAGATGGAGAAGGCGCAGAAGGAGTACTACCTCAACGAGAAGATGAAGGCGATCCAGAAGGAACTGGGCCGTAAGGATGAGAAGGGGAACGAGGTCGACGAGCTGAAGAAGAAGATCGAACAGGCGAAGATGCCGAAGGAGGCTGAGGAGAAGGCGACCCAGGAACTGAAGCGGCTCGAGGCGATGCCCGCGATGTCCGCCGAGGCGACCGTGTCGCGCAATTACCTCGACTGGCTGGTCGCCGTGCCGTGGCACAAGAAGTCGAAGGAGAGCCGAGACCTCAAGCGCGCTGAGGAGATCCTCCACGAGGACCACTACGGCCTCGAGAAAATCAAGGAGCGGATCCTCGAGTTCCTGGCCGTGCGCGCGCTGGTGAAGAAGCCCAAGGCGACGATCCTCACGTTCTCCGGCCCCCCGGGCGTCGGCAAGACCTCGCTCGCCAAGTCGATCGCGCGCGCGATGAACCGCAAGTTCGTGCGGCTCTCGCTCGGCGGCGTGCGCGACGAGGCGGAGGTCCGCGGCCACCGCCGCACCTACATCGGGGCGTTCCCCGGCCAGATCATCCAGATGATGAAGAAGGCCGGCACGCAGAACCCGGTGTTCCTGCTCGACGAGGTGGACAAGATGTCGATGGACTTCCGCGGCGACCCGTCGGCGGCGCTGCTCGAAGTGCTCGACCCGGAGCAGAACCACATGTTCCTGGACCACTACCTCGATGTCGAGTACGACCTGTCGCACGTCATGTTCATCTGCACGGCCAATGTGTTGCACACCGTGCCGCAGGCGCTCCGCGACCGTATGGAAGTCCTGCCGCTGCCGGGCTATACCGAGCAGGAGAAAACCGAGATCGCCAAGCGGTTCCTCGTGCGGAAATCGGTGGAGGGCACCGGCCTGACCAAGGAGAACATCACCTTCACCGACGACGCGCTCTCGACGATCATCCAGCGCTATACGCGCGAGGCGGGCGTCAGGAACCTCGAGCGGGAGATCGGATCGATCTGTCGGAAGATCGCGCGTCGCGTAGTGGCCGAGAGCCGGAGCTACAGCGAGGCGATCACCTCCGAGCGGGTGACGTACCACCTCGGCGTGCCGCGCTTCCGTCCGACCGTCGCCGAGGAGAAGAACGAGGTGGGGATCGCGACCGGCCTGGCGTGGACCGAGGTCGGCGGCGAGATCCTCGTGACCGAGGCAACGCTGATGCCCGGCAAGGGCATCCTCATGCTCACGGGCAAGCTCGGCACCGTGATGCAGGAGTCGGCGCAGGCGGCCATGAGCTACGTGCGGTCGAAGGCCGAGGAGTTCGGCATCCCGAAGGACTTCAACCGCCGCCAGGACCTGCACATCCACGTGCCCGAGGGCGCCATCCCCAAGGACGGACCGTCGGCGGGTATCACAATGGCCACGGCGCTCGTCTCCGTGCTCACCCGCGTGCCCACCCGCAGGGACGTGGCGATGACGGGCGAGATCACGCTCCGGGGCAAGGTGCTCCCGATCGGCGGCGTGAAGGAAAAATTGCTCGCCGCCCACCGCGCCGGCATCAGGACCATCGTGCTCCCGAGGGAGAACGAGAAGGATCTGGCCGACATCCCGAAGGCGGTCCTCGACGTCCTCAAGGTCTACATGGTCGAGACGATGGACGAGGTGCTCAAGATTGCGCTGGCGGAGCCGCTGCCCCCCCCGCTCACGGCCCGAGCCTCGGCGCCCGCGACAGTCGAAGACGTGGACGACACGAGAACGCACTAACGAAGGAGCCGGGCGTCGGGAGTCGGGCGTCTGGAGCCGGGAGTCAGGACGGCGTCGAGCGTCCGGAGTTGCGCGGGCCTTCAGGCCCGCGATCGGGGCGGGTCGGAGGACCCGCCTTTTTTCTATGCCGCGCAGTATCACCTCCGCCGAGTTCGTCATCAGCGCCGTCTGGCCGCGGGATTTCCCCGTGGACGGGCGCCCGGAGATCGCGTTGGTGGGCCGCTCGAACGTCGGGAAGTCCACCCTGATCAACGCTCTGGTCAGGAAGGATGTGGCCCGCACGAGCGCGACTCCCGGCAAGACGCGCCAGGCGAACATCTACCGCGTGACGCCCGCCGGCACCCCGGCGTCGTTCTATCTCGTCGACCTTCCCGGCTACGGCCACGCGGGCGGCGGCGACAAGGCCCGGCAGGAGTTCAGCGCCATCACCGCGAACTACTTCACCAGCCGCACCGACCGGTCGACGGGCGCGGCCGTTCCGGCGGCACCCTCGTTGTCCTCGCTCAGCGCGGTCGTGCTCGCGATCGACGCCCGGCACCCTGGCATGGCCAGCGACGCAGACGCCTGCCGCTGGCTTCACACGCTCGGCCTCCCCTTCCTGCTCGTCGCCACGAAGGTGGACAAGCTGTCGCAGTCCGAAAAATCGAAGCTCACGCAGGCGTGCCTGCGCGCATTCGGCGAATCTCCGCTCATCGTCTCGGCCGTGACGGGCGAAGGCCTGGACGAGTTGTGGCGGCGTATGCGGGAGTGGGCAACAGGACGATAGGCCCCGACTCCTGAATCCTCCGCTTATGCGCTATCGCACGTTTCCTCGCACGAACTGGCCAATCGCCGAGGTCGGCTACGGCACTTGGGGCATGGCGGGCTGGAGCGGGTCGGACGACGGCCTGTCGCTGCAGGCGATGGCGCGCGCGCTCGCCCTCGGCTGCAATTTCTTCGACACGGCCTGGGCATACGGATCCGGCCACAGCGAGCGCCTGCTGTGCCAGATCCTTCGCGGCTGGCGTGGCGAGCGCGTCTACGTCGCCACCAAGGTGCCGCCGAAGAACGGTCGCTGGCCGGCGCGCGCCGACGACCGCCTCGACGACGTATTCCCGCCGGAACACATTCGCGAGATGACACGGAAGAGCCTGGAGAACCTCGGCCGCGACAGCGTGGACCTCCAGCAACTGCACGTCTGGAGCGACGCGTGGGCGGGGGACGAGCGATGGCAACGGGCGGTGGACGATCTGAAGCGCGAGGGGCTGATCAAGGCCTTCGGCATCAGCATCAACCGGTGGGAGCCGGCCAACGTCATCAGGGCGCTACAGACCGGTCTCGTGGACTGCGTCCAGGTGGTCTACAACATCTTCGACCAGAACCCGGAGGACGAGCTGTTCGCGGCCTGCCGCGAGCTGAACGTCGGCATCATCGCGCGCGTGCCGTTCGACGAAGGCAGCCTGACAGGCACGCTGACGCCCGACGTGACGTTCCCGGACGGCGATTGGCGGGCGCTGTATTTCAGGGACGAGAACCTCCGCCAGACCATCGAGCGTGTGGAACGACTCCGAGCGGATGTCCCCGCAGGCATGTCGCTGCCCGAGTTGGCCCTCAGGTTCATCCTGGCGAACCCTGCCGTCACCACGACCATCCCGGGGATGAGGCGCGTCGTTCACGTCGAGAACAACCTGGCGGTGAGCGACGGGCGCCGCCTGCCCGAGGCGGTGTTGGGCGCGCTCCGGGGCCATCGGTGGGATCGGACGACCGTCATCCCGTAGTTCTGCCTTGATGTGACATTCGACCTGCGGCTTCTCTCTCGCGGCTGGCGGCCAGCACGCGGAGCATCCCCGGCACTACCGTCGTGCCTCGGTCCCCAGCACCTCGATCAACTCGGCCACGACCCGGAGGTCTTGCTTGTCCGCGCCAGTCAGGACGATCGGCTCGAAATCGGGGTTGATCGGCTTCAGAGTGATCGTCGCGTGACGCCAAGAGTCGCCGGCGTGCGTCTTTTCGCTTTCGTAGCGCTTGACGGTGTATCGCTGACCGGTCTCAGGGTCGGCGCCATCACGTTGAGCCGGTGGCCGAGATCGGGCGCGTTTGTGCTAGAATTGGTGGTTCCGGCCAGTCAGCGAGGAGTCAACAGTGAAGCAAGGTATTCATCCGAAGTACAAGGAAATCGATGTGCGGTGCGCGTGCGGGGCGACCTGGAAGACCCGGTCGACCAAGGACGAGCTTCGCTTGGAAATCTGCTCGCAGTGCCACCCGTTCTTCACCGGCCGCCAGAAACTGATCGACACCGAGGGCCGCGTGGAACGGTTCATGAAGAAGTACGGCGCGCAGACGTCGGAAAGCCGCAAGCTGGCGGCCAAGGCCAAGAAGGCGACCCCGAAGGCCCCCGAGCCGGCCGGTCCCGCCCCGACCGCATAACCGGGCGCGCCTTGGGCGTGCTCGGGTTTGGCATCGGGACACCGAACACAGAAACGGCGGGAACGCGGACAGGCATGCGCCAGGCCCCCCGCTCTCCCGCCTTTTTTGCACGTTCCGCGATCCGCGGCGCACGCCCGGCTACGTACGCTCTCCGCGAGTGGGGTCCCTCGCGAGGCTTGAGTTTTACCTTCCGTCTCCTGCCTTCCGTCTTCTGAATTCCACCTTCCGGTTCCTACGGTCTTCGTTCTCCCTTCCTGCAGATCTGGCGCAGGCGTTCCACGTCCCGCTCGGTATACTGCCGGTAGTTGCCGGGCGACCGCGACGATGCCTTCAGCAACCCGATCGACTCGTAGTAGAACAGCGTGGTGCGGCTGAGACCGCAGCGCCTGGCCAGTCCGGTGACGTTCAGCATGGGCCAGATCCGAGGGTAGACCCTACAGGTGTAGACAGGTCAACGAGCCTGCCGGAAACGGCACGGCGAGGGTGAGTCGGGGCGGCTCAGGTACTGTTCGACGGCCGGCGTCCGCCGGAACTTCTCCCTCGTCAGGACGACGACGAGGCCGTCGACGAACGGCCACAGCGACGAGTCGCGGTTCTCGGCGACGAAGCGCTGGTAGCTCGCCCGAAGCGCGGAGTCCAGGATTCGCGTATCGCGACCGTAGGCCGGAGAGTTGGACAGGCCGCACAGGTAATAGGACAGGTAGCGGTTGAGTTCCGGCGTCACGTCCGCGCTCGTCTCCGGCAGGTCGGGGTGCGTGCGGACAAACCGGTCCCAGCCCACGATCCGCTGCCCCAGGCTGTCCCAGGAGACGCGCAGCCCGGCATCCGCCACAACCGCCGTGGGCCGTTCGCCGCTGAGGAAGATCAGCAGATCGCTGAGCGGGCACGCGATCTGCCGGGCAGCCTCGGCGAGCCATGAGGCGTCCGGGTTGAACCACCAGAAACCTTCCGACTCGTCCAGCTCGAATGGCCAGCGCAGCGTCCGCTTCAGCAACTCGACCTCCGCGGCGTACCTACTCCGCAGGTCGTCGCCTATAAGACCTTTCAGCCGGGCGAGCCCTGCGAGGGGTTTGAGCGGATCGACGGCAGGTCCGGGGGCCATCACGGTACCCACCAGAAGGTCTCCGACCCTGGGCATCTCGAAGACCGCGTTCTGCTCTTTCATGCGCGCCAAGTAGTAGTGCCGGAACGCCCGCAGCGCCTGCTCCCCGTCGGGATGGCCGTTCTTGAAGCGAGTCACCAAGGCCTGGCGTGCCACGTCGAGACACGACGGCGTCTGTGTATCGAGGCGGCCCAGCGCGTCGAGATACTGAGCCAAGTCTCTCGAAGGCGCCTGGGCGCGCGGCGATTCCGCCATCACCAAAAGCGCCAGCATCCCCAGCAGGCCGCCGAGAAGGACCGGCCTGACTGACGAATGCCAGGTGCAGAATGGAGAATCCGGCCTCTCTTCGCCATCTGTCATATGGCATTCTGCCTTCGGTCGTTCGCGATCGGATCGACGGACGAAAGATCCTGGAACCGTGCGAAGTCGCGGTCCGTCGTGCACAGCATCGCCGCATTAGCGATCGCCGAGCGGCCGCTCTCTGCCTGCCCCACGATCGAGCTTTCTCGACAGCCGCCCCAGGCGGTGCCTCACATCATCCGAGCGCCGGGCGTCGCCCGCGAGGTCGAGCGCCTGGAGGGCGAACAACCGCGCCGCTTCCAGGTCCTTCGCCCGATGCTCGTGATGGATGGCCAGCGCTTCGAGCGCCTGGTGCCGCAACTCGACGTCGATCCCGGCAATCTCCGTCAACTGGCGCCACGCCTCGGCGGCTTCCTCGAAACGGCGCACCCGCCGGCGGTGCAGCGCGAGCCAGTGCAGGGCATCCGCTCGAACCACACGGTCGAGCTCGACATCGAGCGTCCCGTCCGCCAGCGCGGCCGCAGTAAAGCAACGCTCCGCGTCGTTCAGGCGGCCGAGGTACTCGAACAGGCGGCCCAGGGCGAGGCAGTCGTGGCGCTCACGCACCACCTCGGCGCCTTCACGCGCCATCTCGAGCACGATCGCGGCCACGGCGGCCAGCGACAGCAGGTCCAGCCGATTGTGCTCCAGCACGGCCTGGAGGCCACGGGCGTCGCCGGTCCTCGCGTAGCCGAAATAGCGAGCCGGGATCTCCCAGCCAGGCACATCGTCCTGCCGGTGAAGGCCGAGGATGTCGCGTTCGAGCGCGGTGAGCGCGCAACTGCCGGGAGCTTCGTCTCGAGCTATCGCTTCGAAACCGCCCTTACGCCCGCCGAATGGCCCGGGGCCGGTGGAGGGCTGGGCGCGCAGCACGCGCCGCTTCCATAGCCGCCGCGCCGGGAACAGCATGTCCACGTGGGGCACGTCGTCGAGCGGCGACTTCAGGCGGTTGAACTGGTAGCGCGTCTCGATCAACGGCACGTCGAACGAACGGCCGTTGTAAGTGACGAGGACGCACGGTCGACGCGAGAACTCCCGGGCCAGCTCCTCCTCGACCGCGTGCAGCAGCGCCCGCTCCTCGCCGTAACCCCGCAGGAAGAACTGGCGGGTGTGAAACTCGTCGCCGTCGAAGAAGCCGCACCCGACCAGGAAGGCGTAGGTTCCGGCGCCGCCGCTGAGACCCGTGGTCTCGAGATCGAAGAAGAGCAGGCGCGGCTCGACGGACGTGTCGCCCGGCTCGGAGAGGAGGCCGTCCGCAGGACCGGTCCTGTCGAGGAACCAGGGAAGGACCACGTGCGACGTGCGGAGTGCGGTCAGGAAGCGTTCGACCCGGTGGTGCCCATGGCGATGCGAGGCCGGGTAGCCGCGGTCTACGACGACGCAGGGGCCGCGCGCGCCTTCGCGTAGCGTGGCGCCAAGCACCTCGAGCACGCGGGACGAGGCCTCGGCCACGGCGCAGCGCGCGGCAAAGGCCGCCTCCTCGTCGTCCTCGGCAACCTGCGGCCCGTCGGCCGGTGCCTTTGGCCGGGTCTTCAGGATTTCCTGGATGCGTGCGGCAAGAGAGGTGCGGTCCATCTCGGTCCAGCGATTGTCAGCTGACCGCCGTGAGGATGTCCAGCGCGACGGTTTTCGCCAGGGGCCCGACCTCGCCGAGCGGACCGACACACGACGGGCAACCCGACTCGCAGGGGCACGAGGCGATCAAGTCGCGCGTCTTCGCCAGCAGCGCACCGCGCATTGTGAACAGGGGTTCCGAGAGGCCGATGCCGCCCGGGTAGTTGTCGTACATGAACACGCGGGGCTCGTCGTAGTCGACCTGGGCCTGGCCGGCCGCCCAGCCGCGCCCGACCCTCGCGACAGTGCCCGCCCCGCTCGACGGCCCGCCTTCCCCGCCGACCTCGGTCGCCTGCGCCACGTCGAGCGCGCGGCCGTTGCCGATCGACACGCCGATGTCGTGCCGGTCGCACATCAGCAGGAACTGCGCGATCTGCCGCATCGCAAACGCGAGCCCGATCACCCCGTCCCTTCGGTCGTCTCCGCCGTAGGGCAAGGCCGTCATCACGCGACGCGGGATCGTGAACCAGCAGCCGGTCGTGTGCATCTCCTGCTCGGGCAAATCCAGCTCGCCCGAACCGACGTTCTCGTTCGTGTAGAACTTGATCTTCTTGAACCCGACGACCCGGGAGACGACGTGGACTTCCCCGTGGGCCCATGGCGCAAGATGGGCAGGGCTGCCCGCCTTCGCGCCTTGCGCTGCGGCGGGGCCACGCCGTAGCCCGCCTGCCATGTCAGCGGGCGGAGGCGGGAAGCCCTTTCCCACCGGAGCCGAAGCCAGGGCCTGCGCCGGCACGAAGCCCCCCTCCACCGCAGCCGGGGCCTGTGCACCCGCGGCGCCAGAGTCGGTCTCGAAGATGTCGAGAATCGTGACACGGTCGTAGCGGATGGCGTCCGTGTAGTAGTCGCAGTCCACGTGGCGGACGAACGCCTTGCGGTTCTCGAAGTCCAGGCGCTCCACCTGGTAGAGCGTGCCCTCGACGATGTAGATCGCCTTCTCGTGGAGCGTAGACGGCGCGCTGGTGAAGTCGGTTTCACCGATCACCCGCGTGTGGTCGGTCGTGTCCACGATCACGAAGTTGTCGGACGAGACAGACCGCAGGCTGATCGCGTCGGCCGGGTACGACTCGTTCGTCCAGTGCCAGTGCGCGTCTTCCCCCGGTGCCTGCCCGTCGGCCAGATGCACCAGGCCCTCCTCCGCCAGGATCTGCAGGATCTCCTGCACGCTCTCGCGGCCGAACGCCTCGGTGGTGCCGAACGGGAGCTCGAACGCGGCACACTTGATGTGCGCCAGCAGGATCTGCAGGTTGTCCGGGTTGATCAGCGCGTGCTCGGGCGACGCATCGAAGAAATACGACGGGTTGCGAACGACGTATTGATCGAGCGGGGCGCTGCTGGCCACCAGCACCGCCGCCGACTGCCCGGCCCGCCGGCCCGCGCGGCCGGCGCGCTGCCACGTCGCGGCAATCGTGCCCGGATACCCCGCGAGCACGGCCACATCGAGCGCGCCGATGTCGATGCCCAATTCGAGGGCGCTCGTGGCCACCACGGCACGCACCTCGCCGTCGCGCAGCCCTTTCTCGATTTCGCGGCGGCGGTTTGGCAGGTAGCCGCCCCGGTACCCCCGCACCACATCGTCCGCGCCCGGCGCCCCCTGGAAGGCGTCCTTGAGATACCGGGTCAGGATCTCGGTCACCAGGCGGCTCTGTGCGAACACGATGATCTGCAGGCCGCGGCGGAGGAACTCGAGCGCAACCCGACGGGTTTCCTGCGTGTACGACCGGCGGATGCCGAGCTGGCGATTGACGATGGGCGGGTTGACGAAGAAGAAGTACTTCTCGCCGCGCGGCGCACCGCTTTCCTCCACCAACTCGAACGGGCGCTCGGTGAGACGCTCGGCCAGCTCACGCGGGTTGGCGATGGTCGCCGACGAGCAGATGAACACCGGGTCCGACCCGTAGTGATGGCACACCCGCCGCAACCGGCGAAGCACGTTGGCCAGGTGGCTGCCGAACACGCCCCGGTAGGCATGCAGCTCGTCGATGACGATGAACCGGAGGTTCTCGAACAGGCGCGCCCACTTCGGATGATGCGGCAGGATCCCCGCGTGCAGCATGTCGGGGTTGGTGAGAATCACCTGGGCGCGCGCGCGAATCGCGCGTCGCGCGTCCTGCGGCGTGTCGCCGTCGTAGGTGAAGACGCCGAGGTCGAGGCCTGCCGACGCATTGATCGCCTGCGCCAGCCGGTCGAGCTCAGCCAGCTGATCCTGCGCCAGCGCCTTCGTCGGAAAGAGGTAGAGCGCCCGCGTCGAGGGCTCGGCCAGGATCTGGTTCAGGACCGGGAGGTTGTAGCAGAGGGTCTTGCCGGACGCGGTCGGCGTGGTGACCACCACGCTTTGGCCCGCCATGGCGCACGCGGCCGCCGCAGCCTGGTGCGTGTAGAGTTCGGTGATGCCGCGGCTCGTCAGGGCCTGGACCAGTCGAGGGTCGATCCCCGGCGGCATGGGCGCACAGTGCGCGTCGGCCGCCGGCATCCGGCGAACGGCCGTGACAATTTCGTCAGGCGAGTCGGCGTAGTCCTGGTGCCACGACGGCACGAGGTGATAAAGCGCGGCGTGCAGCGCCTGCTCGCGCGCGGGCCCGCCCTGCGGCGAGCGCGGCGCCAGCAGATCGCTCTCCTTGTGTCGCTCGCCATCGTCTCCGCGGCGTGGTCTGGCCAACGTGCTTCGCCGGTTGCGGCGGGTGTGCCATCACTACGGGTCGGACCCGGTGTTCATCTGCTCGTCGGCGACCATCGCCAACCCGCGTGAGCTGGC
>JANYLG010000011.1 GCA_025363775.1 Acidobacteriota bacterium | reverse complement strand
CGATCGCCGCCGCGTGGGCGTGTTCGTGTGCTCTCACCTCACGGTCGCGTGTCTGCAGTTTCTGGACGGCCTGTTCTTCCCGGGCTCTCTCCGCCTGCTCCTCGGGGGGCAGTTCCTTCGCGTCCCCAGTGGGCGGGCTCGGCTGCTTCGTCTGGGAGGCCAGCAGCTCCTCGAGCATGGCCTGACGAGCCGCTTCCCGCGATTCCGGCGACAGCGCCAGGCTGATGCCGTCGTCGGGCGGCGAGGTGCCGACTCCGGACGGATCGTCTGGACCGGTCTGGCGGTTGATCGCCTGGATGCGCCGCGGCGGCGACGCGGTGGGAGGCGGCGAGAATCGCGCGTGCACCTGCGCCTGGGCTTGCGCGGCATCGACGACATGGACGATTCGCATACCCCAACTCCTTTGATGAGGCTTCTGCGCCTCGACGACGTAATCGGCGAAGCCGGAGGAAACTTGAGCGGGGGGGAGCAGACGCCTCAGATGGCGGCCTTGACGGCCTCCACCAACGCGACGATGTTGGCGAAGGCGACCTCGGGCTCTGTCATGTTGTTTTCTGACGCTTCCAGTAGAAGAACACCGGGATGCCAAGCGCGAGGAACCCGAGTCCGGCTCCCGCCTGCGCCGGCCGCTGCACGAGCGTCATCGCGACGAACCACGCGGACATCGCGACGAAGAAGAGCGGCGTGATCGGGTAGAGCGGCACGCGCGCGAGTCGCTCGGCGTCGGGGTTCCGCCGGCGGAACACGAAGACGCTTGCGGCGGCCAGCCCAAAGAAAATCCAGTCGGTGAACACGACGTACGAGATCAGGTTCTCGAACGTGCCCCAGAAGAGGATCAGGACCACCGCCCAGAGCGACTGTGCGATGATGGCGCACGCCGGCGTATGGAAACGCGGGTGGACTTCGGCCACCCGTTTGAAGAAGAGACCGTCGTTCGCCATCGCGAAGTAGATGCGCGGGGCCGTCAGTGTGTAGATGCCGACCACGCCGAACGTGGAGATGAAGATCGCGAGCGAGATGGCCGTGCCTCCCGCCCCGCCCATGACCCGCGAGACGGCGTCAGCCGCTACCCTCGGCGAGGCCGCGATCTCCTGTGGCGTGAGCAGGAACATGTAGGCCACGTTCACCATGACGTACATCAGCGTGACGGCGGTCGTGCCGATGATCATCGCCAGGGGGAGCGTGCGGCGCGGGTTCCTGACCTCGCCCGACGCGTAGGTCGCGTGCTGCCAGCCGCCCGTGGACCACAACACGCCGACCATCGCCGTGGCGAGGCCCGTGCCAAGTCCGCCCGGGACGTCGCCGACCGCGAAGGTGAACGACGTGGTGTGGCTGGAACCGAAGGTGAACCCCACCGCGATCAACGCGGCGATTCCGGCGATCTTCAGCACGGTGAAGATGTCTGAGAAGATCGCCCCGGCTCTGACGCCCAGCACGTTCACGGTGGTTACGAGCAGCAGGCCGGCGATCGCAACCAGTTTCGTGCCGGCCACGCCCATTGGCACGAAATACCCGAAGTAGGTGGAAAACGCCACGCTCAGCGCGCCCAGACCGCCCGCGTTGCAGACGAGAAAGTACGCCCACCCGAAGAGAAAGCCCACGAGGTCGCCGTAGGCTTCCGTCAGGTAGACGTACTGGCCGCCCGCCTTCGGCATGAGCGCCGCGAGTTCGGCGAACGTGAGCGCCCCGGCCATCGCCATCAGCCCGCCCACCAGCCAGACCGCGATCACCAGCACCGGCGAGGGCAGGGCGTGCGCGATCAGCGACGGCGTCAGGAAGATGCCCGAGCCAATCGTGCCCCCGATCGCGATCATCGTCATGTCGAACAGGGTCAGGCTGCGGCGCAATTCGGCCATGCTGCGGCCAAGGTTAGCACGGTCCTCGCATGCTTTCGACGGCTGGTGCCGATAGACCGAGATGATGCCCGTCACCCGCCGAGACTGCCTGTTCGCGGTTCTCACTCTCTGGCCTCTCGGTCGACAAGGCAACGCGCACGCGTTCGCGCCGCGCCCGGACCGCGTGGGCGAGATCGAATGGCACATCGCCTTCGTCACGAATCAGCAGCGGATGTGGCAGAATCTGGCGCTGCTGGCGCCATCGGAGTCGCTCGCCGGCATCGCGCGCGGCCACAGCCAGGACATGCTGACGCGTGGCTTCTTCGACCACCGCACGCCGGAGGGCACCGGGTCGGCGGACCGCATCGCCAGGCAGGGCCTCAGCTTCACGGTGAGCTCAGAGAACATCTACTTGATGAGGAACGGGACCACCGACGCCGCGGAACTCGCGTCGATCATGGTCGGCGGCTGGATGAAGACGAAGGCCCACCGCCAAAACATGCTGGACCCCGCCTTTCTCTACCTGGGCGTGGGCGTCGCTTCCTCGGAACGCCTGGTGATTGCGACCCAACTCTTTGGCGGCTGAACGGTCTACCCTGCCTCCGTCACCGGCGCCGCGTCGTCTCCCGGATCCTCTGATCGTGTCACCAGCGCCACGGCGGGGACGATGATGGCCGCGCCAGCCAGGATGTAGCGATCGATCGACTCGCCGAGGAACAGCCAGCCGAGGAAGACGGCGACGACGGGGTTCACGTAGGCGTAGGTTGCAACCTTGGCGGTCGGCACGTGCCGGAGGAGCCAGATGTAGGCGGAGTAGCCCACCCACGAGCCGAAGACGACGAGGTACAGGACGGCAGCCAGGCTGGTCGCATTCCACGTCGCCCGATGCTGGTCGCCCAGTACGAGACCCGCGATCAAATCGACCCCGCCCGCGCACGCCATCTGCCAGCCGCTGGCCACGAGGGGATCCACCCTCACCTTCCACCGGCGCGAGAGCACCGAGCCGAACGCCCAGCAGAACGAGGACGCCAGCAGGACCGCGCACGCCACCAGTTGCATCCACCCCAGTGTCTCGCTGGCGCTGACCTTCGGCCAGAGCAGGACCGCGACGCCGAGCGCGCCCAGCGCCACGCCGCCGACACCCGATGCGGTCACGCGGTCGCCCGTCGGGAGGATGAACCGTTCGACGAGGAGAAACCAAATAGGGACGACCGCGACGACCAGCGCGGCGAGTCCGGTCGGGACATAGAGCTCCGACCACGCGAGCATCGCGTTCGACACGCCGAGCAGGATGAAGCCGAGGAACGCGAGTTGCGCGAACTGCCGGCGGTTGACGGCGACGCGCCGACCCGTCAACCCGCAGAATGCCAGTAACAGCCACCCGGCAACCGTGAACCGCACGCCGGCGAGGAGGATGGGCGGAATGCGCTCGACGGCGACTCGGATACCGAGGTACGTGGAACCCCAGAAGACGTAGACGAGCGCGAACGCGAGGATGACTTTGAATCGACGGGTGATGGGTGACCTCGCTGCCAGTGTAGCCGAACCGTCCGTGCCCGTTCCGATTTCTTTCGGCCGGCCGGCGGGCCGCGGCGTGGCAGCAGGGGACTTTCTCCTTGCGCTCGGCCCCTGCTTCGGTATCTGATCTGGCACCAGCCTCCATCCCGACAAGGAGATTCATGCCCGCACGCCCGTCGCGCCGGTTCCCCGTCCTCCTCCTCCTGCTGCTGTTGCTCGTCGCGCTCCCGCTCGTCATCCGCCTTGGCGCTCAGACACCGCCGTCTCTGGTCGATCGGTGCCTGGTGCCCGCGTCTATTCGCACCCCGATCCTCAACGAGGTGTCCGGCGAGCAGGCCCAGCTTCACGTCCAGTTGCTTGCCGCCAACCGCGATCGCCAGGCGGAGGAATACCAGAACCAGTTCTTCGAGACCACCTACATCCAGAGCATGGCCAGGCAGTACGGCCTGTCAGCCGTGCAGGTGGACTTCTTTCCGACGCGCGACACGTGGGATGCGGAAGAGGGCGACCTGTGGCTCGTCCAGCCGACGAAGGAGAAAATCGCGAGCATCACGATGGTGCCGACCGCGCTGGCGCCCGGCAGCCGGAACACGGACGTCGAAACCGAGGTCGTGTATGTCGGCCAGGGTCGCGAAGCCGATTACGCCGGCAAGGACGTGAAGGGGAAGATTGTTCTCGGCAGCGGATCGATCGGCGCGCTGTTCACCCTCGCCGCGCAGCGCGGCGCCGTCGGGGCGCTGGGCACGGGCAGCCCCGGCGTGACCGGGAACGCGCCTGGAGCGACGCTCGACCAGATCGGGTGGGCCAGCATTTCTCCAGCCGCCGACCGCGAGGGGTTTGGATTCGCGCTGTCGTTGCGTCAGTTCCTGGCCCTGCGCAACCTGCTCGATCGCGGGCAGAAAGTGGTGATGCGCGCCCACGTCCGGGCGCGCATGTATCCCGGGAAGATGAACGTGGTCTCCGCGTCGATCCCCGGCACGGATCCGGCCGCCGGCGACCTGATTCTCGTCGCGCATGCGTTCGAGACGATCGCGACGCCCGGCGCGAACGACAACTGCACCGGCGTGGCCACCATTCTCGAAGTCGGCCGCACGCTGGCGCGCCTGATCAAGGACGGCGACCTGCCGCCGCCGAAGAGGACGATCCGGTTCCTCTGGGTCCCGGAGATCTCCGGGTCCAGCGCCTACATGTTCAAGCACCCTGAACTGCAGGACACGCTGCTGGCCGCGCTCAATTTCGACATGACCGGCGCCAACCCGAAGACCACCGACACGTACCTGCGCATGAAGATGACGCCGGACTCGAGGCCCAGCTATCTGAACGACCTCGTCGCGAGCCTCCTGCAGTTCGTCGACCAGACAGAGATCCGGACGCAGCAGGGCCAGAACGCGCAGTTCAACTACCGGCTCGCTCCGGTCGCGGCGATTACGTCGGGCAGCGATCACTCCGTCTTCAACAACGGGGGGGTGCCGGCCATGCAGTTCAACTACTGGCCGGACAATTTCTACCACAGCAGCGAAGACCGCTTCGCCTACGTGGACCCGACCGAGCTGAAGCGTGTCGGGTTCATGGCCGCCTCCGCCGCGTACTACCTCGCGAACGCCGGTTCGGCCCAGGCCCGCGATCTCGCCTGGGAGGCGGCTGTGAACGGCGAGAAATGGATTGCCGAGGTCACGCGGCAGTCGGCCAGGCTCCTCGGAGAGGACGCGGCGAAGCTGTCCGACCGGCACAAGGCTGCGCAGACCAAGGTGACGGGCGCGTTCAACCGGGCCAGGGGAGCGATCGAGTCGGTGCTCAGGATCGCGAAGGAGCCGGACGTGGCGTCGAGCGTGAAGCGGTTGGTCGGAACCCTCGAATCCTCGCGGGACGCGAACGCGAAGCTTCTGGAATCGGTGTACGCCGAACGGGCGGCCGCGCTCGGCGTGAAGAGCGTGCCGGCCTTGCTCACTGAGAAGGAGCGCGAGTACTCACAGCTGATTCCCCGACGCCTGTTCAAGGTCTACTCGGAGGAAGCGCAGAAGCGCGAGGGACAGGGCGGCGGCGGGCGTGGTGGCGGCCGCGGCGGCCAGGGACAGGGCCAGGGACAGGGACAGGGCGCGCCTGGCGCTCCTGCGCCGCGCCGTCTGCCGGGCATGGCCTCCACCGAGGTGACGAACTTCGTCGACGGCACGCGCAGCATCCTCGACATCTACAACGGGGTGCGCGCCGAGTGCGGAAACCTGGTCGTTGGCAGCAACGACACGAAGTACGCGTATCTTCTGTCGCCGGATGCCCAGGACGTCGACCTCGATCTGGTCTACGCGGCGCTCGAGACGTTGCAGAAGAACGGGACACTCGAGATCGTCAAGGCCGCGCCGAAGCCGCCGGAACCCAGAAAGGGAAGGAAGTAGGGCGGCTGTCCCTCAGCACCCTTCGCCATCAGGCTGGCACGGTCCTGAGATGATCGATTCTGCTATGCTCTGCGGTTATATTCGCTTCCAGCCGAGAATCATGAGAAGCAGAGAGGTGAGACGAGCATGATCAAACTTGGTCCCGGCAATCTGCGCATTCCCAAGTTCGAGAAACCGGTCTACATCGTCGCCGCCGGTCAGACCGATTTCCGCAAGAAGTACCCCGAAAAGACGACCGAGGAACTCTGCATCGAAGCCTTCAGCATGGCGGCCCTGGAAAACGACCTCAAGGTCTCGTTGTCTGAACTCAAGCGCATGGTCAACTTCTGCGTCTACTCGCAGTTCGCCGACCATTTCGGAGATCAGCTTCTCGCCGCGTCCAAGATCCACGATGCCCTCGGGTTCGATCCGCTGGGCAACATCGAGGTCAAGACTGGGGGCGCCACCGGCGGGCACAGCGTGCTTGCCGGAGCCCTTGCGGTTGCCTCGGGGTACGCCAACTGCGTCCCGGTGGTCGGTTTTGAGCGGATGGACGAAGTGCCGACCAGGCAGGGAAATGCCTACATCGCCAGCGCCGCCTGCAAGAACTTCGAGTCCGAACTGGGCTGGATGTACACCGCCTACTACGCCCTCATGGCCCAGCGCTATCAGTATGAGCACAAGGTGCCGCGGGAGACCCTGGCCAAGATCGCGGTCAAGAACCATGGGTATGCCGTCTCCTCCCCCTTCTCCCAGAATCCGATGCGCATCACCGTGGAGGACGTGCTCGAGAACACCCTCGTCTCCGATCCCTTGAGTTTTCTCGAGTGTTGCGTGATGTCAACCGGCGCCGCGGTCCTCATCCTGGCCGACGAGGAGACGGCGTACACCATCACCGATCAACCGATCCGGCTCACGGCCATCTGCTCCGGCACCCATACCCTGCGCACCGCGGACCGCAGGCCAATGGAGGTCTTGCGCCTGCCCCACGAGCCCGAAGACTTGTACAAGAACTACCAGCACGACTGGCCCGGCTTTAGTTCCTTCCTGGCCGCGCGCATGGCCGCGTATCTGGCCTATCACATGGCCGGTATCAAGAATCCGGTCGAGGACCTGGACATCCTGGAGACACACGACGCCTTCACGATCAGCGATATCCAGACCTATGAGGACATCGGCCTGCGTCCCTACGGACGGGGGAGGGAGTTCATCGACAGCGGCGAGTGTTACCACGGCGGAAAGCTTCCGACCAATCTGTCTGGCGGGTTGATCGGATCGATGCACGCCGTCGGCGCCACCGGAATCTTCCAGATCAACGAGATCTTCTGGCAACTGCAGCAGAAGTGGGCCAAGTTCCACGCCGATCCCAGGATGTGGGAGCGTTACGGCAAGACCAAGCCGGCTGACTTCGAGAACCTGCAGGTGAAGAACGCCAGGCGCGGGGCCGCGATCAGCCACGCGGGGACGGGAAGCCATGTGACCATGGCCATCCTGGAGAAAGTCTAAGAGACAGGGCCCTGAGGAATTCCGTCACTCGAGATCCGGCGGTCACCGCCTCTGAGGGAGAGCAAGAACGATGAGCATCGAATTGACGCAACCCGGCTGCGAGCTCTTGAGCGCCCAGCCCGTGGTGATCAAGAACGTCAAGAACTATTTTCACATTCACACCTACGGAGGCCTGTCTCCCTTCTTTGCAGGCCTTCGCGAAGGGAAACTCCTGGGCACCCGTTGCGGGAACGCCTCCTGCGAGGAACAGCGGATCTTCCTGCCTCCGCGTACCCACTGTCCCGACTGTCTGAGCCCGTCGGTGTGGGTCGAAGCTCCCACGGTGGGGGAGATCTACACCCATACGGAGATCCTGTACCCCGGCGCGGGCTTCAAGCTCACCACCCCCTGTCCGCTGATCTCCGTCTCTCTCGAAGGGGTGTGCACGAAGATGATGTCCTACCTGAAGGAAGGTCAGCCCAGGATCGGGATGAAGATCAAGGCGGTCTTCAACATGGAGCATCCGACACATACCATCCTCGATCTGGCCTGGGTGCCGGCTTAGGTCCGTCCGATGGCAGAAGAGCAGAGCCTCGACCCTCTGATCGAGGCCCACGCCTTGGTCGAAGCCGGGCTCGCTCCGGAGGCGGCGCGGGACCTGGTTTATCGGCTAGGTCTGTTGGCGGCGGAGACCGACCCCGTCCAGAGGTGGGGGCGAATCAGCCGCGAGCTGCTTCGCCCTTCCCATCCTTTCTCGGTTCATCAGAAGATCTTTCAGTGGAACTACCGGGCATGGAGTGCCGAGAGAGGACCGGCTCCGGCCTGGATCCCTACCTCGGATGAGGTCCGCGGCTCCAACCTGGGACGGTGGATGTCCGAGTTGGGGATGGCCTCCTACGAGGCCCTGCACGCCTGGTCGGTGAGCCGAAGGGCGGACTTCTGGGGGCGGATCTGCCGTGAGCTCGAAATTGTCTTCCAGAAGCCACCCACCGCCGTCCTCGATCCGGCCTCATCTCCCGAACACCCCCGCTGGTTCCCTGGAGCGAAGCTGAACATCGCCGCCAGTTGTCTCGTTGGGGATCCGGATCGCATCGCCATCCTTGCTGGTCGCGATGGGCGCCTCGAGAGGGTCGCGTTGGGTGAACTGGATCGGCTCAGCCGTCGCGTGGGCCACGGTTTTCAAGA
>JANYLG010000211.1 GCA_025363775.1 Acidobacteriota bacterium | reverse complement strand
GCAGAAATTCCTGGTTCCCTTCCGCCCCGGTGATCGGAGATGGCGTCATTCCGACCCGCGACAGGCCGACACGCTCCGCGGCGGCGGCCACCTGTTCGATGACCCTCGCATGCACGTCCGGGTCGCGCACGATGCCTTTCTTCCCGACCTCGCCGCGTCCCGCCTCGAACTGCGGCTTCACGAGGGCGACGACATCCGCCGCACCGCGGAGCAACGCGGGAACCTGTGGCAGGATCTGCGTCAGCGAGATGAACGAGACGTCGATGACCACGAGATCGACCGGGCCGGGCAGGTCCTGCGGCGACAGGTAGCGCGCGTTTCGGCCCTCGATCACGACCACACGCGGATCGTTCCGCAGCCGCCAGTCGAGTTGCCCGTGGCCGACGTCCAGCGCGACGACGCGCACGGCGCCTCGCCGGAGCAGGACGTCGGTGAACCCGCCCGTGGATGCGCCGATGTCCAGCGCCTCGCGCCCCTCGACTCTGATGTGGAAGGTGTCCAGCGCGTGCGCCAGCTTCAGGCCGCCCCGGCCGACGTAGGGATGATCCGGTCGCACGAGCTCGACGCGCGCATCGGCGGCGATCGCCGTCCCTGCCTTCGACACCACCTGGCCGTTGACGGTCACCTGTCCCGCAAGAATCACGGCCCGAGCCCGTTCACGGGAGGGCGCGAGCCCTCGCTCCGTCAGGAGCACGTCGAGCCGGGTGCGTGGCGTCGCCATTATGCTGTCTTCTATCTCTCGAACTCCGACTTCTGGCTACTTCTTCCGTGTGACCACCCACCCGGCGATCTCATGCAACCGCCCGGGAACGATCCCGACCCGTTCGAGCGCGCGCAGCCCGTCGTCGAACGCCTGCTGCGCCAGCTGGCGCGAGCGCTCCAGTCCGACCAGCGCCGGGTAGGTCGGCTTGCCGGCCGCTGCGTCCTTGCCGGCGGTCTTCCCGAGGTCCTCGGTCGCGCCTTCCACGTCGAGAATGTCATCCACGATCTGGAACGCGAGCCCCAGGTGGACCGCGTACTCGGCGATCGCCTCGACGGCCGCCTCGGTGCCGCCGGCCATGATCGCGCCCGACACCGCCGATGCCCGGATCAGGGCGCCCGTCTTGGTCGCGTGCATTCGCTGCAGGGCGTCCATCCCGAAATCCGGGTTGCGTCCCTCGCGCCCGGCAGCCTCCGCGGCCTCGAGATCGATGGCCTGGCCGCCCACCATGCCGAGCGCGCCAGCCGCCGTGGCAATCTCAAAGATCGTGCGCATCCTCCGCAGCAGAACGGCGGGGCGCCCATCGGCTGGCTCCCGCGCCAGCAGGGCGAACGCTTCCGTCAGCAGGCCGTCGCCCGCGAGGATCGCCATGCCCTCGCCATGCACGACGTGCAGCGTCGGCCGCCCGCGTCGAAGCGTGTCGTCGTCCATCGCTGGAAGGTCGTCGTGGATCAACGAGTACGTGTGGATCATCTCGATCGCGCACGCCGCCGGCAGCGCGAGGCGCCAGACGTCGTCCGGGCTGATGGCGTGATCGGGCGGTTGCTGCAGCGGCGCGTGGGCGGCCACCGCCTCTGCGGCCGCCAGGACGAGCAGCGGCCGGAACCGCTTGCCGCCGGCGAAGAGGCTGTAGCGCATCGCGTCGCTGACCGGGGTGGGGCACACCGGCGGAGCGGGCAGAAATCGCTCCAGCGCGTCATCCACGCGCTGGCCGTGTGAGCGAAGGTAGTCCCCGAGTGGCAGGATCGCGGCCGTCACCGCGGCTTCTCCCGGTCGGCGCGGTCCGGGCTGCCCGCGGCGCGCGGGTCGTCGTCGGCCCGCACGTTTGCCAGCGCGGCGGACGCGGGTTTCAGCTCACCGCGTTCGTCGAGCACCTCGATGCGCCGCTCGGCTTCCTCGAGCCGCGCATGGCAGAAGCGGGAGAGCTGGACGCCCCGCTCGTACAGCTCGAGCGACTTCTCGAGCGGCAGGTCGCCTTCCTCCAGCTTCTTGACGATCCCTTCGAGCTCGGCGATCGCGGCTTCGAAATCCTTGATGGTGGTGTCCATGGGATGCGTCGCGTTGTCGTTACCGTTTGCGTTCGACGCGGCACTCCAGTTCGCCGCGGTGAAGCGTGACCCGGACGGCCTCGCCGTCGTGCACCGAGTCCGCGTCGCGAATGATGCGGGTGCGCGCATCGTCCCAGCACACGGCGTAGCCGCGACCGAGGACGGCCAGCGGGCTCAGGCTCTCGAGACGCGCGGCCTGGCCGCGGAACCTGCCTTCGGCGCCGTGGTGCGCGCGCAGGGTCGCAGCCCGCAGCGTGGCATCGACCCGCATCAGGCGCGTGCGGACGACGCCGATCTGGCGCCTCAGATCATAGGTGTCGAGCGCGAGGCGCAGCTCATGATACCGGCGCTCGCGTCTGGCGACCAGCCCGCGCCCAGTCCGTCCAAGCTGGTGGGTCAGTTCTGCGATGTGCCGACCGCGGAGCGCGAGGCGACCGGGCCATCCGGCCAGACCAGGCCTGCCCGACAGGCGATGCGTCCACGCGCGGAGCCGCTCGACGCGCCGCCTGGCCGCCGCGGCGGCCCGGTCCGCCAGTCCGTCGATGCGGGAGCGGAATTCGTCCTTGCCGGCCACCACCACTTCCGCCGCGGCCGACGGGGTCGGCGCCCTGAGGTCGGCGACGAAGTCGGCGATCGTGAAGTCTGTTTCGTGGCCAACGGCGGAGATGACCGGGACCCCCGCCTGAGCAATGGCCCGCGCCACCACTTCCTCGTTGAACGCCCACAGGTCTTCGATCGAGCCGCCGCCCCGCGCGACGATGACCACGTCCACCCCGGGGACCTTGACGATCGCCGCCAGGCCGCGGGCGATGTCGGCCGCGGCCCCTTCACCCTGGACGCGGGATGGCCGGATCACGAGATGCACGTTCGGGTGGCGCCGCGAAATCACCTTGATGATGTCGCGGATGGCCGCGCCGTCGAGCGAGGTGACGATCCCGATCTTGCGGGGGAGCGCGGGCAGGCTGCGCTTGCGTTCAGGTGCGAACAGACCTTCGGCCGAGAGACGTTTCTTCAGTTGCTCGAAGGCGACTTGCAGCGCGCCGGCGCCCTGCGGCTCCATGTGCTCGCAGACCAGTTGGTATTCGCCCTTCGGGTCGTAGACGCTCACGCGTCCGCGCGCCACGACCTGCAGGCCGTCCTCGGGCTTGAAGCGTAGCGCCCGCATGGCCGACCGGAACATCACCGCCTTGATCTGCGCGTTGGCGTCCTTGATGGTGAAGTAGAGGTGGCCCGTGTTCCAGAGGCGGCAGTTGGAGAGCTCGCCTTCGACCCAGATCTCGGTGAACCGGGTCTCGAGCAGGTCGCGGATGGCGGCGGTCAGGTCCGTGACGGTCCACACCCGGCGAACCGGCTCGGCCCTGACGGGCAGCGGCGGATCGGGGGTCGGGGACTCTGGCGGCTCGAACGGGAGATCGAAGAGATCGTTCATGGACGCGACGACTATTCTATCGTCGTTTTGGCGTCCATTCGCTCGAGGTTCTCGGGGGTGCAGTCGAGGCGGGTGATCGAAGTGGCCTTGCCGGTCGCCTCGTCCACGGCAACCACCACGCCGTGGAGGCGGGGATTCCCGGTGGCGGGTTCGAAGCGTGAGGGCATGCCGGTCAGGAAGCGCGCCAGCGCGGGCTCACGCTCGGTGCCGATAATGGAATCGTGCGGGCCAGTCATCCCGACGTCCGTGATGTACGCCGTGCCGCCCGGCAACACGCGCTCGTCGGCGGTCTGCACGTGGGTGTGCGTGCCGACCACCGCGGTGACGCGACCATCGAGGTGCCAGCCCATCGCGATTTTCTCGGACGTGGCCTCGGCGTGGAAATCGACGAGGATCACGCGCGTCCGGCCGGCGAACAACTCGATCTCGCGCAGGGCCCCTTTGAAGGGATCGTCGAGCGGGTTCATGAACACGCGGCCCATCAGGTTGACGACGCCGACGCTCCGGCCGTCGTCGGTCCGCGCCAGGATGGATCCGCGCCCCGGAGCGCCGGCCGGGTAGTTGGCGGGGCGCAGGAGGCGGGGTTCCGCGGCGACGTAGTCGAGCGCTTCCTTCTTGTCCCAGACGTGATTGCCGGACGTCATGACGTCCACGCCGCACGAGGCCAGACTGTCGCCGATCTCGCGCGTGATCCCGAATCCGCCTGCCGCGTTTTCGACGTTGGCCACCACGAGGTCGATCGCGTAGTGATTCACGAGCGGGCGGAGCCCCTTCCGCACGATGTCCCGGCCGGGGCGCCCGAATACGTCGCCAATGAAGAGGATGTTCATGCGCCGACGATCGGGACGTGGATTTCCTGCCCGCGCCGCTCGTCCACTCTCGGGACGATCACGCGGAGTTCGCCGCCCTCGAGGATGGCGCGGGTGCGGCCCCCGTCGAAGGCGCCGTCGAGCCGGACCGCCCGCGCGAAGCGGCCGAAGCCCCGTTCGACGAGGTGGAACGTCGCGTCGCCGCGCTCGGCCGGATAGGGCGACGCCTTTTCGCCCGCCACGACGAGCATGCCGTTCTTGAGGAGCACGCGCACGCTCTGGGCGGCGACGCCCGGCAGATCGACCACCACCTCGAGCGCCTCACCGGTGTCCTGGACGTCGAGCACGGGGGTCCAAAGGTCGGCCGGCGCCCGGCGGGTCGCGCCCGAGTTGCGCTCGAGATCCTCGAAGAGGCGACCGACCTCGTCGGTCAGGTCGCGCACCTCGGACGACAGCAGAATGCGATGGAAGTCGTGCATCGGTTCCCTTGCAGCAACGATTCCATCTTCGCACATTCGTCCCGTCACTCGCCAGCGCGCTGCGGGTACAATCGCGTCACCATGAACCCGGACACACGGGCCGCCATCGACGCTCTCGCTGCCGACAGTCGCTCGGGCGCTTCGGAACTGCTGCCGCGAGCGGTCCGGGTGCTGCACGGGGCGGCCGGCGAGGATTCGGAGGAACTGTGGCGGCTGGCCAGGGCGGTGGGCGACGCGCAGCCCGCGATGGCCTCCTTCTGGAACGCCGCGCTGGCGGCGCTCGGTGAACACGACGAGCGAGGGTCGCTGGAGCGGTTCGAGCAGCGGTGGCGCCGCGCGGGGGCCGCGCTGGCCCGGACGGCCGCCGAGGCCCTCGGGCCGGGAGACGGATCGCCGCTACGCGTGACGACCTGGTCGTTCAGCGGGTCGGTGGTGGGATGTCTTCGCGCGATGCATGCGCGCTACGGCGTGGCGGTGACGTGCGCGGAGGGGCGGCCGGCCTGCGAGGGGCGCCGCCTCGCCGAGGCGCTGGCGAAGGACGGGATCCCCGTGGAGTTCTACACCGATGCGGCGATCGGCGAGGTGCTCTGGCGGGAGGCGGCGCGGGCCGACCTGGTGCTGGTCGGCGCCGACGCCGTCACGCCCGACTGCGTGGTGAACAAGTCGGGAACGGGAATGCTCGCGGCCACGGCGTCGATGATCGGTGTGCCCGTCTACGTGGCGGCCACGCGCGACAAGTTCGTTGACGCGCGCGTGGCCCGCCTGCTGCGGATCCCCGGGCACGATCCGGCCGAGATCTGGAACACCCCGCCACCCGGCGTCATCGTTCGCCATCCTTGCTTCGAGCGGGTGCCGATCGACTGGGTGACCCTCGTCGTGACCGACGCCGGGGTGTTGACCCGCGACATGATCGGAGAGGCCTGCCGGGCGGCATCCGCCCGGATCTCCGACCGACGCCTGGAACGGCTGATCGCTACACGACCTTTCGTTCCTTGAACGACGCGACCTGGGCCTCGGTGTAGCCCAGTTGCTGGAGAATCCCGGAGGTGTGTGCCGACAGCCGCGGCGGCGGTGTGTCGAGGCTGCCGGGCGTCTCCGAGAACTTCGCCGTGAGGTTGAAGAGCTTGAGCGGCCCGATGCCCGGTTCCTCGATCGTCTGGATCGTCCCGCGGTGCTCGAGCTGCGGCTGGGCGAGCGCCGCCTGCAGCGTGAGGATGTTCCCCGACGGGATCCCCTTCGCGTTCAGTTTCTCCACCCAGTAGCTGGTTGGCTCTTGTGTGAGCCTGGCCTCGATGAGCGGCGTCAGCGCCTGGCGATTCTCTTTCCGCACGTCGCGCTTCTGGAACCGCTCGTCGGTCTTCAGTTCCGACAGGTCCAGCACAGCGCAGAGATTCTCCCACTGCTTCTGCTCGTTGGCCGCGATGTTGATGTATCCGTCGCGCGTCTTGAACGACCCCGACGGTGCGGCCGTCATGTTGTCGTTCCCCAGCAACTGCGGCGGCTTCCCGCCGACCAGCCAGTTGGCCGCCACCCAGCCGAGCAGCGGCATGATCGAGTCGATCATCGCGACGTCAATGGCCTGGCCGCGTCCCGTGTGCTCCCGGTAGTAGAGCGCGCCCATGATGGCGAACGCGGCGTTCAGTCCGCCCACGGTGTCGCACACCGGGAAGCCGGCGCGAAGCGGGTTGAGCCGCTCATCGCCGTTGATGGCCATCACGCCGCTCAGCCCCTGGATGATCTGGTCGTACGCCGGCTTCTCCGCGTCTGGCCCGGACTGGCCGAACCCGGAGATCGCACAGTAGATCAGCCGGGGGTTCATCTCGTGGAGCCTCTCCCACGGGAACCCGAGGCGCGCCAGCACGCCCGGCCGGAAGTTCTCGACCAGCACGTCGGCCGTCGCGACGAGCTTCCGGAAGATCTCCTTCGCGTCCTCTTCCTTCAGGTTCAGTGTCAGCGACTTCTTGTTGGTGTTCTGCGCCAGGAACGACGTGCCCATTCCCTGCTGGTTCAGTTCCGGCACGTTGCCGAGTTTCCTGGCCAGGTCGCCGCCCTCGGGATTCTCGATCTTGATCACTTCGGCGCCAGCCAGCGCGAGGTGCAGCGTCGCAAACGGGCCGGCGAGGACATTGGTCAGGTCCAGTACCCTGATACCGTCAAGGAGTTTCATGATTGCCTCTCGATCGTCGGGACCGGCCCCGTCTTCCACAGCCGACCGGCCATGTCGCGCCCGAAGAAGCGCGCCGCATCCCTGGCCAGTTCGATTAACACGTCGAGCCGGATGTCGGGCCGGTGATCCATCCGCTGCAGCATGTGCACGAAGTCCTCCGTGCAGAGGTTCCCGCCCGTGACGGCGGTGAACGGACAGCCGCCGAGGCCCGCGAACGCCGACTCGAAGTACGTGACGCCGGCGCGCAGCGCCGCGAACGCGTTCGCGAGGCCGAAGCCGTACGTGTCGTGCAGGTGGCACGCGCAGTGGATGCCCGGGGCGAGGCGCAGTACCGAGGTGAACATCCGTTCCACCTGCGCCGGAACGGCGTGGCCGGCGGTGTCCGCCAGACTGATCGTCAGCAGGCCGGCGTCCACGAACCGCTTGACGATCTCGAGGACGCGAGATTCCGGCACCGCGCCCTCGAACCCGCAGCCGAAGGCCGACTGGACCGACACCTGCACCGTGGCGCCAGCCTCGCGCGCGGTCTTGGCCATCGCGACAATCCGGTCCGCTGCCTCAACCGTGCTCATGCCGGTGTTCTTGCGGCTGTGCGTGTCCGACGCCGACACGCCCATGCAGAAGTAGTCCACGCCGCAGATGAAGCCGCGGTCCATCCCCTTCTCGTTGAGGACGAGCCCGGACAGGCGCGTGTGTGAGGGCTTGTGCTCCGGCCGGGTGAAGTACGCGAACAGCGCGTCGGTGTCCGCCATCTGCGGCACCTTCTGCTGATGGACGAACGACCCGATCTGCACGATATCGACGCCCGACCGGATCAGCGACTCGATCCACGCGATCTTCTGCTCGGTCGGGACCGTCGTCTTTTCGATCTGCAACCCGTCACGAGGGCCGACTTCGTGAATGATGACGTCCTGCATGTGAAAACTCCAGCGGCTACGCCCGTTTGCGCGACTCGACGAGCCGCTTCGAAGCATATCAGCGACAGCGGCAGGTGACCAGTAGGGGCGACCGCTGGTCGCCCGTCTTGTACCAGGGGCGATCCGGCTGGTCGCCCGTTTGTACCAGGGGGACGGCTGTTATTATGAGATGATAAGTAGACACTCATATAGTATGCTTGACAACCACTCACTTAGAACGTATATTGATTTCTGCGCGGGGAACGAAGCTGCCGGAACGACGCAGCAGCCGTCCGCTCAACCCCGCCGGCATGAATCACCAGGCTGTGGGCCCCCGGGGTTCCGGGGACTGACAATCAAGGAGGCAGAATATGTCGATTGTTCGTTGGGATCCGTTCCGGGAGATGTCCGACATGCAGGACCGGATGGGGCGCCTGCTCGGAGGGATCTACGGCCGTCGAGGCGCCGACGACGACGTGATGCGGCGCGGGGCGTGGATTCCGCCCGTCGATATCTACGACAGCGGCAACCAGGAACTGGTGATCAAGGCTGAATTGCCCGACATGCGGCGCGAGGACATTCAGCTGACGGTGGAGAACAACACGTTGACCATCAGCGGCGATAAGAAGATGGACGGCGAGGTGCGCGACGAGAACTGCCACCGCATCGAGCGGGCCTATGGCACCTTCACACGGTCGTTCTCACTGCCGCCCACCGTGGACACCGGGAAGGTCAGCGCCGACTACAAGGTAGGCGTGCTGACGATTCGGCTGCCGCTTCGGGAGGAAGCCAAGCCGAAGCAGATCCAGGTAAAGGTCAGCGATTGACCGCTGCGAGCGGTCAGCTGGCAGCAGGCAGCGGTCAGCCGGACGTGGCCAGCCGGCCGAACGAGCGGGGGCAGCCGACAGCAAGCGGCCGTGACGGGCTGCCCGCTGTCGGCTGTCAGTCGCCCGCTGAATTGGCTTGCAGATCCTGTGCCCTTCGAGCTACCCTGAACGATTGTGGTAGAAGAGAATCTCACACCCGACAATCAGCCTGAGGAGACTGCCGCGCCGGCCCAGCCGGTCGTGAAGGTTCCTCCTCCCGAGAGCCGTTTCCTTTTCGTGGACGTGGCGGCGCTGCGTGCCAAGCAGTTGCGGCGGGGCGCGCGTTCACGCCTGGCCGGAATGGCCGACCCGACGGCGGAACCGTCCGCCGATCAACCGCGCAAGCCCGAACGGGTGGCCATGGAAGAGGTGCGGCAGGGCCTGGTCATCTTCGACATACCCGCCGTCCGGCCGGACCCGGACGGAGAGGACCGGTGACGCTCGCCGAGCTCTGGAACCTCGTCTTCGGTGCCGTCGCCGGTATCGGCGGCATCGTCGCGTTCCTGCTCGTCCTGATGATAGGATTCTGCCTGGCGCTCGACTGGACCAAGTTCAGGCCGACCAGCAAGTCGAAGACGGTCAAGAGCCTGGACGAAACGATCGGCGCGCCCAGCGTCTATCTGCCGCCGAATGCGCCGCGTGGCCCGTCCGATCAGCTGGCCGGTTCCGGCTACGTCGCTTCCTGAAACCTTCCGTCTCGGCCGCACGTAGGATCTGGTAGCGGGCCAACAGCCCGCGGCTAGGGAGGCTGAGATGTTCGGGATGCTGGCGCTTAGCGGACTGGTGCTGACGGTGCTGCTGTTGTTCGCCGTCTTTGGCGTCGCACTCTTCCTGATCAAGTGGGTCCTGCTGCTCGTCCTGCTGCCGCTGCGGCTGGTTCTGGGAATCCTGTTGTTTCCGCTCCGGCTGGCCGGCGGCCTTCTGGGCTTGGTCCTCCTGCCCGTGCTCGGGATCCTGGCGGTGCTGGCGTTCGGGACAGCCGTTCTTGGCGGACTGTTCCTCCTGGCGCTGCCGTTGCTGCCGCTTGCGGCCCTGGTGTTCGTGATCTGGTTGCTGGCGAAGGCGACGCGCAGACCGGTAGCGCTCGTTCGATAGGCATGCAGGGCCGGGTTCACGCGCCGCGCTACAGTACCGGCTCGGACTTCCACCAACCGGTGTCGCGCTCGAAGGCGTCCGCCGTCCTCAGCAGCAATCCCTCGTCGAAACTCCTGCCAATCAACTGAAGACCGACGGGCAGCCGACCGGCAGTGAACCCGCACGGAATCGAGATCGCAGGAAGGCCAGCGAGCGGAGCGCCGACCGTGAAGACGTCGGCGAGGTACATCTGCAGCGGGTCGTCCAGGCGTTCGCCGAGGCGGAATGCCGCGCCAGGTGTCGTAGGGAGCGCGACGACGTCCACGTGCGCGAAGGCCTGTTCGAAATCCCGTCGGATCAACGTGCGGCCCTGCTGCGCTCTCCCGTAGTATGCGTCGTAGTATCCGGCGCTGAGAGCGTAGGTGCCGAGCATGATGCGCCGCTTCACCTCTGCGCCGAAGCCTGCGTCCCGCGTCTGCTCGTACATGCCAGCCAGGCTCTCTGCCGAGACGCGGGAGCCGTACCGAACGCCGTCGTAGCGAGCCAGGTTGGCGCTCGCCTCGGCGGTGGCCACGAGGTAGTAGACAGGGATGCCGTATTTCGCGTGTGGGAGCGCGGTGTCAGAGACGGTTGCCCCGCGCTGGCGCAGCACGTCGAGGCCTTGCTCGAAGGCGTCGAGAACTTCCGTATCGACTCCGGTTTCCAGCACGGCTCGTGGCACTCCGACCCGCAGGCCGCGGACGTCGCCGCCGAGCGCGTCTTCGTACCGGGGCACCGGGCGACTCGAGCACGTGGCGTCTGACGAATCGGCTCCCGCGATCACGCCCAGGGCCAGAGCCGCGTCGAAGGCCGTCCGGGACAAGGGCCCCACCTGATCGAGCGACGAGGCGAACGCGATCAGGCCGTAGCGGGAAACGCGGCCGTAGGTCGGTTTGAGGCCGAGCACGCCGCAGAAGGCGGCGGGCTGGCGGATGGATCCGCCGGTGTCGGACCCGAGTGCCAGCGGTACGAACCCCGCCGAGACCGCCACGGCCGAGCCACCGCTCGAGCCGCCGGGTGCCCGGTCGTGCGACCACGGGTTGCAGGACGGGCCATACGCGGAGTGCTCGGTGGACGATCCCATCGCGAACTCGTCGCAGTTCGTCTTCCCGATCACCACCGCCCCGGCGGCGCGCAACCGCGAGACAACGGTCGCGTCGTAGGGCGGCACGAACCTCTCGAGAATGCGGGAACCGGCCGTCGTGCGGAGGCCGCTCGTGCACAGGTTGTCCTTGATCGCGACCGGGATCCCGGCGAGCGGCAGGCGGTCGGCCGTCCGGGGGCGGTTGTCGATCGCCGCGGCCGCGGCAAGCGCACCGTCAACATCCACTGTGACGAACGCGCGCAGCGTACCGTCGAGTTGCTCGACGCGCGCGAGGCACGACCGGCACACCTCGGTGGCCGACAGCTCGCGTCTTGCCACGCCGTCACGGATGTCGCGGCCGGTCATCTCAGCAGCTCACGCCTCTCCCAGCATCCTGGGCACCCGGAAGAGCCCCGACGCCGCGTCCGGAGCGTTGGCCAGCGCGGCCTCGCGCTCGAGCGAGGGCCGCACGGTGTCGGGACGTTCGATCGGAGTCTCATTGAGGATCGACGACGTGGGAAGCACCTCGCGGGTGTCGAGTTCTCCCACCAGGCGCGCGTACTCGAGGATGCGCGTCAACTGTCGCGCGTAGAGGGCCTTCTCCTTGTCGGTGAGCGCCAGGCGCGCGAGCGCCGCGATGCGCTCCACGTCGCCCACGGTCAAATCATCGAGCATGAGTGATGCTAACACGGGGGAGCAACGGTGCTACGATGCTCCGTACCATGTCCCTCCAACCTCTTCGACCGGAGGCCGTTGCCGGGTCCTGGTATCCAGGCAGGCCCGCGGTGCTCGCCGCAGAAGTCGACCGGTTCCTCTCCGAGGTTTCGGACACGCCAGCGGCCGAGACCGTGCTCGGTCTCGTCGCGCCGCACGCCGGGTTGATGTACTCGGGGCCGGTTGCCGCCTGGGCCTACCGCGCAGTGCAGGGTGGCCCGTTCGACGTGGTGGTCCTCGTGGGACCATCACACCGTGTCGGGTTCGACGGTGTGGCGCTCTACCCGAGCGGCGCGTTCGACACGCCGCTCGGGCCGATTCCGATCGCCGAGGACGTCGCCGTGGCCATCCGTGAGGCGACGCCCGTTGTGCATGAGGACGTGACGGCGCACCGGTCCGAGCACTCCCTCGAGATGCAGTTGCCATTCCTGCGTCGGGTCCTGCCCACGACGCCGATCGTGCCGCTGCTGATGGGCTACCAGTCGGAAGACACGATCCTGTCGCTCGGCGACGGCCTCGCGGCGGCGCTGGAGGGTCGGCGGGCTCTGCTGGTGGCCAGCAGCGACCTCTCGCACTATCTCGAGGCGAGGGCGGCGGCGGCGGCGGATCGGGAAGTGATCGACTGCGTCGATCAGTTCGATCCCGAGGGACTGCTGGCCGCGCTCCGGGCGAAGCCAGACCACGCCTGCGGGGGTGGTCCGATCGTCGCCGTGATGCGCGCCGCCCGGTCGCTCGGCGCGCGCGCCGGGCGGGTACTGCGCTACGCGGATTCCGGTGACGTGTCGGGGAACAAGACGGCCGTGGTCGGATACATGGCCGCCGCGTTCGGCGTTTTCTGAGTACTTCGACTTGCAATGACGGCCACGATTGGCTTTCGGGGCACGTGGCCGCTTGTGCTCGCTCAGCACTCAGTCCTGAGGGCACAAAGACGTCGACGTCTGTGTGCATCGAATGTGTGCATCGAAGGACTGAGAAGGGGGCTGACGTGTTGACGCCATTCGAGCGCCAGGCGCTGCTTCGGTTCGCCCGCGAGACGATCGTGGCGCGCCTGACCGGGTCGGCGCCTCCGCCTCTGGTTCGCCTCGAGGACCCCCAGCATCACGCGGGCGCGTTCGTGACGCTTCACGTCCATCGCGAACTGCGCGGTTGCATCGGCTATCCGGGATCCGAGAAACGGCTCGACGAGGTGGTGGGGCACTGCGCGGTCGCAGCTGCGACCGAGGATCCGAGATTTCCGACGCTCTCCGCCTCCGAGTTCCCGGATCTTACGGTCGAGATCTCGGTGCTCACGCCGATCCGCAAGGTCAACGACCTGTCGGAGATCGAAGTGGGTCGGGACGGCCTGATCCTCCAGGACGGGTGCCGAAAGGGATTGCTCCTGCCGCAGGTCGCCATCGAGCATCACTGGGACCGCGATATGTTCCTGTCGCACACCTGCCTCAAGGCCGGCTTGCGCCCGGACGCATGGCGGACGGGCGCCACGATCTTCAAGTTCCAGGCCGAGGTGTTCTCGGAAGGGACGTAGGCGGGTCTTCAGCCCCGCGCCCTGCGTCGCCCCGCCATCAACGTCCTCAGCGTGGCGAGATTCTTGGCGTCCAGCGGATCAACCTCGACCAGCGTGGCCCGTGTTCCCTCCGTCTTCGGTGTCTCCAGCAGCATGGGCAGGTCCCGGAACCTGGCGTCGTTCAGCAGGCGGCGGAAGGCCTCGACCCCGATCGCGCCTTTCCCGATGTGATCGTGCCTGTCGCGCCGGCTGCCCAGCGGCTTCTTCGAGTCGTTCAGGTGGAAGACGCGCAGCCGGTCCAATCCCACCGCTCGTTCGAACGAGGCAAACGTCTCCCGATACCCGACGTCCGTCTGCACGTCGTAGCCCGCGGCCCAGAGGTGACAGGTGTCGAGGCACACGGCCACCCGCGGGTGGCCTTCGAGGTGCTCGATTATCCGCGCCAGTTGTTCGAAGCGCCAGCCGAGCGAGGTGCCCTGCCCCGCGGTGTGTTCGAGGATGACCAGCGCCCGCCCGCGCCGACGCGGCTTCAGCGCCCGCCGAACGGCATCGGCCACGAGGCGTATCCCTTCGTCTTGCGTGCCGCTCGTGTAATACCCCGGGTGGACGACGACGCCCATGAGGCCAAGCGCTTCGGCCCGGTCGAGCTCCTCGCCAAACGCGAGGATCGATCGGTCGCGGAGCACCGGATCCGGCGTGCCGAGGTTGATCAGGTAGCTGGCGTGAGCCACGACGGGGCGGATCTCCGCCTGCTCGACCTTGTCGCGGAAGGCGGCGATCTCCTCGGGCGGCAGCGGTCTCGCCCGCCATTGATTCGACGACTTGCTGAAGATCTGGAGCGCGTCGCAGCCGTGGACGGCGGCGCGCTCCGCGGCGAGCGGGAGTCCGCCTGCGATCGACATGTGTGCGCCAAGGCGTGGCATTGTCAGCCCGGTCCCAGTCCCTGGCCTTTGATGGCGCCAGTCGGTGAGAGCCTGACCCAGACGGCAAAAGGGCTCGTGTGATGCCGGCCGTCGGCCATGTCCGTCCGACGCTCCGAGAATCGCAGATCGTACCAGTGCACGGTGACGTCCCCATCGTGGTGCTTCATCGTTTCCGCCGCCGGAAACCGTGAGAAGTCGAGGAACACCCGGGCGAGGGGCGCGGTGGCAGCCCGCTCGACGATCGCGCCGCTCTCGTCGGGAAAAGCCACCGCGTCGGCATCGTGCCCCTCACTGAGCAGGTTGATCTCCCTCACCTCGAAGCCGCCGGGCACGCGCATGATGACGCGCCAGCGGAATGGCGAGAACCAGGTGGGCAGAGCCGCCGGGAGAGCCGCCGGAGGGTTCGAGTTCAGGTAGCGGAAGACGCTGCTGCCTGCCTCGCGCGCCACCCCTGGCCGAGCCTCGATCGCCACCGCCTGGCGCAGTGCCGCGGCGTGGGCACCCGCGCGCAGCGCGTAGTCACCCCCGGTCAGCAGGAGCGCGACGATGGCGAGGCGCGCGCGGATCGCGGGGCGTGCCAGGCCGCCGACGAGACAGGCGGCCAGCACCACCCACAGGTAGATGTCGACGATCGGCATCCAGTCCACGCCGTACCACGTATTCCGGAATGGGCTGAGGATACGCGTCCCGTAGCTGGTCGCAAAGTCCATCGCGATGTGGCCGACGACGCCGATCGTGGCCACGCCGACGAGCGACACCAGCGAGGCCGACGACTCGCTGCGGCCACGCGCGCGCAGCACCAGCCAGACGATCGCCCCGGTGGCAAGTCCGAGGATCAGGCCGAGGAGCCCGTGCGTGGGCCCGCGGTGGGCCGCGAGGTACCCGACGCGGCCTCCCGTCAGCGCCGTCACGATCTCGATGTCGGGGATATTCGACCCGATCAGCAGCGCGACGGTTGCACCCCGGCCCGCGCGGCGAAGCCCGGCGTTGGCCAGCGTGAGAGCGAGCAGGGAATGGGTGAGGTTGTCCACGCGAGTGATGTGGCCCGATCATCCCATCATACCGCGTGTTATCGTACCCATGATGGATGTGTACCTGCTGCCGACCGGGCCGGAGCGTTACGAGCTCTATTGCGAATCGGCCGAGGAATCTGCGGTGCCTCACGCCGAGGCGTCGAGCGGGATCTGGAGGCGGCTGCACGGGGCATTCAGCGCCGTGATTGCCGCCGCGGAACGCGAGCAGGACCGCTTCAGGGCGGGCGGTGCGGCTTCGTGCGAACGCGGTGGATTCTGGTCGCGCCTTCGCATCCGGAGCCTTCGCCGGGTGTCCGAGAGTGTCGCGGAACAGCGGCTGCTCTGGCGGTTGCGGGGACAGCAGCGAGTCCGCGCCTTCGTTCCCTCGGGTCTCGATGACCCCCGCGCCATGGCGATCATCCGCGGGAACCTGCGTGTCGATTCAGACCGTCACCGTCGGTGGCTGGCCCTGGACGCAATTGGGCTCCTGTTCTCGCTCCTCCTGGTGCCTCTCCCCGGTCCGAACGTGGTGGGCTATTACTTCACCTTCCGTGTTATCGGGCACTTTCTCGCGATTCGCGGTGCGCGCCGGGGGCTGGACCGTGTGGAATGGGATCTGCAGTCGAACGCGCTCCTCGCCGAACTGGCCGGGCTCGAGCGGCTTCCTGCGGCTGAGCGGACGCCTCGCGTGCGTGCCATCGCGGACCAGCTCGGGCTCGCGCGCCTCGCGCGCTTTTTCGAAAGAACTGCCGTCGAAACCGCGTGATATACTCCGGCTCACCTTGAAACTCCGCGAGCTGTCCGAGCGTCTTGGCTGTCGTCTCGAGGGAGACGGAGACGGCGATATCCAGCGGGTGGCCGCCATCGAGCAGGCGGGTCCGGGCGACCTCACCTTCCTCTCAAATCCCCGGTACGCCGCTGCGCTGGAGACAACCCGCGCCTCGGCCGTGATCGTGTCCGAGGAGGCGCCGGCCGCGCGGTGCGCGATGCTGCGCTCGCGCAATCCCTACCTGGCATTTGCGCGCGCCGTCGGGCTCCTGACACGCACCATCGCACCTCCGCCCGGCATCCACCCGCTCTCCGCAGTGGCCCCGAGTGCCGTGGTGGGCGAGGGCGCGTCGATCGCGGCCTTCGTCTCGATCGACGACGACGTGACGATTGGCCGCGATGTGGTGATCGGCCCGCACGTGTCGATCGGGCGAGGCGCGACGATCGGCGACGGGTGCCGCCTGCATGCGGGCGTGTCGATCCGGGAGGGCTGCATCCTCGGCCGTCGCGTCGTCGTGCAGGACGGCGCCGTCATCGGCAGCGATGGCTTTGGCTTCGCCAAACGCGAGGACGGAACGTACGAGAAGGTCCCGCAACCGGGGCTGGTCGTGATCGAGGACGATGTGGAGGTGGGCGCGAACTCGACCATCGACCGCCCGGCGGTCGGGGAGACGCGCGTCTGCGCCGGGGCGAAGATCGACAATCTCGTCCAGGTGGCGCACGGCGTCCGGGTCGGCCGGAACACGCTCCTCTGTGCCCAGGTCGGCATTGCCGGCAGCGCGACCATCGGCAACGACGTCGTGCTGGCCGGGCAGGTCGGCGTCGCCGGGCACCTGGAGATTGGTGACCGTGTGACCGCGTCGGCCCAGACGGGTATCCCGAACTCGGTCGAAGCGGGGACCGTGGTCTCCGGCTATCCCGCCATTCCCAACCGCGACTGGCTGAAGGCCTCGTCCGTCTTCCGTCGCCTGCCCGAGTTGAAGAAGTCCCTCCACCTTCTCGAAGCCCGCCTCGCAGCCCTCGAACAATATCTCACCCGGCCCGAGTAGGGCGGCGGGACGCGCTGGCGACAGTCGGCCTGGCGGCGTTGGTCGCGCCTCGCCCTTGCAGCCGGCTTCCATCCAGCAGATGATCACGACGTCGTGCCCTGGTTCGTCCCGTTCCCCCCAGAGACGTGACACACCCATGCAGGTCCTTGAAACAGCTTGAACGACGAGTCGTTTCATCGCTACATCGGCGATCGAGGCGTCAGGACGATCGATGATGCGGTCGCCTACCTCGGCAAGGGGTCGCTGGCGAGCCATGGGACGTTCGGTCGTTGCACCTGCTCGAGAAGATCGGGTTTGGGTTCGAGAGGATGGTGAGGCTGATGTCGGACAGCGCGGATCTGATGCTGCTGGCGAGTGATGATCCTGCCAGCCTGGAGATGACGGCCGATGAGATGCGGGCTCTCGGCGACGATGTGCTGGGCCGCATCGTCGAGCACGTCGCCGGGATCGGCCGCCAGCCCGTACGCGGGGACGTGGCGGCAGAGGACTTGTGCCGCTCGCTCCGCGAATCGGCGCCGGAACGCGGGAGGCCGGCCGCCGACGTGCTCGGGCCGCTCTTCGACGAGTGGATCCCCCGCTCGTTCACGACGCCCTCGCCCGGCTACCTGGCATACATCCCCGGGGGCGGGCTGTTCCCCGCAGCGGTGGCCGACTTCATCAGCGCGGCCACGAACCGCTACACCGGCGTCTGGCTGGCCGCGCCGGCGCTCGTCCAGATCGAAGCCAACGTGCTGGAGTGGTTCCGGACGTGGATGGGGTTCCCGGGATCGACCCGCGGCCTGCTCACGACCGGCGGTTCGATGGCTGCGTTCAACGCGATCCTCTGCGCGCGCGAACGCCACCTGGGCCGCGATGTCCGCCCAGGCGTGCTCTACACATCGACGCACGTGCACCATTCGGTGGTGAAAGCCGCCCGACTCGCAGGCATCTTCGAGGACCGTGTCCGCCACATCCCGGTGGATGCTGACTTCCGCATGCGCGTGGATGCGCTGGGAGTGGCGGTTCGGGCTGATCGCGCGGCGGGCCTCAGCCCGTTCATGGTCGCTTCGTCTGCGGGCACCACCAACACGGGCGCCGTCGATCCGCTGGACCAGATTGCCGATCTCTGCGCCACCGAAGGGCTGTGGCATCACGTGGATGGCGCGTACGGCGCGTTCTTCCACATCTGCGAGGACCTGAGGCCGCTGCTGCCGGCCCTCTCGCGGGCGGATTCGTTGACGCTCGACCCGCACAAAGGACTGTTCCTGCCGTATGGCACGGGTGCGCTTCTGGTGAGGGACGGCGCGGCGCTTCGCGCCGTCCACGGGATGTCGGCAGGATACCTGCCCGGCACGCCGGACCCCGAGGAGTTCTACGACCCGAGCCAGTACGGGCCCGATCTCTCACGGGGATTTCCGGGGTTGCGGATCTGGCTGTGCCTGAAGCTGTTCGGTGCGGCCCGGTTCCGTGCCGCGCTGACCGAGAAACGGGTGCTCGCGGTTCAGGCCGCCGCCCGGATCGGCGCGCTCCCGGGCGTGATGATGGTGGCGCCTCCACAGTTGTCGCTGTTCGCGTTCCACCTCACGTGGCCGGGCGCGACGATGGAGGAGGAGAACGGGGCGACGAGCGCGTTGCTCGAGCGGGTGACGGCGAGGGGCCGCGTCATGCTCACGGGCTGCACGGTTGACGGTCGCTTCCTCGGCCGCGTGTGCGTGCTCAGCTTCCGCACACGCCAGGCGCAGATCGACGCGTGCGTCGACGACGTTGCGGCGGAGGCTGCGGGCCTGCTTGTCGGCCGCGGGTAGAAGCCACGGCCCTGCGCCTTCGGTGACAGCGGTCAGACCAAAGACCCATACCACATTCAGGACACGGCGTCCGGGCCGGCCGGGCGGGGGGGCGCGTCAGGGCAATGTGCCATAATCCTCGGATGCGCGCCTTTCGTGTCACGCTCCCCGGCGTCCTGGCCGTGTCGTGCCTGCTGGTGGCATTCCTTCCGGCCTCTGCGGCCGTCCGGCCGCAGAAGATGAACGCCGAGGTGGCGAAGCTGCCGAACGGGCTGACGATCGTGCTGCTCGAGGATCACTCGACGCCGATTGTCCACACGCAGATCTGGTATCACGTGGGGTCGAAGGACGAGCAGCCGGGCCGAACCGGTTTTGCGCACTTGTTCGAGCACCTCATGTTCCAGGGCTCGAAGAATGTGCAGCCGGACGCACACTCCTCGATGATTTCCGGTGTGGGCGGCCGGGTCAACGCCTACACGACCGACGATGTCACGGTGTTCTGGGAAACGGTGCCGGCCCAGTATCTCCCGCTGATTCTGTGGCTCGAGGCGGACCGGATGGCGTCGCTGCGCATCGACACGCACACGTTCGAGCGCGAGCGCCAGGTGGTGAAGGAAGAGCGCCGGATGCGGGTGGACAACCAGCCGTACGGCAGTCTCCCGGAAGTCATCTACGACCAGGCCTTCACGGTCCATCCCTACAAGCACACCACGCTCGGCAGCATGGCAGATCTCGACGCGGCGTCGGTCGAAGACGTGAGGGATTTCTACCGCACCTTCTACGTGCCCGGCAATGCGACGATCGCGCTCGTCGGCGATTTCGACCCGAAGCAAGCGATGGCGCTGATGACCAGGTACCTCGGGGCCGTGCCCGGGTCTGAACGGACGATCTCGCGCGAACATCCGACGGAGCCCGAACAGAAGCAGGAACGCCGGGTGTCGCTGACGCGGAACTGGCCGTTGCCGGTGGTCGTGGTGGCGTATCACGTGACGTTCGACGGCCACCCCGACTCCTACCCGCTGCACATCGCCTCGAAAGTGCTGTCCGACGGTCAGAGCTCGCGGATCTACCGCGCGCTCGTCTACGACAGGGGCCTGGCGCTGACCGCCTTCGGGCGCGGGGACATCCTCGAGCACCCGAACCTGTTCTTCGCCGTGGCGATCGTCCAGCCGGGTCGCAGCCCCGAGGAGGCGGAGAAGGCGTTGATCGCCGAGTTGGACCGCTTGCGCAATCAGCCGGTCACCGAGCACGAACTGCATCGGGTGAAGAACCAGTTCGCGCGCGACTACATCATCGGGCGCGAATCGAACCAGCAGAAGGCGATGCAGCTCGCGCACGCGATCGTCATTCACCAGGGAGATGTCTCGACCGCCGACGGCGAGTTCGACATCTTCATGAACACGACCGCGGCCGACGTGCAGCGCGTCGCGCGGACGTACTTCACGCCGGAGAACCGGACCGTGCTGACCATTCTGCCCGGTCAGGCGCAGCAGTAGCGGCGCGACTCGCACCGCACGGAAACCCGCATGCACACGCGCGTGTTCCGCCCCGTCCTCGCCGCCAGCCTCGTGGCATGGCTCTGGCCCTCACTGCTGTCCGGGCAGGCCGCCAAGTGGCCGTCGAGCTCGCCGCCGCGGCCGCTGGCCGCGCGCGAGGTGAAGTTCCCGCCCTACGAGGCGAAGACGCTCCCGAACGGCATGACGATCGCCGTCGTCGTGCACAACGAGCAGCCGGCAGTGAGCCTGAGGATGATCGTGCGTGCCGGCGTGGCGCAGGACCCGGCGGGGAAGTTCGGGGTCGCCTCGATGGTGGCGACGCTCCTCGACCAGGGCACGACCACCCGTACGGCGCAGCAGGTGGCCGACACGATCGATTCTGCGGGCGGCGATCTGAAGACGGGCGTGGGCCGCGACCTGTCGTACGCCAACGTCACGATTATGAAAGACGGCCTCGGCCTCGGCATGAACCTGCTGGCCGACGTCGTTCGCCGCCCGGCGTTTGCGCAGGAAGAAGTGGACCGGCAGCGGCAGCAGGTCGTGGCGGCCCTCAGGGTCAGCTACCAGGACCCGGTCTACGTGGCGAGCGTCGTGTTCGACCGGCTGGTCTACGGCTTCCACCCGTACGGCTTCCCGGGGAACGGCACGCCCGCGTCCGTTGAGACACTCACGCGCGACGACCTCGTGGAATTCCACCGCCGTTACTACGCCCCGAACAACTGCATCCTCGCGGTGGTGGGCGACCTGACCATCGACGAAGCGATGGCCGCCGTCACCGGGGCTTTCGGTGACTGGGCGCGCCAGGAGATTCCCGCGGATCGGGTCGTCGAGCCGCCGAAGCCCACGCAGCGCGTCGTCGTGGTGGACAAGCCGGACGCCGTGCAGACCGAGATCCGGATGGGACAGATCGGGATCCCGCGCAAGGACGACGACTACATGGCCGTGGACCTGGCCATCAGGATCCTCGGCGGAGAAGGCGCGAACCGGCTGCACCGGGTCCTGCGCACCGAACGCGGCCTGACCTACGGCGTCTCGGCCGACGCCGAGACGTTGAAGAGATCCGGCGAGTTCGAGGCGCGGACCAACACCCGTTCCGAAGCCACGGGCGAAGTGCTGCGCCTCATGGTCAACGAGTTCTCCAGGCTGCGGCGTGACGGCGTGAACGACGGGGAACTGGCGGATGCCAAGGCGTACCTCACCGGGAACTTTCCGCTGACGATCGAGACGCCGAACGACATCGCGACCCAGATCCTGGACGTCCTGTTCTACGACCTGCCGATCAAGGAGTTGCAGACGTTCCGCCAGCGCGTCAACGCAGTGAGCGTGGACGATATCGCGCGCGTCGCGGTCAGGTACGTCCAGCCCGACCGGCTCTCGGTCGTTCTCGTGGGCAACTCCGCCGCGTTCCTCAATCAGCTCGCGCGCGTCGGGTTCAAGCGCGTCGAGGTCGTCCGCCTGTCGGACCTCGACCTGACGACCGCCGACTTCAAGCGGAAGGACCCGGCGGATGGGCGGACCACCGCCAGGCGACCGTAGATGGCCAGCGTCTTCATCTCCTGCGGCGAGCCTTCCGGCGACCTCTACGCGAGTGCGCTCGTCGACCACTTGCGATCGCTCGATCCCGACGTGCGCGTCACGGGGTTCGGCGGCGACCGGTTGAAGGCGGCTGGGGCGTCGCTGCTCGGCGACTACCGCGGCCTCACCGTCACCGGCCTGGTCGAGGCGGTTCGGGTCCTGCCGCGATCGCTGGACATGTACCGACGGCTGGTCAGGGCCGCGCGCGAACATCGTCCTGACGTGTTCGTGGCGATCGACTTCCCCGATTTCAACTTCCGACTGGCCTCGGCAATCCGTCGGCTCGGCGTGCCGATCGTCTACTACATTCCCCCGCAGCTCTGGGCGTGGCGCGGCGGCCGGATGCGGACGCTCCGCGCGCTCGCGGATCGCATCCTCGTGATCTTCCCGTTCGAACCCGAGTTCTACCGGGCAGCCGGGACACCAGTGACATTCGTCGGTCACCCGCTCGTAGAGCTTGCGTCGGCGACGCGCCCGCGCGACGCGTTCCTGCGGGAGTTGGGCCTCGACACAGGACGGCCGACGGTCGCCCTGCTCCCCGGCAGCCGTCCGAACGAGGTGCGCGAAATTCTCTCGACGCTCGTCGAGGCGCTGCCGCGCATCGCCCTCCGGGTGCCGGGCGTCCAGTTCGTTCTCGCGCGGGCGCCGGGACTGGCCGACGAACTGCTCGCGCCTCTCCGCGCGGCGGTCGTCCCGGTGATCGTCGTCGAAGGACACTCAGACGACGTGCTCGCATCGGCGGACGCCGTCGTCACCGCGTCGGGAACCGCCACCGTGCAAGCCGCCATCCACGAGTGTCCGATGGTGATCGTCTACCGGGTGGCTCCGCTCACCTACGCGATCGGCAAGCGCTTCGTGCACCTGGACACGTTCGGCATGGTCAACCTCGTGGCTGGGCAGCGGGTCGCGCCGGAGTTGATTCAGGACGGCCTGACGCCGGACGCCGTGGCCGAGGAGACCGTCCGGCTGCTGACGGATGCCGGGACTCGCCAGTGGACGCTCACGGCCCTGCGCGAGGTGAAGACGAAACTGGGCGGTTGCGGCGCCAGCCGACGGGCCGCCGAGATCGTGCTCGAGACCGCCCGCGCCCGCTGCGGCGACCGCTCCTCACCAAACCCTTCCGTTCCTGTCGTGGTATAAGAGAATCATGGGACACAACCGGATACTCCTGGTTGCCGCCGTGGTCGTGGCACTTGCGCCCGCGGTCCGCGCGACGGTACTTCTGCCCGGCGATCTCGGTGAGATTGCGCGCGGCGCGGCCGCGATCGTTCACGGCACCGTCGTTGACGTGCGGACGGACTGGGTCGACGGCCGGCGGCGCGTCGAGACAATTGTTACGCTCGAGGTCAGCGAGACGTTCAAGGGCGACATGACGGGCCGTGTCAGCGTCAAGGTGCCCGGCGGGGTGATGGGCCGCTACCGCAGCGTCACGATCGGCGCGCCGTCGTTTCGACCAGGCGAGGAGGTGGTGCTGTTTCTCGGCGCCCGCCCGCCGGCGCTGCCATACGTGCTCGGCCTGGGGCAGGGCGTGTTCCGGGTGCGGCGAGACGCGCGCACGGGCCAGGCGACCGTGATGCCGCCGGCGCTGCTGGCCGATTCGAGACAGGCGGTCAGTGTGCAGCGAGGTGACCCGTCGCGTCGCGCGGTCTCCCTGTCGGAGTTCAGCGCGACGGTGAGGTCGGCCCTCTCGACGGGCGCACGAGAGCGGCGCACGACGAGAGAGCCTCTGGTGATCAAGGGTGTGACGCACCAGTAGGACGGGCGCCGCGGCTCGTCCCAGCCTACGGCCGGCTGGACGCCGGCCCCCGCGATCAGGAGAACCATGCAACAGCGAACAGGCATCAGGCGGCGCGCGGTGATCATCCTGTCGGCAATACTGGCACTGGGCCAGAGCTGGCCGGCGGCGGCCTATCAGACCTACGGCGTGCAGGTGGGCGGCCGTCTGGCGCCGGTGAAGTGGAGCCGGCTGCCAGTGCGCTACTTCGTCGCCGACCGCGGCACGACCGGGGTTACCTCCTCGCAGTTTCGCGACGCGGCCGCGCGCGCGTTCACCACGTGGCAGAACGTGGCCACGGCTGCCGTGTCCGCGCAGTTCGTCGGTTTCACCCTCGCAGAACCCGACGCGGAAGACGGGCAGAACACGATGGGGTTCCTCAGCCGGCCCGACCTCGAGCGCGTCCTCGGAACCACCAACTACCTGATCGACGACACGACCGGGGAGATCCTGGAGGCGGACATCTTCTTCAACTCGGCGTTTCAGTGGTCGGTGGCATCGGCCGGCGAGCCCGGCAAGTTCGATCTCGAGTCGATCATCCTGCACGAGACCGGCCACCTGTTCGGGCTCGGGCATTCGGCGCTCGGCGAAACGCAGCTTCAGGCCGGCGGCGGGCGGCGGGTGATCGCGGCCGAAGCGGTGATGTTCCCGATCGCCTTCTCCCCGGGCAACATCAACGACCGGACGCCGCGCGCCGACGATATCGCCGGGCTCTCGGAGATCTACCCGAAGACCGGGTTCTCGAGTTCGAGCGGCAGCCTGAGCGGCCGTGTGACGAAAGGTGGCCAGGGCGTTGTCGGGGCTCACGTCGTCGCGTTCAACCCGGCGACCGGCGCGCTCGTCGGCAACTTCACGCTGGACCGGCAGGGCCACTTCACGATCTCGAGCCTCGCGCCTGGCCCGTACATCGTCCGCGTCGAGCCGCTCGACGACGCCGACCTCGACAGCTTTTTCGACGACAGTACCATTTCCGAGGTGGATATCAACTTCCGCGTGACCTTCTACCAAGGCTTCATCGTCGTGCCGTCGGGCGGAGGATCGCAGCCGTTCGAGGTGCAGGTCACGGCCAAGTAGACGACGGCCCGCTCGGCGTGGGACAGGAGGCGCGAGTGAAGACGAGGATCGCATGCGTGCTGGCGGCGGTGGTGATGGTGATGGGGCTGGCCGATGGCGCGTCGGCCCAGGGGCCGGCCGACGCGGCGGAGAGTCGTGCCGGGGCGGAGGCGCCAGCGCCCCGCATTTCGCCCGCCGCGCGGCAGCCTGGCCGCGCACGGTCGTTCGAGCTGACCGCCTCGGTGTTCTTTCTCGCGCCCTCCTCGCTCGGCACGAGAAACGCGAACCTGACGTCGAACGACCTCCCGGGAACGGCGTACAGGTGGTTCAGCGCGAACGGGAAATTCCGGAGCGCGCCCGGGATCGACGTGCGCGGGAGCTACAACGTGACAGGCGCGATCGCGGTTGAGGGCGGGCTCACCTACAGCAGGCCGGCGATCGCCTTCACCGTGGCGAACGACACCGAAGGCGCGTCGGACTTCACCGCGCCTGGCGAGACCGTTTCGCAGTTCTTCGTCGACGCGAGCCTGGTGGCCTACCTCTCACGCTACAGATTCGCGGGTGGAAGGGCACGCCCCTTCGTCGAAGTCGGGGCCGGCTACCTGCGCGAGCTGCACGGCCAGGCCAGCGCGGCCTCGGGCTATTTGGCCCTCGAGTCCGGCCAGGTGTATCACGCGGGCGCCGGCGTGAAGTACTTCTTCCGACCGAGGCCGACCGGGTTCGTCAAGGCGTACGGGCTGCGATTCGACGCTCGCTTCTATGTCCGGAACGGCGGCTTCTCGTTCGACGGGAGCCACTCCAAGACATTTGCGGTCGGCGGCGGGCTGGTGGTGGCGTTCTAGACGGGACGGCTTAAGTAATTGCGCATAATTTCCGAAGGGCGTCGCTGCCGTGACGCCACGGAACACACTGGTGCTCGACGCGCGTGATGAGCACGTCGAGCGTCGGGAAGTACCGATTGTGACAGGCCAGTCGCCGCGTGAGCTTCCACACCCGCTCGATCGGATTCAACTCCGGACTGTCGGGCGGGAGAAAGTCGAGACGGAAGCGCGGCGCCCGGTCCGCACACCACGCGGCGTGCAGCCGGGCGTGGTGGTACGACACATTGTCGGCAATCACGACCACGCGTCGACGGCTCGGCGCCGCCACGCGCCACACGGTCCTGAGAAACTGATGGCACGTGACCGCGTTGAACCGTTCCGGTTCGCGCACGGCGAGCAGCAGGCCGTCGCGCAAGCGGACCGCGCCGAAATAGCCGACGCCTTTGCGCGTCGGCGCGTGGAGCAGGACCGGGTCCACGATCTCCGGCAGGACCCACATCCGGCAGGCGGTGCCATGCTGTTGGACGTGCACCTCGTCGATCGCCCACAGGTCGATCGAGGCGTCGGCCATCAGGGCTCGGCGTTTGTTTTATGTACGGCCTGCAGCCCTGGGTCGGCATGCGCGATGAGCGGCCGCGGTTTCCGCAGGCGGAGACCCAGTTGGCGAAACAGCCTTTGGCATTGGCGCACGCCGAGCGGCACGCCGTACCGCTGGTCGATGAACGCGGCCAATGTCTTGCCATCCCACAATCCGGTCAACCCGACCGCCTCGGGCGGGCGCCGAACCGCCCGCCCCACGCCCTTCAGTTGGGCTTCGGTCAAACGGTGCGGGCGCCCCTCGCGGGTTCCTTCGGTCAGCGCCGCCAAGCCGGCGTGTTCGAAGCCGCGCACCCAATACTCGATGGTCCGAGGCGCATCGCCCAACAACTCGGCTACCTGCGGACAGGTCATGCCTTGCGCGACCAACAACACGCCGTGCAACCGGTGGTCGTACCGCGACTCGCCGGATCGACGAATCTCGTCCTGCAGCCCCAGGACGATCTCGGGGGCATCCGCAATCGTAAGTCTGTGCATGCGGTCATGAGATCAGAACCGCCGTACATGCGCAATTACTTATGTCGTCCTGTAGAGCAGAACTCCTCGCGTTCTGGTCTTTGCGGCTTGTACCATCATGCCGATCTTGGGCGGCCAAATCAGAAGGTCCGGCTAAAGTAGTTCGGATGCTAGCGCATCACTGATCCGTCGACGCAGTGGGGGATGTCTATGTGGGTTCGTAGGAGCGTGCGGAGCGTCTGGTTCGCGCTCGTCCTGATTGAAATAGGGACCACGCCGTCGGCGGCGCAGGAGGCGCTCAGCCTCCAGCAGGCCGTCGACAAGGCGCTGGAATGCCGTGCGTCGCTCAAGGCCGAAGTGGAGCGTATTGGAGCCGCCGAAGGGATGCGCCAGCAGGCAGGCGCGTTGCCGAATCCGGAGTTCCAGTTCCAGAACGACAACCTGCGACCGGGCCAGACGTACTGGCGCGATGTCGACACGCTTGCCTATGTTGTGCAGCCGCTGGACGTGCTCGGCAAGCGTGGCCGCCGGGTCGATGCCGCCCAACAAACGGTGACGCGGAGACGCGCCGAATACGAGCTGACGCGTGCGCACGTCGTGCGCGACGTCAAACTCGCGTACTGGGCTGCACGCGGGGCACAGGAAGCGCGCGACCTGCTGAAGGCCACCGCCGAGAACTTCCAGAAGATCGTCGACTACAACAACGCACAGCTGAGCGTCGGGACGATTGCCGAACAGGACGTGCTGCGCGTACGACTCGAAGGCGAGCGCCTCGCGATTGCGGCAAGTCTTGCGACTCTGCGTGCGTCACGTGCGCAGGCCGATCTGCTGAAGCAAATGGGACAAGACGGCGGCAGTGTGCTGCAGCTCACCGAGTCACTTGATGCCGGTAACACTGCCGCTGCGGCCGTTGCGCCGGAACAGGTGCTCACGCAACGCCCAGAAATGAAGATCGCGCGCGCCGCGGTGGAAGAAGCGCGCGCGGTAGCGCGCCTGCAGGATGTGCTCGCGCGCCCGGATCTCACGCTGACGTACGGATACAAACGGACGCAGCTGCCGGACGCGTCGTCGGCCGCGAATACGGCAATCGCGGCGGTCGCGATCAAGGTGCCGTTGTTCGATCGGAACAACGGCAATCGCGCCACAGCGGCAGCCGAATCGCGGCGGCAGGATCAACTGCTCGCGGCGACCCGGCTCGATGTCCTCGCGGATTACCGAGCGGCGTCGCAGGAATATGCGCTTCGCCGGACCGAAGTGGTCGGCACGCTGCAGCGGATGCGCGAGCACGCGGCGACCATCTCGTCGATTGCACAGGCGGTCTACATTCAGACCGGTGGCGACCTGCTTCGTCTGCTCGACGCGGAGCGCTCCCGGCTCGACGCGGAAATGGCCTGGGTCGAGGGCATGGTGGACTACCAACAGAGCATCGTCAACCTCGAAGCGGCGGAAGGGGTCGTCCGATGAAGCACATGACGGTATTCATCCTTCTGCTCTCGACAACAGCGGCGTGCACGCGCCGGGCGCCGCCGCCGGCTGAATCGTCCGGCCCAGCCGCCCCGCGGACCGAGGTTGTTCTCTCTGCGGCGGCGCAGGCCCAAGGCCAGATCGAAACGCAGCCCGCAAGTACGACCGACGAGCCCGAGGTGCTTCGCGTCTCTGGCCACATCGCGCTCGCCGACAACTGCGTGTGGCGTGTCGGTGTCCGTACTCACGGCGTCGTCGGCACAGTGCTCGTCGGCGCTGGCGACTTCGTCCACAAAGGAGCGGTGGTGGCGCGCTATCGCGCGGACGAGCTCCGCGACTCGAGCGCGCGGTATCACGCTGCAAAGGCGGAACTCGCCCGCGTGCAAGCCGCCACGACGCTTGCGCAACGCAACCTGGAGCGAACGGGGACATTGTACGAGCTGAAAGCCGCGTCGCAGCAGCAAGTTGACCAGGCGCGGCAGGATGCCGTGGCCGCGCAGTCCGAAGTGGGACGCGCGCAAGCCGAAGTGGATCGCCTCAAACACTTGATGGAAGATGACCTGCACGTCGCTGTGGAGCCGACACCTGGCGATGAGAACGCAGACGAAGTACCGATCATTGCTCCCGCCGACGGATACATCCTCGAGAAGAATGTGACGCCCGGCAAGGCGATCGACACGAGGGACGATACGTTCGTGATCGGCGATCTCTCGCAGGTGTGGATGCTCGCGTCGGTGCGACAAGATCAGCTCGGACCGCTGCGCCTCGGGCAACCGGTCCGCGTGACGGTTGCAGGCGTCGCGGAGCAGCAGTTCGAAGGCAAGATCGCGAATCTCGGTCAGGCTCTCGATCCGCAGACGAGGACGATGCAGGTGCGTATCGTGCTGCGCAACTCGAAGAACGTGCTTCGACCGGAGATGCTCGCCACGGCGGAGATTCCAGCAGGCAGCCCGCGCAGGATCGTCATCGTGCCGTCGGACGCCGTTCAGCAGATGGATGGCCAGGATGTGGTGTTCGTTCGTACGGCCCCTGATCGCTTTGCTGTGCGGCCGGTGCAGACCGCGGCGACGAGGAACGGTAACACGCCGATTCTGCAGGGGCTCCACGAAGGCGAGCCGGTCGTTGTCCGCGGAAGCTTCATCCTGAAGTCGCAGCTGCTCCGCGCCACGCTCGAGCAAGGGGGGTAACCGCTCTATGTTGAACCGCATCATCGACACAGCGCTGGCGTACCCGTGGCTCGTGCTCGCCGGTGTGCTCGCGGTCGTCGGCATCGGCGGCTACGCGCTATACACGATCCCGGTCGAGGCCTTCCCGGATCTAACGAACAACCAGGTGGTCGTGGTGACTGAAGCGCCGGCGCTACCGCCCACCGAGATCGAGCAGCTCGTCACGTATCCGATCGAGCGGGCGATGCTTGGCCTGCCGAACAAGGAAGAAGTGCGATCGTTGTCGAAGCTCGGGCTTTCGATGGTAACGATCGTGTTTGACGATTCGGTGCCGATGTATTTCGGCCGTCAACTGGTGAGCGAACGGCTGCA
>JANYLG010000225.1 GCA_025363775.1 Acidobacteriota bacterium | reverse complement strand
CCGATTCCGGCGCTTCCTCGTCGTGGGCCAGCGGCTCCAGCCGGCGGTCGCGCGCAAACCGCTGCCGCAGCAGGTTCCTCGCGATCCCGCAGAGCCAGGCGGCGACGGTCGAGCGACCGGGCTCGAACCGGCCGCCATCGTGCATGACCGCCACGAACACATCCTGCACAATGTCCTCCGCCACGCTTGGGTCGGCCGTCATATGCAGGGTGAACCGGAACACATCCGGCCGCCGTCGTCGGTACAGGGCAGCAAACGCCTCCCCGTCGCCAGCCACGGTGCGCCGCAGCAATTCGTCATCCTGGACCCGGTCAATCGTCAGGGTTGCGCTCACGTCTTCCTGGTTCGACGCACTCTGGTGGTATTCAGTTTGGGAGGGGGGAAAGTTCCACAACCTGCAGCCGAATCCCTGGATCAACCGGGTGCGCGAGCGCGTCGGCATGTGGCGACAAGGCGGCCACGTCGGCATCACGAACACAACACGCCGCCTTCTCCCCCGCCCGGATCGGTTTCAAACCGGCCCCTACCAGACTGGCCCGGATCATGGCATTGTAAGGGCGATGACCATCGATCCCCAGCGACCCGAACACGCGGCAGGTCCTGCCGAGATGCCGTCGGCGGCCAGGACGCCGGAGGCCACCGGCGAACCGGCCGCCGGCACGCCGCGGCGCCGCTCGAAGCGAAGCAGCCTGCGGCCGCGCTTCAACGTGCCGCGGCTCCGAAAGCGATCGAAACCTGGCGCCGTGGCGGGCATCGAACTCTCCGACCTCGCGCGCATGCCGAGCGCCCAGGAACCGGCGACGATGACCTGCATCGACTACGGGCCCGAGCAGGCCCGCGTCGTGGAGGTGAAGGATGTTCCGACCTTCCTGGCCGCCCACCGGCCGGACTGGGCCACCGTGCGGTGGATCAACGTGGACGGACTCGCGGACATGCTGGCAATCCGGGGACTGGCGGAGAAGTACCACCTGCACCCGCTGGCCGTCGAGGACTTGCTGCACGTCACACACCGGCCGAAGGTCGAGGCCTACGACGACGTCGGCCAAATCCAGGCGCGCCTGTTCATCATCGCGCGCATGTTGGAACTGAGCGAGGGTCACCTTCGCAGCGAGCAGATCAGCATCTTCCTCGGCCACCACACCGTCCTGACGTTCCAGGAGAGTCGGGGCGACGTCTGGGACGATATCCGGCAGCGGATTCAGACGGCCGGTTCCCGCCTGCGCCTTCACGACGCCAGCTTCCTGGTTCACTCGATGCTCGACGCGATCGTCGATCACTGCTTCCCGATCCTCGAGTTCTATGGCGATCGCCTCGAGGACGTGGAGGCCGAGGTGCTGCAGCGGCCGGCGCCGGCCGTCATCCAGGACATCCACACGCTCAAGCGCGAGATGCTGCTGATGCGGCGTGCGGTCTGGCCGATGCGCGAGGTGATCAGCGCGCTGCAACGCGAGCAGCACGCGTGCATGAGCGATACGACACGCACCTACATGCGCGACGTGTACGACCACACGGTGCAGATCATCGACATCGTGGAGACCTACCGCGAGATCGCGACGGGGCTGACCGAAACCTACATGAGCGCGATGAGCCAGCGCCTCAATGAGGTGATGAAGGTGCTGACGATCATCGGCACGATCTTCATCCCGCTCACGTTCCTGGCGGGCGTCTACGGGATGAACTTCAAGCACTTCCCTGAACTTGAATCGGTGTGGGGCTACCCGATCTTCTGGGCGATCTGCGTCGTCACGGCCGTGGCGATGCTCGCCTGGTTCCGCCGGCGGCAATGGCTGTAGGAAAAGGCTGAAGGCTCAGGGGTTCGAGGCGAAGGGTCGCTGGAGTCCTGCCCCCCCGGACGCGCGACGGATCCGCGATGTGGTGCTAGACTCGACGCCGCCGAAAGGGACCCCCGCCGACACGCGAGCCCGGGGGCGATTGGGCAGGTGCACGCACCTGCCGGAGATTCGAGAGCCGGCAGATCGACTCGGCGGTATTCAGATCAGCCCGCTACCTGCACGCTATTGCGGCCGTCGACGCCCTCGTCCGACGGCGGCGGAGCGGCCTCGGGATCGATCGGTTCGTTCGCCAGCAGGCGGTCGGTCAACCACGCGTGCGCCGCCTGGTCCTGGCGGGCCAGTAGGCGTTCGAGCGGCGTCACCGCGAAGGCCAGGTCCTCGCGTTCCTGCATGCCGGGCCACGACCCGTCCGGCCGGCGAGGAGCGTAGCGGCACCAGAACCCGAAGTGCCACCGCGTAAAGTCGGCGACCTGGGCGCGCGCCCGGTCGTGGTCCCCCCAGTGCTCGAGCGCGAGCGCGACATAGCGCCGGTAGATCGCCAGCCGGTCATCCGCCGTCATCTCCCGGTAGCCTTCCGTCATCTCTCTGAACAACCACGGCTTGATCAACCCACCGCGTGCCACCATCACGGCGGCGCAGCCGGAGCGCTGCCGCGCGGCCTCGACGTCGTGCGGAAACAGCAGGTCACCGTTGCCGATCACCGGCACCGCCACCGCCCGCACCACTTCGCCCACGGCATCCCAGTCGGCCGCAAACCGATACCGCGCGTCCCGCGTCCGGCCATGCACGAAGACCGCCGCCGCGCCGCCGTCCACGGCAGCCTTCGCGACGTCGAGATAGTTCAGGTGATCGCTGTTCCATCCCAGCCGGATCTTCACGGTAACCGGGACCCCGCCGAGCGCGCGAACCATCTCCTCGACGATGCGCTGCACGCGTTTTGGCTGGCGGCCGAGGGCGGCACCCAGCCCCTTGCTGGTGAAGTAGTCAATCGGGCACCCGAGGTTGACGTCGACGAAGTCCGCGCCCCGTGAGGCGACGAGCGCCGCCGCCCAGGCCATCTCGTCCGGGTTGTTGCCGGCGAGTTGCACGCCGAAGCACGGCTCCTCGGGCGCCCGGCGAATCAGCGCGAACTCCGAGCGGCGTTTCTGCTTCAGCCGCCGCGCGACGGTCATCTCGCCAACGGTCACGCGCGCACCCAGCTCTACGCAGAGCCGCCGGTAGGGAAGATTCGAGCCCTTGGTCATCGGGCCCAGGACGACGGAGCCGGGAAGAAGGTCGAGGAAGGGCATCACGGGAACAAAATACGCTCTGCGGCTCTCTGCTCGTTCAGCGCGTCTTCCGCGAACTCGAAGAGCGCGAGCACCAGGGCAATCACGACAGGGCCCAGGAAGATGCCAATCGCGCCGAAGGCGCTGATGCCGCCGATCAGGCCAATGAACACCGGCAGCGTCGTGATCCTTGCGCGGCTCGAGATGAACAGCGGCCGGACAACATTGTCGGCCGAAGAGACGACGGCGGCGCCCCAGATCACGAAGAACAGCGCTGCGCCCCAGTGCCCGGTCAACAGCAGCCAGACGGCAGCCGGTATCCAGACGACGGCGGTGCCGACGAATGGGATCATCGCGGCGCCCATCGAGAGCACGGCGAAGACGATCGGCCACGGCAGGCCGGCCAGGGCGAAGCCGATGCCAATGAGCGTGCCCTGCACCAGGGCGGTGACCAGCGAGCTGAGGACGGTCGCGCGGATGACGCTGGCGAGGTGTGCAAGCAGGCTTGCCTTCCTTCGGTCATCGAGCGGCACCACGACCATCGCGCGCGTCACCATCCGCTCGCCGTCACGCAGGAAGAAGAAGAGCAGGAAGAGCGCCAGGATGATGGCGACGATCAACCCGAAGACCGAGGCGAACAGCGACCCGCCCAACGAGATGATCGACTGGATGATCTGCTGGCCGGCCGACAGCAGCGAGTCGCGGATCTGATCCGAGGAGATGGGCAGCGACGACTCGACCCATTGGACGAGCCGATCGACCTGGGGCAACTGCAGCACGTCGCTCGGGCGCCGGATCTGATGCTGCGCGGCACTCGTCTGCAGCTGGCCGACCAACTCCGACGCCTGCCGGCCGAATATCACGCCGAGGAAGATGGCCGGCACCACGAGCATCAGGATGGAGGCGAGGGTGAGCAGCAGCGCGGCCAGGCTCGCGCGGCCGCGGAACGCGGCCCGCAGTTTGACGTTCAGCGGGAACACCATGAAGGCGAGGAGCGTCGCCCAGAGCAGCGGGCCGACGAACGGCTGCATGATCCGCAGGACCGCGATGCCCAGCACGACGGCGGTCACCGACGCGAATACACGGGGATAGAAGGACGACCGTGCCGGTGGCATGGTGAGCACTGTAGCACAGCGCATGAGCCACCGCTGCCGCCCGGGCCGGCCTGGCCCATCTGCAAATGTGCTACCATGTGCTACATGAAGGCCAGGACGCCACGAACACAGGCCTCTGGACGCGCGGGTCGTGTCGGGGTTCGCGAGTTGCGACAGAATCTGAGCGTGTATCTCGACCGCGTGATGGCTGGGGAAACGCTGGAGGTCAGCGCGCATGGCCGGCCCGTCGCGGTGCTGGCGCCGCTGCCGCAGCCCTCGTCGCTCGTCGAGCGGCTCGTGGCGTCCGGGCGGGCCCGGGCGGCGACGCGGCGTCCTGTTGATCTGCCTCCGTTACCGACGTGTTCACCCGGAGACCTTGGCGCTCGCGCTCAGCGGGCGCTCCAGGAACTGCGCGAGGACGTCGCGTGAGCTGGCTGCCTGTCTACCTGGACTCGTCCGCGATTCTCAAACTCATCCTGCCGGAGGCGGAGTCGGCCGTCCTGCGGGACGCGCTGAGGGATTGGTCGGACCTCGTCTCGAGCCGTCTTGCGGAGGTGGAATGCCTGCGTGCCCTGAAGCGGGTCTCCGCTCCGCCCGGCGTACGGGCGCGTGCGGCGCACGTGTTCGAGGCGGTCACGCTCGTGCAGCTGGACGAGGTCGTGTTGCGGCTGGCGGAAACCGTCGGTCCGCGGGAACTCCGGACACTGGACGCCATGCATCTGGCCACGGCGCTGTCCCTGGGCGACATGCCTGACGCGTTCGTGACCTACGACGAACGGTTGGCAGCCGCTGCGAGGCGGCTGCACCTGGCCGTGCTCCAGCCGGGCTGGTAGCTGCGGAATGCCGTCAGCTGGCTGGCCGCTGTCGGCGGCCAGCTGCCCGCTACTTCGCCTGCCCTCGATCGTCGTCTCCGGTCGCGGCTACATGCACCTGCGCTGCCGGCTGTGGGATCCCTTGACAGACTGGCCACTGCCACTGCCACTGACAACCGGTACCTGCACCTGTCAGTTGCGCGCTGCTGTCTGTCCTGATCCCTGAGCCTCCCCTTGGCCCCTGGACTTTCAGCTGTTAGCCGGTAGCCTTATTCCCCTCGTACTCCTTGAACAGCTTCCCCCACGGGGTGTCGCGCCGCCACCGTTCGAACGTCCGGCGGTCCTTCACCGGCCAGCGGTAGTAGTCGTGATAGGTCTCGGACGCGAAGACGAACAGGTGCACGAGCGGCGTGTGGAACAGCAGTTTCTGGAATACCTTCAAGGGCGAGAACCAGAACAGGTCGCCGCCGAGGCTGGCCAGGTTGTCGCCCACGTGGAAGCCCCACGATTCGTTCGAGACGTCGTCGCCGACGATCTCGATCTCGCGCGGGTCGCCCACGCCCAGGCCGTCCTCGTGCGCCACGCGGATGTACTCCAGGCTCATCGGGTCGAAGCCCATCATCTTCGCGGCCACCGCGTCGATCGCGACCTGGTCGGCCGAGGCCAGCATCAGGTTCTTGATCACCGGGAACATTGTCCGCGGCCCCGGGCCATTGCCGGCCGTCGTGCCGTCCATCACGGCGAACACGCCCGGGTGGATCTCTTTCTGAATCGCGAGCAGGTCCACCAGCGTGCGGTGTATCCACGAGTGCGTGTAGTGCCGGTGCGTATGCAGCAGGCCGCCGAACGCGTTCTTCATCGCGCCGGTGGTCGTCGTGTAGATGTGGCACTTCACCGTTGGCAGGTGGACGATGTTCTTGCCGGGAAAGTAGTCGGGGATGTAAATCCCCTCGGGGAAGATCTTGTGCAGGACGTGCATCCGCGCCTTCGGCTCGTAGCGGATCCACGTCATGTCCTGTTCGCGGAAGTTGTAGAGAATCGGCACGCCGTAGCGCGACAGGATCGGGACGTACCGGTTGAGGTCCTCGCCCTTGAACGCGTCGGTGACGACGGTCTTGTTCTGGACGCAGCTCAGGTCGCGGTAGCCGGCGCCGTGCAGCGCGCGGATCGTGCCCTCGAGCTGCCACGGCGTCGTGTTGGCCCCTGGGAACGGGAAGTGCCAGGAGATGTTGTCCTTGAGGATCGTGGGCGCCTGCGGCGACAGCGTCTCGCGCATTCCCGCCAGCTCACACAACCGCTCGGTCGACTCGAGAACGGTTGAGGGATCCACCCGCAAGACGGCAACACGACTCTTCATACGCGCATCATTGTACCAAATGGCGGATGACACACCGCCGGGGGGCCGCCGGTCGCGCGCCCTCGCCTCCCCACCCTCCGCCTTTCCGCCCTTCGCCTCTCCGCCTTCGCGCCGTTCCGCCCCCCGCCTCCGCCTTCGCGCCGTTCCGCCCTTCGCCTCTCCGCCTTCGCGCCTTCTCGCCTCTGCCTACGCCGGCACCGTCTCCTTGCGGGCTTCGAACTGGCGCATGACCACGCGGCTGAGGCGCGCAATCCCCTCCTCGATCTGCTCGTCGCGGGCGTTGCTGAAGTTCAGCCGCATCGTGTTGTGGCCGCCGCCGCCCGGGAAGAACGGCGAGCCGGGGACGAAGGCCACCTTCTCCTTCACCGCGTCCTTCAGCAGCTCTGCCGTGTCCATCCACTCCGGCACCGACGCCCACAGGAAGAGGCCGCCCAGCGGGCGCGTCCAGCGCACACCGAGCGACGGATCCGGGAACGCCTTCTCGAGCGCCGCGAGCATGACGTTCCGACGGTGGCCGTAGACCTCCCGGATCCGGTGCACGTGGCGATCGATGAACCCGCCGCGCCCCATCTCAAACGTCACCATCTGGTCGAAGGTGCTGCTCTGCAGATCGGTGCCCTGCTTGGCCTGCACCAGCCGGTTGATCACTTCCTTGGGCGCGACCATCCAGGCCATCCGCAGCCCGGGCGCGAGCGTTTTGCTGAAGGTGCTGAGATAGATGACGTTGCCGGTGTACTTCCCATTGTGCTCGCACTGCAGGTGCTCGGCGTCGATGACGACCAGCGGCTTGATGTGCTCGCCCTCGTACCGCAGCTGCCCGTAGGGATCGTCTTCGATGATCGGGATCCCGTACTGGTCGGACGCGCGGATGAGCGCCGTCCGGCGGTCGAACGGCATCGTGACCCCCGACGGGTTCTGGAAGTTGGGCAGCGCGTAGATGAACTTCGGCCCGCAGCGCAGCGCATCCTCCAGCCAGTCCGTCACCATCCCGTCATCGTCGGTCGGCACGGTCACGAACTCCGCGCCGTACATGTTGAACGCCTGGAGCGCCCCGAGGTAGGTCGGGTTCTCCACGAGAATCTTGTCGCCCGGGTTGATCAGGATCTTCCCGATCAGGTCGAGCGCCTGCTGCGAGCCACTCGTGATCAGGACGTTGTCGATGTCCACGACGATGCCGTAGCGCGCCATGTGGCGCACGATCATGTCGCGCAGCGGCGGGAAGCCCTCCGTCGTGCTGTACTGCAGCGCAATCCGTCCCTTCGTTTCCAGGACGGTCTCGGTCGCCTCCTTCATTTCCTCGACCGGGAACAGGTCGGGGCCGGGCAGTCCGCCGGCGAACGAAATGATGTCGGGCAGGGCCGTGAGCTTCAACAGCTCGCGGATGACGGAGCTGGTCATGCGCTGCGTGCGCTGCGCGTATCGATGCTTCCAGAGCGTGCTCATTGATGAACTCCTACGTGACTCGCGATGACGTGACCTCGCCGAAGTCTCTTGCGTCCCACGACATCCACGAGCGTCTGCACCACGCGGTCGAGCTCGGCGAACGTGTTGTCGAAGAGGATGGAGAAGTCGTCGCGCCAGCGCTCGAGCGAATCGGGCGCGGCGTCGAGCATGAGCAGATAGTATCATCGGGGCCTCTGAACCTGGGGAATCTGAACCGAGGATCGAGCATGGCGACGACCGACGGCTGGTGCGGGTGGGATGAATACGCGCAGTTCTATGACTGGGAGAACGCGCGGACGATGGGGCGGCAGGATGTGCGATTCTGGCAGGATTTTGCGCGCCGGGAAGGGGGGCTGCTGCTGGAACTGGGCTGCGGAACGGGGCGGGTGATCGTGCCGGTCGCGCGGACGGGCGTCCCCGTGGTGGGGATCGACCGGTCCGAGCCCATGCTGGCCTACGCGAGACGGCGCGCCCGACGGGTGCCGGCCGCCTCGCGCCCCGATCTGGTCCGGGGGGACATCCGCTTCCTGCCGTTCGAAGGCCGAGCCTTCTCGGCGGTCATGGCGCCGTATGGGATTCTACAGTCGCTGACGAAGGAGCGGGACCTCGTGGCCACCCTGTCAGAGGTGGCGCGCGTGATCCGGCCCGGCGGTACGTTCGGGCTGGATCTCGTCCCGGACCTTCCGGCGTGGGACGAGTACGCCAACAAGACCCGGTTCAAGGGCCGTCTTCGCTCGTCCGCCGCGCACGTCACCCTGATCGAGACGGTGCGACAGGATCGGCGACGCAAGCTCACGATCTTCGACCAGGAATACGTGGAGAAGCGGGGCGCACGTACCGAGCGGCATCGCTTCTCGCTCACGTTCCGCACGCTGCCGCTGCCACAGATGGTGGCCCGGGTGGAGAAGGCTGGATTCAGGGTGACGGCCGTGCTTGGCGACTACCGGGGCCGCGCGTGGGACATGCGCGCCGAGGTGTGGCTGCTGCTGGCGACACGCCAATAGCCATGCATTCGACTGGCGCGCGGTCGAGAAAGACTTCATAATCACTCCACGCACACAGGCGTTGGACCTAGAGCCGCCATGAGACGCCCAGTCCTCATCCTGCTCGTCATGCTGCTACTCGCGGCGCCGCCGGTGTTGGCTCAGACGCCTCTGGGCCGGCTCCACGGGAAGATCTCGGATGCGTCCGGCCTCCCGCTCCCAGGCGTCACCGTCACGCTGACGCACGAGGCGAGCGCACCGCTGGTCATCCACACGGACGAGGTCGGGCGGTATGCGTTCGACGTCTCCTACGGGCGCTACACCCTGACTGCAGAGCTCTCAGGCTTCGAGGTCGCCGTTCGGCCAAACCTCACCGTCGATCTGGCCCGGCTCACGGTGGATCTCGTGCTCAAACTCGGGGGGTTCAAGGAGGAGACACAGGTCATCGCCCAGGCCCCGAGAGTCTTCACGGCCGCCGAGCCGACCGCACCCGCCACCATCGACAAAGAGATCATCAAGATGGCGCCGGTGTACGGGATGCGTTACGACTCCGCGCTTCCGCTCCTCCCGGGGGCCGTGCGCGGCCCCGACGGTCTCATCAGTATCGGTGGCGCGCGGTCGTGGCAGGGGGCCGTGCTCGTTGATCACATGCGCGAGAGCGACCCGGTCTCGGGCGAGCCGAGGCTGTCGCTCCCGATCGCGGCCATCGACAACGTCCAGGTGTATGCACCGCTGCCGCCGGCCGAGGCCGGGCCGGCCACCGGCGGCGTGACGATCGTCAATACCAAGGGGGCGGTGGACACCTTTGTGTTCAACGTCCTTGGCCTCGTGCCCCGCCCCAGGTTCTCGAGCGACGGCACGTCGGGTATCGAGTCGTGGCAGCCGACGTTCGGGTTCAGCGGACCGCTGTCCAAGGGGCGGGTCTGGCTGGCGCAAGTGGTCGAGTATCGCTACGAGCGGTTCCAGTTCGACACGGTCGCGGGCAAGCAGGACAGCAGCCTCCATGGCTGGACGACGTTCTCGAGGCTGGACGTGAAGCCCAGCGGGCCGCATCATTTCACCCTGCGGCTCGTCATCACTCCGGACGCGAACGCGCACTACGGACTGGGGGCGTTTTCGCCGTCCGACAGCGTTCCCGACCAACACACGACGGGTGTGAGCATCGCCGTGCTCGACCGGGTCGCGCTCGGCGGCAACTCCACGCTCGACTCGCACCTGCACGTCAAGCGCGTGTCCCTGGATTTGACCAGCAACCAGAATCTGCCGTATGTCATCGGGCACGACCGGATTCGAGGCAGTTACTACCGGACGACCAGTCGGACGGCCTATCGGTTCGAAACCGGGACGACGTGGGCGAGGGCGATGCCGAACTGGCACGGAGAGCACCTGATCAAAGCCGGCATTGCCGTCGCGTACATGACCGCATCCGGCCTCGAGCAGAACCGGCCGGTCCAGTACGTGAGGAGTGACGGGACGCTCAGCCGTCGCTACGAGTTCTCCGGACCGGGTGCGCTCCACGCTTCTCTGGCCGACGTGGGGCTGTTCCTTCAGGACACCTGGACCGTGCGCGCCGGCCTCAAGATCGACCTGGGCGCAAGATGGGACGCCAATTCGGCCGCCACGGGTCAGCCGATCTGGCCGCGTGCGGTCATGAGCTACGACCTGCGGCCCAACTCGACGAAGTTCAGCAGCGGGATCGGCGTGTTCTCCGACAAGCCGCTCCTCGCCGCCCGCTTCTTCCCGCAGCGCCAGGCGCGCCGGGAGTCGCTCTACGACGCCACGGGTCAGGAGCTCGAGTCGTCCAGGGCCTTCACCAATCGCATGGTGACTGCGCTGGCGAATCCGCGCAGCCTGGCGTGGAACGTTCAGCTCGATCAGACGCTGAAGGGCGGCTGGATGGCGCGCGCGGCGTACCAGGAGCGGCTCGGGCGTCGGGAGCCGACGGTGCAGCCTACAGTCCTTGACAGTGACACCGGAGAGCTGGCCTCGAGCGGCGACGCCGAGTCGCGATCACGGAGCGTCGAGGCGACGGTCGGCTTTCGGTCGGCGCACGGCTCCCACCAATTCTACCTGTCGTACGTCCGGTCGAGGACCGAGGGCCACCTCAACGATCTGAACACCGTCGCCGGGAATCTTGCCCAGCCGCAGGTGCTGCCAGATCAACGGGCGCCGCTGCCGATCGATGTGCCGCACCGCCTGCTCGCGTGGGGGATCATCTCGCTGCCGTGGCGGCTCACGATTTCGCCGTTCATGGAGGTGCGGTCCGGCTTTCCGTTCACCAGGATCGACGAGAACTGGAACGTGGTCGGCGCCCGCAACGGTTCGCGCTTCCCGCTGTTCGCGTCGCTCGACTTCGCCGTGGAGAAGGCGCTGAGGCTGCCGTTCGGGCTTCCCGCCCGTCTCGGCCTCAAGTTCTTCAATATTGCCGGGCGAAACAACGGGCGAAGCATCCAGCGCGACGTCGCGCGACCCGACTTCGGCCGGACCTACGACCCGATTCGACGCCAGATACGGGGGACGCTCGAGATCGCGTGGAACAAGGGGTAGTGACAGACAAATGAGGCGCGCCAGACCCGACCGGGCCCGTCTGCGGCGGAGCGCGGCGTAACTTGTTGCGCGCCAAGCTCCTATGGTACAATCCGGCCTCTGTTTTCCTTTGATTTTTCTGGAGTTCCAGCATGTCCGGCCATTCAAAGTGGGCCACGATCAAGCACAAGAAGGGCGCGGCTGACGCCAAGCGCGGGCGCGTCTTCACCCGGGTCATCAAAGAGTTGACCGTGGCGGCCCGTGCGGGCGGGGGCGACCCCGACACCAACCCGCGGTTGCGGACCCTCATCGCCGAATCGAAGGCCGTGAACATGCCCGCCGAGAACATCAAGCGGGCGATCAGGCGCGGCACGGGCGAAGAGCCTGGGGTCAACTACGAAGAGGTCGTGTACGAGGCCTACGGCCCCGGCGGCACCGCCATCATCCTGGAAGGCCTGACCGACAACAAGAACCGCACGGTCGGCGAACTGCGTCACCTGCTGGACAAGTACAACGGCAAGATGGCCGACCGCAACACGGCCCTCCGGAAGTTCAGCAAGCGCGGCCAGATCCTCATCGAGAAGGCCAAGGTGGCCGAGGACGCGTTGATGGCGGCGGTGCTCGAGGCGGGCGCCGACGACATGCTGGACGACGACGACAGCTGGGAAATCCTCACCGCTCCTGATGCGTTCGACGCCGTGCGCGAAGCGGTCCGCAAGCTCGAGGTCGAGCCGATGAGCGCCTCAGTGGCGATGGTGCCCGTCGAGTTCGTCAAGCTCACGGGCAGAGAAGCCCAGTCGATGCTGAAGCTGATGGACGTCCTCGAGGACCATGACGACGTCCAGCACGCGTGGTCGAACTTCGACATCGACGAAAAGGAGATTGAGGCCTCGCTCTTGTGAAGGTGTTCGGGATCGATCCCGGCTCCGAACGTACCGGCTACGGATGCGTGGAGACGGATGGCAGCCGCCATCGGCTCGTCGCCTGCGGCGCTATCGTCACGTCTCCTCGCCTCGGCTTTCCTGCACAACTGCTCCGGATCCACCAGCAACTCTCCGCGCTCCTGGCCGAACACCGTCCGGAGTGCGTGGCGGTGGAGAGCGTCTTCTACGCGGCGAACGTCCGTAGCGCGCTCAAGCTAGGCCACGCGCGCGGCGTGGCTCTGCTCGCGGCCATCGAGGCCGGCTACACCTGCGCGGAGTACTCCCCGGCGGAGGTCAAGTGCGCCGTTGTCGGCTACGGCCGCGCCGAGAAACACCAGGTGCAGGAGATGGTGAAGCTGCTCCTCGGCCTTGCCGAGGTGCCCACGCCCCACGACGCCGCCGACGCGCTGGCCGTCGCCATCTGCCACCTGCACAGCCAGAGGCCGGACGTCGTGACGGAGCACGTGCGGGCGACGCGCTCAACGCCGAAGTCCTGGCGGGACTACAGACTCCCGGGGGAGAACGAGCATTGAGGTGACACGTGACGGACTTGTTCACGCCACACCGGGTGACGTCAACGTGTGCAGATCGTGCGGTGTGTCCGTCAACGCGGCCGCGAGTCCCAAGCCGCAGGTCGCAAGCCGGATTGTTGTGCGGAGGTTGCGCAAGTTGTGATTGCGAGACTGAACGGCCGGCTGGTCGAGAAGCAGCCGACGCGCCTGGTGGTGGACGTGCATGGCGTGGGGTACGAGGTGCAGGTGCCGCTCTCTACCTTCTACCTCCTGCCCGCGCCGGGCGCTGACGTGTCGCTGCGCATCCACACCCACGTGCGCGAAGACGCGCTGTCGCTCTTTGGATTTGCGACGGCCCTGGAACAGCTGGTGTTCGAGCGGCTGATCACCATCAGCGGGATTGGCCCGAAGCTGGCGCTGGTCGTGCTCTCCGGCATCGATCCCGCAGACCTTGTTCGCGCGGTGCAGGCCGGGGACGTCGGCCGCCTGACGATGATTCCAGGCGTCGGCAAGAAGACCGCCGAGCGAATCGGCCTCGAGCTGAAGGACCGGCTGCCGCAGCAGTTGATCGCGGAACTCACGGCGGCCCCGGGCGGGCCGACGGGCGAGATCACGTTGCGCGCGGACCTGCTCTCCGCCCTCCTGAATCTGGGATATCATCGGCCCCTTGCCGAGAAGGCGGTGGACGCGGCGCTCAAGGCGCCCGGCGATCCGACCTTCGAGCGCGCGTTGAAGCAGGCGCTTCACGAGACAGGAAGAATCTAGATCGCACAGGTCGCGAGATGCACGCGTCATGGATGAACCGCGGGTGATTACGCCGGCGCGCGTGGACGAGGACGCGCAGTTCGAGGCGGGGCTGCGGCCGCGCACGCTCGATGAGTACATCGGGCAGGAGCGCGTCCGCGACAACCTCGTGGTGTCGATCACCGCGGCCCGCCAGCGCGGCGAAGCGCTGGACCACGTGCTGCTCTACGGCCCTCCCGGCCTCGGCAAGACGACCCTGGCCTACGTGATCGGGAACGAGCTGGGTGTGCCGGTGCGATCGACGTCGGGGCCCGTGCTCGAGAAGCCGGGCGACCTTGCCGCGATGCTGAGCAACCTCAAGGAACGCGAGGTGCTCTTCATCGACGAGATCCACCGCATGTCGCCGATTATCGAGGAAATCCTCTATCCCGCCATGGAGGACTACCAGATCGACATCATGATCGGCCAGGGACCGAGCGCCCGTTCCGTGAAGCTGCCGGTTCCGCCGTTCACATTGATCGGATCGACGACGCGCGCCGGGCTCCTCACCTCGCCGCTCCGGAGCCGCTTCGGCATCGTCCACAGGCTCGACTTCTACACCGACGTCGATCTTCAGGAGATCGTGCGGCGGTCGGCCCGCATCCTGGGCGTGGCGATCGACGACCGCGCGGCGGAAGAAATCGCCCGACGATCGCGGGGCACACCGCGCGTGGTCAACCGGCTGCTGCGCCGCGTGCGCGACTACGCGCAGGTGCGGGCGGAGGGCGAAATCACGCTGCCGGTCGCCGAAGCGGGATTGACGCTGCTCGAGGTGGACGAGCACGGGTTCGACGAGATCGACCGCCGCGTGCTGCGGACGATCATCGAGAAGTTCGGCGGAGGCCCGGTGGGGCTCAGCACGATTTCCGCGGCCATCTCCGAAGAGAAGGACGCGATCGAGGACATCTACGAGCCGTTCCTGATCCAAATTGGGTTCCTGGCTCGCACGCCCCGCGGACGCGTGGCGACAGCGCGGGCCTACGAGTATTTCGGGCTCCACAAGCCCGATCGGGACCAGCGTCTCTGGTAGATGACGCCGGTTCTGATTCCGGGCCCGAGCGGCACACGCGGCGTGCCGAGAGGCGAAAGCCAGGGGCCGACAGCCGTTTTGCAAGGAGGACGACGAGTGGCGAGCGACGGTCAGACGTTCATCCCCGATCATCGGCCAGCCGGCCTTGGCTGCGGCAGACCCACTGAAATCAGCAGCCTGGCGACCTACGTGCCGCCCCGCCTGCTGACGAACCAAGACCTCGAAAAACTGGTCGAGACCACCAGCGAGTGGATCCTGCAGCGCACCGGCATTCATACTCGCCATATCGTCGATCCTGGCGTCGCGACCTCCGACCTCGGCAAGGAGGCGGCACTCGAGGCGATAGCGCTCGCCGGCCTCACGCCCGCGGACATCGACCTGGTCATCGTCGGCACCACCACCCCCGACATGTTCTTCCCGAGCACGGCGGCGCTGATCCAGCACAAGATCGGGGCCAGTCACGCCTGGGGGTTCGACCTCGCCGGCGCCTGCTCGGGCTTCACCTTCTCGCTGACGACGGCCAGCCAGTTGGTGTCCACTGGCCGCCACAACCACGCGCTCGTCGTGGGCGCCGACGTGATGTCGAGCATCGTCGACTACAAGGATCGCGCCACGTGCGTGCTGTTCGGAGACGGCGCGGGAGCCGTGGTCGTGAGTGCGGCGAAGGATCCCTCGCTGGCGATCCTCGACTTCGCCCACGAGATCGAAGGCAGCGGCGGGCAGTCCCTGCAGATGCCGGCTGGCGGCAGCCTGCGTCCGGCAAGTCACGAGACCGTCCAACAGCGGCTGCACTACGTGAAACAGGACGGGCAGGCGGTCTTCAAGTTCGCCGTGCGGAAGACCGAAGAGATCAGCCGCGTCATCATGCAGCGGAACGGCCTGACTGCGGATGACATCGCGTTGTTCGTGTCGCACCAGGCCAACCGGCGCATCATCACGGCGGCTGCCGACCGTCTCGGCTTCTGCGAGTCGAAGGTCGTCATCAACCTCGAGAAGTTCGGCAACACGACCGCCGCGACGATCCCGCTCGCCCTGAACGACTGCGTCCAGGACGGCCGTCTGAAGAAGGGCGACCTGGTGCTGCTGGCCTCCGTGGGCGCAGGCTTCACGGTGGGCAGCGTGCTCGTGCGCTGGGCGTACTGACAGGAGTCGGGAGTCAGGCGTCAGGAGTCAGGGTAGGGGCGACCGGCCGGTCGCCCCAAGGGCGCGTTCGTTCCCCCGGCAGTTCACCGACCGGCTGTAAATCCTCGTCCGGTCGGACACAGCTTTCCTCACCATCAGCCGCCTCACGGGCCTTGGGTCTCTCGTTTCTCGCCATTACCGTGACCGG
>JANYLG010000164.1 GCA_025363775.1 Acidobacteriota bacterium | reverse complement strand
CTTGTCCAACCCCGGGAGCCAGTCATGATTCAACGTTTCACCGGTCGCCACCTTCCTCGCGGTGTCGCGGCAGGGGCCGCTTGTATCACGGCCTTCCTCGTCTCGACCACGCTCGGCGCCGCGTCGAAAGCGAAGTTCACCAGCGAATGGGCGGCGACACCAATTACCGTCGATGGCGCGAATACCGAGTGGCCTACGTTGTTGTCCTTCGCCAAGGACATCCGGATCTCGATTGCCGTCCGGAATGACGAGCAGAACCTGTACGTCGCGCTGATCACCAGCGACACCACGACAGCGCTCCAGGTGCTCCGCGATGGTCTCATCGTCTGGCTCGACGCCGAGGGGGGCTCCAAGAAGCGGTTCGGGATCAAATACCCGGTCTCAGCCGAGCCCGGTCCGCCACCCAACGCCGGCCAGGGGCGCGACGGCGCCGGCAGCGGTCAGCGCGGCCGCCCGGACGGATCGGGCGGACAGGAGGGAGACGGCGCTCGCGGATACGGCATGCCCGGCGGACAGCCGCGGGACGCGGAAGGCATGTGGAAACAAGCCCTGTCCGATGGACGGCTGAAAAGGGCGGAGCTCCTGGGCCCAGGCAAGGACGACGTGAGGGTGCTGATGCTCGAAGTCTCCACGTCGATTCGTGCGAGGCTCGGCCGCTCTGACGGCATGCTGATCTACGAACTGGCCGTCCCGCTCGGCAACACACAAGAGCTACCCGACGGTCTCGGAGTGCGCCCAGGCGCCATCGTTGGCATCGGCCTCGAGACGCCTGAGCGGAACACGTCGATGCGCGGCCCTGGCGGCGGCAGGGGGGGATCCGGTGGCGGGAGGGGCGGCGGCATGGGCGGATCCGGTGGCGGGCGGGGCGGCGGTATGGGTGGCCCCGGCGGCGGCATGGGCGGGCCGGGTGGAGCATTCGGGCAACAGCAGAAAGCGCTCAAAGCCTGGACGAGCGTGCAGTTGGCGACGCCACCCACCTCGCGATAGTCGAAGGCCGTCCAGCGAAGCTCCGCCTCAAACCGCCAAGACGCGCGGGGCGACCGTGGCGGATCTTGTCGGGACGTTCATCGACGATGATGGCCTCAGGCTGGCCGGCGAGCGCCGAACCTACTTCGATCCGAATATCGGCCTGGTGAAGCAGAACTACCTTGAGAACCGCCCGAGATACCAGGGCATCGGCAACTACAACGTCGAGGAACTGGTCTACCGCGTCCAGCGGGGTGGCCAGGACGCCGCGTCAGCCATCGTCTCGATCCGGTAAGCGCTCCAGGGAATCGTCAGTCGGTCGCAGGCGCGGTCGCGGGCTTATACTTGAACTGCATGCTGAGACATCCTTGTCACGTCGCTTCACTCATCACACTACTTCCGTTATTGGTTGCGTGCTCATCTCCCGGTAGCAGCCCCGGCGGCGCGGTCGCTGGGGGCGTCTCTGGCCGTGGAGGAGGACGTGGGGCTGGCGGCCCCGTGCCCGTCCTGACCGCGAGCGTCGAGCAGAGATCCATGCCTGTCACCCTTCCGGCCGTCGGGACTGTCGAGGCGATCTCCAGTGTGCAGATTCGGGCACAGGTCACCGGACAGCTGAGCGCCATTCACTTCGCGGAAGGCCAGGACGTCCAGAAAGGGCAGCCCCTTTTCAGCCTCGATCCCCGGCCGTTCCAGGCGGCCCTGCAGCAGGCGGAAGCGGTCCTGGCACGTGATGCCGCCACGCTGCAAAACGCGCAGGCCCAGCAGACGCGAGGCGAGAACCTGTTCCAACGCGGGCTGATCCCGAGGGACCAGTACGAGAGCCAGCGCGCCAGCGCGGCGGCCCTGGCTGCAACCGTCGCGGCTGACACGGCTGCGATCGAGAGCGCCCGGTTGAATCTTCAGTATGCGGACATCCGCGCGCCGATCAGCGGACGAACTGGAACACTGGGTGTGCACGCGGGAGACCTGGTCCGGGCGAACGACACGATCCCGCTGATCGTCATCAACCAGCTGTCACCGGTGTACGTGACCTTCTCCGTCCCCGGACGCTACCTGACAGACATTCGCCGCTACCAGGCACGGACGCCGCTGCCTGTGAGCGCGGTCGCGCCGGAGGGCTCGACCCCGGTGGCTCCCGGGGCCGCAATCGCGGGTTCCGCGCCGCGCGCGGGTGGCGTGGCGAGAGCAACGGCGTCGGACCCAACCGCACCAGCACCCCCGGCTCGAGGCGTCGTCAGTTTCATCGACAATGCGGTGGATCCCACGACCGGAACGATCCGGTTGAAGGGAACGTTCCCGAACAGCAGTCGAGAGCTGTGGCCGGGCGCGTTCGTGCAGGTGACGCTCCTGCTGACGACAGACCCCGCCGCCCTGGTCGTGCCGGCCACCGCCTTGCAGACGTCGCAGGACGGGCAGTACGTCTTCGTCGTCAAGCCGGATCGCACGGTCGAGATGCGAACCGTCAGGACCGACCGGCAGCAAGGCGACCAGGTCGTGATCGCCGAGGGAGTTTCCGCCGGCGAGGTGGTGGTGACGGACGGCCAGCTTCGCCTGACGCCTGGCGCCCGCGTCTCGGAACGCGACGAGGCCGGCCGCGGCCCGGGAGCGGGCCGCAGCGGGAACCAGGCGAACGAGACCGGCGGCCGGCGGAGTGACCGGTAACCTGAGGACATCATGAATTTCGCGGAACCCTTCATCCGTCGCCCCGTGGCGACGACGCTGCTCGTGCTCTCGATCCTGATCTTCGGCGTGATGGGATACCGGCTCCTGCCGGTGAACGACCTGCCCACCGTCGATTTCCCGACGCTCCAGGTGAGCGCGAACCTGCCGGGCGCCAGCCCGGAAACGATGGCGGCCTCGGTCGCGACGCCGCTCGAGAAGCAGTTCTCCACGATTGCCGGCGTCAGCTCCATCAGCTCCAGCAACTCGCAGGGCAGCACCAGCATCACCCTCCAGTTCGACCTGAGCCGCTCAATCGACGCGGCCGCCCAGGACGTGCAGTCGATGATCGCGCGCGCCCAGCGCCAGCTGCCGCCGGGGATGCCCTCGCCGCCGTCGTTCCAGAAGGTCAATCCCGCCGATTCCCCGGTCCTGTACCTCACGCTGAGCTCGTCCACGCTGCCCCTGTCGCAGCTGGATCGGTACGCGCAGAACCTCCTCGCGCAGCGCCTCTCGATGGTCACCGGCGTGGCGCAGGTGAGCGTGTTCGGGTCGCAGAAGTACGCGGTGCGCGTCGACGTCGATCCCCTGCAGCTGGCGTCCAGACAAATCGGCATCGACCAGGTGGCGCAGGCGATCTCGTCGTCGAACGTCAACCGCCCGACTGGTACGCTCTACGGCCCGGACCGCAACTACGTGATCCAGACGGCGGGCCAACTGTTGAACGCCGAGGCGTACACGTCGATCGTGGTCGCCTATCGGAACGGCAGCCCGATCCGACTGAACGAGGTCGCGCACGTTTACGACGGCGTCGAGAACGAACGCAACGCGGGCTGGTACAACGGTTCCCGCACGATCTATCTCGCCATCCAGCGGCAGCCGGGCACCAACACCGTCGAGGTCGTGGATCGCATCAAGGAGCTGCTGCCCCAGCTGGAGCAGCAGCTCCCCGCCTCGGTCCAGCTCAGAATCCGGAGCGATCGGTCGGTGCCGATCCGCGAGTCCGTGGACGACGTGAAGTTCACGCTGCAGCTCACCATCGGGCTCGTGGTCCTCGTGATCTTCCTGTTCCTGCGCAACGTGTCGGCGACGATCATCCCCAGCCTCGCGCTGCCCTTCTCGATCGTCGGGACGTTTGCCGTGATGTACGTGCTCGGCTACAGCCTCGACAACCTGTCGCTGATGGCGCTCACCCTCTCGGTCGGATTCGTGGTGGACGATGCCATCGTCATGCTGGAGAACATCGTCCGGCACATGGAGATGGGCAAGCCGCGGCTGCAGGCCGCGCTCGACGGCTCGAAGGAGATCGCGTTCACGATCATCTCGATGACGCTGTCGCTGGCTGCCGTCTTCATTCCGGTGCTCTTCATGGGCGGGGTGGTCGGCCGGCTGATGCACGAGTTCGCGGTGACGATCGGCGCGGCGATTCTCGTGTCCGGCTTCGTGTCGCTCACGCTCACGCCGATGCTGTGCAGCCGGTTCCTGAAGGCGCCCCACGCGATCCGGCACGGGCGGTTCTACAACGCGATGGAGCGGATGTTCGACGGCTGGCTGCGCGGTTACTCGTGGTCGCTGCGGCAGACCATCCGGTTCAAGGGCACGACGATGATGGTGTCGGCGCTCGTGCTCGCCGGCACGGTGTATCTCTCCACCATCATTCCGATGGGGTTCATCCCCAGCGTGGACACCGGCCAGTTGAGCGGCCAGATCGAGACCATCCAGGGACTCGGCTTCGAGGCCTCCGTCGCCCGCGTCAAGGAGGTGATGAACCTGCTCGCCAACGACCCGAACGTCGCCGGCTACACCGCGAATGTCTTCGGGTCGGGCGGTCGCCTGAACGTGGATCTCAAGCCGCGCAATCAGCGGTCACTCGACGCCGACCGGGTGATCGAGGACCTGCGGCCGAAGTTCGCCCGCATCCCGGGCATCCGGGTCTTCCTGACGAATCCGCCGGCCATTCGCATCGGCGGCATGATGACACGGAGCCAGTACCAGTACACGCTGCAGGACCCCGACACGAGCGAGTTGTACCGCTCTGCGCCCAAATTCGAAGCCGCGCTCCGGACGCTCGAGGGTTTCGAGGACGTGACGTCGGACCTGCAGATCCGCAATCCGCAGATCAACGTCGATCTCGACCGCGATCAGATTGGGGCGCTGGGCCTCACGGTGGACCAGGTGGAGCTGGCGCTGATGTCGGCGTACGGGTCGCGGCAGGTGTCGCAGATCTTCGCGCCCGACGATCAGTACCAGGTCATCCTGCAGGTCGCCCCGCAATACCAGCGCGATCCGGCCGCCCTCTCGATGCTGTACGTGCAGACGAACGCAGGAAAGCTCGTGCCTCTGTCGACCGTCGTCACCACCCGTCAGACCGTCGGACCGCTGTCGGTCAACCACACCGGCCAGTTGCCGTCGGTGACGCTCTCGTTCAACCTGCGGCCAGGGATCGCGCTTGGCGACGCCGTGGCACGCGTGCAGGCGGTTGCGCGTGACACGTTGCCGGCCACGATCGCAGGCAGCTTCCAGGGGACGGCGCAGGCGTTCCAGGATTCGATGACCGGTCTGGGCTGGGTGCTCGCGCTCGCGATCTTCGTGATCTACGTGGTGCTCGGCATTCTCTACGAGAGTTTCATCCACCCGATCACGATTCTCTCCGGGCTTCCCGCGGCGGGCTTCGGCGCGCTCCTCACGCTGCTGCTGTTCCACCACGACCTGAACATCTACGCCTTCGTCGGCATCATCATGCTGGTGGGCCTGGTGAAGAAGAACGGCATCATCATGATCGACTTCGCGATTGCGTCACGGCGCCGAGACAACCTGAGCGCCGCCGAGGCCATTTACGAGGCGTGCCGCGTCCGGTTCCGGCCGATCATGATGACCACGATGGCGGCCCTCATGGGCACATTGCCGATCGCGCTCGGCTGGGGCGCCGGGTCGGAGGCACGGCGGCCGCTCGGCCTGGCGGTCGTGGGCGGCCTGGTCGTGTCGCAGACGCTCACGCTGTACGTGACGCCCATCTTCTACATCTATATGGAGCACTTCCAGGAGTGGCTGACTCGCCGGAAGGCCGTGACGCAGCCGGCGCTCGGGCAGCTCGAAGCCGCGGTGGACGGCCGCAAGAGCGGGGTCTGAACGTGACGGCGAAGGGATGAGCACGAGAGCGCTTCTGACCAATCACGTCTCTACAACGCCCAGATCACACTCACGCGAGCCGGTGCGGCCGAGGAGGTCTACTACGTCGAACGGTTCCAGGACCGGTTGGAAGGACGCAACGGCGGCGGGGATTCCTGGCACACCGATGGCCGCCTGGTGGTGGTCGTACTCGCTCCCCCGCCGTGGCGTTGACGTGATCCCGGCCTGGGCACTCCGGTCGATTGCGAATCCGGCATGAGCGTCGGCGTGCGCCGACGCCGGACACCCGAAACCCGGTGTTGGCGCTGTGCAACGGGTTGTGCCACGGCGGGCCTCGACGCAGGCATGCCATCGGCCCTCAACGAGGCGACCAGCCGTGGGCCGGCGGGCCTGTGTCGCGGCCGCCTGGGCGGTGGAAGGCCCAGCCACGTCGTGACGGCAGGTACGTGACAGAATGGAGGATGCTCATCGGAACCCTTACCCGTTCGGTTGTTGTACGGTCTGCCCCGCGCGGGCAAGGGGGGGCTGCAGGGCTCGCGCGGGTGTGTTCGCGGTCGAGTGCCGGCACTGAGCCGGCGCGCCTCGGGAACCCGGGGGGTGCATGCTGGCCTCTCTGACAAGCTGGTTGTGGCGATGGGGACCCGTCGTCCTCGTGATGGCGTTCATCTTCGTCGCCTCCGGCACGCCTGGCCGTGACTTGCCGTCGTTCGGGGCCTGGGACCTCCTGGCCAAGAAGGGCGGGCACATGACCGGCTACGCGCTGCTGGCCGCGTCCTGTCTTCGCGGACTTGTTCGAACGCGGGGCGTGTCGCGGCGCCTGGTGATCCTCGCGCTCGTCCTGACGGGGTGTTACGCGGTCACCGACGAGTTCCACCAGTCCTTCACGCCCGGGCGGACACCGTCGGTGGTGGACGTTGGCATCGACATCGCGGGCGGCGCCATCGGCGCGGGCATCTGGATGCTGGTTCGGCGGTGAGACGACAATTTCAGGCCCCGGACCTCGGGACGCCGCAGGCTGACGACGGAGAGAATCGATGATGCCCGTGGACTGGCTTACTCACAGCTTGCGGGGCTACGTGTCATCCCCGTGGGTGGACATGACCCTCGCCGTCGCGTCGATCATCTGCGGCGGCATCGTCGGGTCGGAACGTCAGCGGCACGACAAGCCTGCCGGCCTTCGGACCCTGATCCTGGTGTGCCTCGGGTCCACCGTCTTCACGATGATCTCGTTCGCGTTTACGTCGACCACGGGCGACTCGGGTCGCGTGGCCGCGCAGATTGTCACCGGTATCGGGTTCCTCGGCGCGGGAGCCATCCTGCACTCGGGGAACAGCGTGAGCGGGATGACGACGGCGGCGGCCATCTGGCTGACCGCGTCCATCGGGATGGCGGTCGGCGCAGGCTACCCGGCGTCCGGCCTGGGCCTCAGCCTCCTGGCGCGCGTGGTCCTGGCCGGTGTTCTGAGGTGGGAGGTCCGGCGCCTCGGTGGCATGACGTCGACCTCGGTCGAACTCGCCCTCGACGAGGATCACGGGAAGACGTGGATCAGGCTGGAACGCATCCGCGAGGAGTTCCAGGTCACCGAGCAGGTGCACATACAGAAGGAATCGAGCGGCCAGATTGTGCGCATGCGGCTGGATCTGCAGCTGCCGCGCCGGCACCTGCGTGAGTTTCTCGACCAGGTGGCGGCGATCCCTGCGGTGCAGGAGATCAGGGAAGTGAAGCCCCAGTGACTGTCCCCCTTGCCCACGGGCGATGAGCGTACTCCATTTCAGACGCGCCCTCGGACGGTGCCGCGGGGGCACGTCGGCGGTCTGTGGTTGAACGTCGAGGGAACGCGCGCAGCGTGCTGTCTGCCTGCCGTTCAGTGCCGGCGGTAGCGCCGCAACGCTGGCGTCGCACCCGCGATCCAGCCGGTCGCCAACAGCGAGCCGATCCCTCCGCTGACGACCGACGCGACCGGACCCCACCAGTTGGCCACGAGGCCCGCCTCCAGCTCACCCAGTTGCGGCCCGCCCATGAAGAACACCATGTTGACGCCGACCATCCGCCCCCGCAGGTGATCCGGCGTTTCGAGCTGGCGTACGATGTTGCGGAGCACCATGCTCACCGTGTCGGCCGCTCCCGTTACGGCCAGGCACGCGAACGTCAGCCAAAAATCACGAGAGAGCCCGAACACGACCGTCGCGGCGCCGTAGGCAGCGACCGACCACAGGAGCGTCTGGCCGCGGCGCTCGATCGTGTCCACAGCACGTACCATTGCCAGGCTCGCCAGCAGGGCGCCCACCGACGGCGCGGCGTACAGCACGCCGTACCCGTCGGCGCCCACCTTCAGCACATCCTGCGCGAAGATCGGCAGCAACGCCGTCGCCGACGAGAAGAACGTCGCGAAGAAATCGAGCAGCATCGTCGAGCGGATCATCGGCGCGGCGAACACGAACCGGAGCCCTTCCATCGCCGCCTTCAGGCTGATGTCGCTCGTGCCCGTTGATGAAGCGGGCCGCACGTCGCGCATCAACAGGAGGCCCACGATCACGGCCAGGAACGAGAGCGCGTTGAAGGTGTAGGCCCAGCCGACGCCGGCGGCGCCGATCGTCAGCCCTGCCAGGGAGGGCCCGGTGACCGACGCCGCCTGGAACACAATCGTGTTCAGGCTGAGCGCGTTCGGCAGGTCCTCGCGCGGCACGAGGTTCGGGATCAACGACTGGCGCGCGGGGGCATCGAACGCGCTGGCGGCCGACGCCAGGGCGGCCAGCACGTAGATCGGCCACACCGACGAGAGGCCGCGAAACGTCAGCCACGCCAGGATCCCGGCCAGGAGCGCCATCGCCGACTGTGTGATGAGCATCAGGCGGCGCCGGTCGAGCACGTCGGCCACGACGCCGCTGAACAGCGAGAAGGCGACGATCGGGACGACGCGCACGAGCCCGACGAGACCGAGCGCCAGCGCCTTCCGTTCGGGCGACACGAGCAGCGACACGTGCCACAGGATGGCCGCAGTCTGCATCATCGTGCCCGACACGGAAATCAGCTGACCGGTCCAGAGGAGGCGGAAGTTGCGGTGACGCAGCGCGGAAAAGGCAGGAACGCTCACGGGAGTCTTGCGGGTCCCTCAGCGCCCTGCCAGACCGAGAGGTCGAGGATCTCGACCTTTGCGACGCCGCCCCTGATCGTCAGGCGGCCGACGCTCGGCTTCAGGTGGAATCGGCGCGGACCGGCTGCCCCCGGGTTCACCACGAGTCGATGCCCCGACATCGCCACCAGCGGCCGGTGGGTGTGGCCGTAGACGATGACATCGGCGTCGTAGCGCGCCAGCAGCTTCGCGGGAGTCGGGCTGCCCAGTTCGTGGCCGTGGCTGACGTGCACGGTGAGGCCGCCGACCTTCTCGGCGAAGTGCATGCAGAGCCCCGGGTCGTCCGGCATATCGGTGTTTCCAAAGACCGCCTGGACCGGGGCGATCTTCGACAGAATGGTGAGCACCTCCCGGCCGCCGACATCGCCCGCGTGAAAGATGACGTCTACGCCTTCAAGGGCGAGAAACACCTCGGGCCGAACCAGGCCGTGCGTGTCGGAGATGAGGCCGACGACGCAGCTGGGCGCCATCACTGATGGCCCAGGACCCTGTGCGGAACGTACGGTTCCTCGAGCCGGCGGCGTTCGTCCCCGGTCAGCGAGATCTCGAGCGCGGCGACTGCCTGGTCCAGGTGTTCGAGGCGCGAAGCGCCGATGATGGGCGACGTCACCGCCGGCTGCGCGAGGATCCACGCGAGCGCGATCTGCGTGGGCTTCACGCCGCGGGCGTTGGCCACTTCCACCACCCGGTCGGCCACGTTGAAATCGGCGTCGCTGTAATACAGTTGCTGGCCGTAGTCGTCCGTCTTCGCACGCGCGGTCTCGTCCCAGTCCTCGCGACGGCGATTGCCGGCCAGGAAGCCGCGGGCCAGCGGGCTCCACGGAATGACGCCCACGCCTTCGAAGTGGCAGAGCGCCAGCATCTCCCGTTCTTCCTCCCGGTAGATCAGGTTGTAGTGGTTCTGCATCGAGACGAAGCGCGTCCAGCCGTGCCGATCGGCCAGGGAGAGCGCGCGCGCAAACTGCCACGCGAACATGCTGCTGGCCCCGATGTAACGCGCCTTCCCGGACTTCACGATGTCGTGGAGCGCCTCCAGGGTCTCTTCGATGGGGGTGTGGGGATCCCACCGGTGGATCTGATAGAGATCCACGTACTCCACCCCAAGACGACGGAGCGAGGCGTCGATCGCGTCGAGCAGGTGCTTGCGGGACAGGCCTCGATCGTTCGGCCCGTCTCCCATGGGGAAGAACGCCTTTGTCGCGATCACGACCTGGTCGCGCCTGGCGAAATCGCGCAGCGCGCGGCCGACCACCTCTTCGCTGGCGCCGAGCGAGTACATGTCCGCCGTGTCGAAGAACGTGATGCCGAGTTCAAGCGCCCGCTGGATGAACGGGCGGCTTTCCGCTTCGGCCAGCACCCACGGACGCCACGCCGGAGTGCCGTAAGTCATCGTGCCGAGGCAGAGACGCGACACCCTGAGGCCGGACTTCCCGAGATTCACATACTGCATGACTCTCCAGCGACGTGACCGTCACGCGGCGACGGTCAACGCGAAAACGGCGACGAGCGAGCGGGATCGTTCGTCTGCCGGGTGTACCAGGCGAACTGGCCGACCATCGACTGATCTGTGCGGGACATGGCGCACTCCGTGTCGTCACGACCGCGTGAGGGGCGGAGAGCGTGATTATACCGTGGGGGGGGCCACAGGAACGTGCGTCAACCGTGACGATCTCGGCCCCGAAAGATGTCTCGAGACAGGTTCACGCGCCGGGCCGATACGCGACCGCGTCGATTTCGACCCGCAGACCGGCGTGGGGCAGCGAGGCCACCGCCACGGTGGTCCGGGCCGGGCGATGGTCGCCAAAGACGCGGGCGTAGACTTCGTTCATGGCCGCGAAGTCGCGCATGTCCACCAGGAACACGCCGCACCGGAGCACGTGCGACAGGTCGGTACCCGCCGCCTCGAGGATCGCGCGCATGTTCCGGAAGACCTGCTCGGTCTGGGTCTCGACATCGAGTCCGGCGAGCTGACCGGTGGCCGGGTCGATGGCGCCCTGGCCGGACACGAAGACCAGCCGGTCGAAGATCATGCCGGGTGAGTACGGCCCCACGGGTTTCGGGAGGCCCTCGGCCTGGACGGACTGATGGGATGACGCGCTGGACATGGATGACTCCGGAAATGAAAGGAGCCGGAACGAGCCGAGAGCCGCGAGCCTTCTAGAAGCGCAACGAGACCGACGCGCCGAGCAGATGCGCCATGAAGCTGAAGATCCCGTTGTTGTCCGTCACAAAGGGGACGACGCCCTTCCCGGCTGTCGTGCGGCCGGCGCGGTCCGGCTGCCCGAGATACGTGTAGCCGAGGTCGATCCGCATCCGGTTCGAGAGTTGTGAACCGAACCCGAGCGAGAACTCGCGGCGCGATCCCTCGGGGAGGTTCGGCGTGACCGTCTGATCGGGTGAGGCTGGCCCGTGGAGGTTGACACCGGCGCGCAGCACGTGCTTCGCGCCGAGCGCGAACTCGCCGCCCATCCGGATCCCGCTCACGTTCCCGTAGCTCTCGATGACGGTGTTCTGGAGGCACTGGGGATTGCTCGGAGGGCACTTGGGGTTGATCGGCAGCACGTCGAACGCCTTCCAGTTCGTGTACTGGTAGTCGACCAGCAGCTTCACGTTCGGCGTCGCCTGGAACGCGGCGCCGAACACGAACTGCGCTGGCAGCGGGATCGACGTCGTGGCCGGCTGGTTGCTCAGCTTGCCGCCCGTGGCGAACTGCGGCGCGACGAGGGCATCCATCGGCGTCCCGGCCGGCAGCGTCGGCCCGAGGGCGATCGGCAGCACGTACTTCGAGCCATCGGCCCTGACGGCCGAGATCTGCTTCGTGGTGATCGTCCCGTTATTGATGTCCACCTTCTGTCCCGACAGGAAGCGCATCCCGATGGAGACCTTGTCGTTCGCCTTGAACAGCAAGCCCAGGTGGTATCCCGCGTGCCACGCGTGCCCCTTCAGCTGGACGTCCGCAAAGTCGGTGCCCGCCTGGACGCCAAGGGCCGTAAACGTCGCGCCGGTCGGCAGCAACTGCGTCGACAGGTCGGCGCGCTGGTTCAGCTCGACGTTCAGGTAGGTCAGGTCGATGCCGATGCCCACCGACACCTTGTCGTTGATTTTCGCCGAGAAGGTTGGCTGAATGTAGACGCCCTGCACGACGCTCTTGTAGCCAAGGAATCGGCCCTGCGAGTTCTCCGGCCAGTCGGTCGTCAGCCCGTAAGGAGCGAACACGCCCACGCCGAACGCATACTTCTTGGCGAACGGCATCGACAGGTAGATATTGGGGACCGGGTACCAATGGTTGTTGAGCATGCTCACGCGGCCGTTGAGGGCGCCGCCCGACGTATCGGCGAAGCTGCCGCGGGGACCAATCAGGGCGCCGCCAAGCGTGACCTGCATCGCCTCGACCGAGAGGGCGGCCGGGTTGAAGAAGATCCCGGACCCATCCGGGCACGGGTCAGCGACACCAGCGCCGCCGCGTCCCATCATACAGGCGCCCTGCTCGTAGACGCCAAATCCCTGTGCCGACACGGGGCCGGCCGCCAGGGCGCCCAGCACGACGGCGATCACGCAAATCGCTGAACATCGATACATCTCTGCACTTCTCCACTGAGGGGGCTCGCATCACCTTGCTGTTCCGGCTCACTCGTCGGTTGCGCCGCGGAAAAGGCTAGCATAGTCGCCCCGAACCGGGAAACAGTTTCTCATAACCCGGCCTGGTGGTCACCGGGCACCGGTCCGCAACGCCGTGCGCGCCGGGATGACCGGCTGCACCCACGCAGGCCTCTCGGTCCAGGTGCAGGAGATGATCACCGGCGCGGTGCGGACTGACCTGCTATTTCCGGAAGCCGGGGCCCTTCAGCGAGCGGCCGGGCCGTTCGCTCGTGATCTTCCCGTCCGCCACAACGGCGCGGCCGTTCACGAGCACGTGGCGCACACCCACCGAGTAGTGCATCGGATCTTCGAACGTCGAGACGTCGCGGATCTTCGCAGGGTCGAACACCGTGATGTCGGCGGCCATGCCGGGGCGAAGGATCCCGCGGTCCTGGAGGTGCACGCGCGTCGCGGGCTGGGAGGTCATCTTCCGGATCGCCTCCTCGAGCCGCAGCACCTTCTCGTCGCGGACGTATTTCCCGAGGATGCGCGCGAACGTGCCAAAGGCGCGCGGGTGCGACTTCGACTCCGACATCGGGCCGTCTTCGGCCTTCGCGCCCGAGTCGGTGTCGATGCTCACCAGCGGGTGCTTCAGCGCGGCCACGACGTCGTCTTCGC
>JANYLG010000158.1 GCA_025363775.1 Acidobacteriota bacterium | reverse complement strand
TTGAAGTAGGCCGGGACGGTGATGACCGCCTGCGTGACGGGCTGCCCCAGGTGCGCTTCGGCCGCCTGTTTGAGTTTCTGCAGGATCATCGCAGAGATTTCCGGCGGCGTGTGGTCCTTGCCCTACACGGTGACCCCGGGGCCCAACGGCGACGTCCGGGTGAAGGCGCAGGGCAAGGACCACACGCCGCCGGAAATCTCTGCGATGATCCTGCAGAAACTCAAACAGGCGGCCGAAGCGCACCTGGGGCAGCCCGTCACGCAGGCGGTCATCACCGTCCCGGCCTACTTCAACGACGCGCAGCGCCAGGCCACCAAGGACGCCGGTCAGATCGCCGGCCTCGAGGTGAAGCGCATCGTCAACGAGCCGACGGCCGCGGCGCTCGCCTACGGTCTCGACAAGAAGAAGGACGAGACAATCGCCGTGTACGACTTCGGCGGTGGCACGTTCGACATCTCGATCCTCGAGGTGGGCGAGGGGGTCGTCGAGGTGAAGTCCACCAACGGCGACACGCATCTGGGTGGCGACAACCTCGACCACCGGATCATCGACTGGATCATTTCCGAGTTCAGGAAGAGCGACGGCATCGATCTTGGCAAGGACCGCATGGCGCTCCAGCGGCTGAGGGAAGCGGCGGAGAAGGCCAAGATGGAGCTGTCCACGGTGACCGAGACCGACATCAACCTGCCGTTCATCACGGCGGACCAGGCGGGGCCCAAGCACTTGTCGCTCAAGCTCTCGCGCTCGAAGTTCGAGCAGTTGGTCGAGGACTTGATCCAGAGGACGGTGGGCCCGACCAAGCGCGCCTTGACCGACGCCGGCGTGGACCCGTCGAAGATCGACGAGGTGGTGCTCGTGGGCGGGTCGACCCGCATCCCGCGCGTGCAGCAGGTGGTGCGCGAGCTGTTCGGCAAGGAACCGCACAAGGGCGTCAACCCGGACGAAGTCGTCGCAGTGGGCGCTGCGATCCAGGCTGGCGTGCTGGCCGGCGAGGTCAAGGACCTCCTGCTGCTCGACGTGACCCCGCTCTCGCTCGGCATCGAGACGCTGGGCGGCGTGATGACGACGCTCATCCCGAGGAACACGACGATCCCGACGCGAAAGGGCGAGGTGTTCTCGACGGCGGCCGACGACCAGACGCAGGTCGAGGTGCACGTGCTGCAGGGGGAGCGGCAGTTTGCCCGCGACAATCGCACGCTGGGCCGCTTCAATCTGGTCGGGTTGCCGCCGGCGCCGCGCGGGATGCCGCAGATCGAGGTGACGTTCGACATCGACGCCAACGGCATCGTCAACGTGCAGGCGAAGGACAAGGGGACCGGCAAGGAGCAGAAGATCACCATCACCTCGTCGAGCGGCCTGAGCAAGGACGAAGTGGACCGCATGATGCGCGAGGCCGAGTCGCACGCCGAAGACGACAAGAAGCGGCGCGAGGTGACCGACGCGCGCAACCAGGCGGACGGGCTGATCTACCAGATCGAGAAGACGCTCTCCGAGAACAAGGCCAAGGTGCCGGCGTCCGACGTGACCCGGATCGAGTCGGCGATCGCGTCGCTGAAGAAGGCGTCGGAAGGCGACGACGCCGCGGCGATTCGCTCGGGCACGGACGAGTTGCAGAAGGCGTCGCACGCGATGGCTGAAGCGCTCTACAAGCAGGCGCAGACCGACCCGGCCGCGGGCGGGCCGGCGGGCGAGGCGCCCACGCCGGGCGCGGCACCGGGCGCCGGCGCGAGCGGCGACGTGATCGACGCCGAAGTAGTGGACGACGACAAGAAGTAGACGGGAAGGCGGGATAGGCGGGAAGGCGGGCTTGCCCCGCCGAAGCCCGGCTTGTCACGCCGAAGTCAGAACGGGCGAAGGCGGAAAGGCGGGGTGACCCGGGGGGTTGCCCCGTCGGGCGAATCATGGATGTGTACGACATTCTCGGGGTGGAGCGGAACGCCGGTCTGCCCGACATCCGTCGGGCCTACCGGCGCCTGGCCCGCAAGTTCCATCCCGGCATCAATCCGGGGGACCGTGAGGCCCACGCGCGCTTTGGCCAGATCACGGCGGCGTTCGAGACGCTGAGTGATCCGGAGCGCCGCCGCGCGTACGACGCGGGAGTGTCCGAGGACCCACGCGCGGTGGACTTTTCGTTCGGGTTCGAAGGATTCGATTTCTCGGTCGACGTGACGTCGGAGCAGCAGGCGTCCACCTTCGGCGACCTGTTCGCGGACGTCCTGGCGCGGAGCGCACGGCCGTCGGCCGCGGCAGGTCAGGAGGCGGGCGCCGACCTCCAGTCCAGCCTGTCGGTCTCGTTCCAGGAGTCGATGACTGGCACGGAACAATACGTGGCGCTGACGCGGCAGGCGCCGTGCCGGACCTGCGCCGGGAGCGGTGCCCTGCCGGTGGACCCGGTGACCTGCGCCGGATGCCAGGGGCGGGGCCAGGTCCGCACGGCCCGCGGGCACATGGTGTTCACGAAGCCATGTGAGGCATGTCGAGGCACGGGACAGCGCTGTGAGACCACGTGCCGGTCCTGTCGGGGCGGAGGGCTCGAGTCGCGCGCAGAGAGCCTGCGCGTGCACGTGCCGGCAGGTGTCAGCGACGAAGCCCAGGTGCGGATTCCAGGACGCGGGCAGGCGGGTCGGCGCGGCGGCCGGGCGGGAGACCTCGTCCTGTCGGTTCGCGTGAGGCCGGACCCGTTGTTCCGTCGCGAGGGCGACGACCTGCACCTGGTGGTGCCGGTCGCCCTGCATGAGGCGGCGCTCGGCGCGAAGATCGACATCCCGACCTTTGACGGTCCGGTGCGGCTGCGCGTGCCGCCCGGCACGCAGTCGGGGCAGCGGTTGCGGCTGCGCGAGCGCGGGGCGCCGTCGCTGCGCACCGGCGGGAGAGGCGATCTGTTCATGGAGGTGCGCCTGGTCCTGCCGACGCTCCTCGACGAGCGTTCGAAAGAGTTGGTGCGCGAGTTCGGCCAGATCAACGGCAGCAACGTGCGCCGGGGTCTGTGGGACGACCAGTTGTGAGTGTCTCACCCGCCGGTCGAGCCTGAACTGAAGAGGTTCGGCCGCGCACAAGGGACTTATGGTGACCCCATGGTGACCAAGACGGCCGGCAAGGCCTACTACATGATCAGCGCCGTCGCGCAGAAGTACAACATCCACCCGCAGACGCTGCGGTTGTACGAGCGGGAAGGGCTGCTGAAACCCTCGCGCACCGAGGGGAACACCCGCCTCTACTCCGACGAGGACCTGGAGCAGCTCGAGACCATCCTGTCGCTGACCCGCGACCTGGGCGTGAACCTCGCAGGGGTCGAGATCGTCCTGAACATGCGACGCACGATCGAGCGCATGCAGCATGAGGTCAACGAGTTCATGGTGTACGTCAAGCACGAGCTCGCGCGGGGCCTTGACGACTGGGAGCAGCGGCTGAACACGGCGCTCGTCAAGTCGTCGCCGACCGACCTGGTGCGCGCGTCGGCCGCGCCTCCTCCGACTCGCCCGCCGGCGGCTGCCGGAGGGGAGGGGCCAGGAATGGACGCCGTTCCGGCGGCCAGGGCCGGGAAGCCCCGACCGGAGGTATCATGAGAGCGTGAGCCACCCGCCACGCGAACAGACGCCGGAGGCGGTCACCCTGGAGGCGTACCTCCAGGAGATCGCCGGGCTGCCGCGGCTCACCCAGGGCGACGAGCAGGAGCTCGGCGCTCGCATTCAGCGCGACCGCGACGACGAGGCGCTGAAACGGCTGGTGGAAGCCAATCTCAGGTTCGTCGTCTCCTGCGCCAAGCGCTACCGCAACCTGGGCGTCGGGTTCCTCGACTTGATCCACGAAGGCAATCTCGGGCTGATCGAAGCGGCCCGGCGCTTCGATCCCTCCCGCAACGTCAAGTTCATCACCTACGCCGTCTGGTGGATTCGGCAGGCGATCATGCACGCGCTCTCAGATCAGCGCCGCGCGTTCGCCCTTCCGACAAAGCTCTCGGCCGTGGCCAGCCGGTTTGGCCGCGACGTGATCGACCTCGCCGCCCGGCTGGACCACGCGCCGTCAGCCGAGGAGATCGCAGAGGTTCTGGGCATCTCGGCAGCCGAGGCCGCCGCCCTGCAGTACGTGTCGGGCAACGACGTGTCGCTCAGCGACCGGGTGAGCCAGGACGAGGAGGACGGCCGCGAACTGGGCGAGACGCTGCCGCAGCACACCGTGCCGCCCGCCGAGGACGCGTTGCTGCACGAGGCGCTGCTCGCACAGCTCGAGGCGGCGATGGCCGACCTCGCCCCCAAGGAACGCGAAGTGATGGCCATGCGCTTCGGGCTCGGCGGCCAGGAACCGCGGACGCTGCAGGCGGTCGGCGAGCGCCTGGGCATCTCGCGGGAGCGCGTCCGCCAGCTCGAGTTGCGCGCGAAAGAGAAGATCCGTCGCGGGAACAAGGCCGGCGAGCTGCGTTCGCACTTGAACTGAAGCGGACACCCGCGACGCCGCGGTGCCGCACGCCGCGACGCTGCGTGCCGCGATTCACGGTTTCCTTCGCCCGCGAAGTCGGGCACAATACTCGATACGATGCCCTGCCCGATCTGTGACGACACCCGGTGGAAGATTGTCGAGCGCGGCGGCGTGCGCCGCGCGGCCCGGTGCGAGTGCTGGCGCGCAGCCAACATCGAGCGGCTCGTCGCCGACGCGCGCATCCCGCGTCGCTACCAGCACTGCAGCCTCGACAACTTCGTGGCCTACGAGAACGAGCGGCTGCAGAACGCGGTCGTCCGTGCCCGCCGGTTCGCCGAGGCCTTTCCCGTGGTGGATAAGGGTCTGTTCCTCATCGGCCCGCCGGGCATCGGGAAGAGCCACCTCGCCGTGGCCGTGCTCGAGCAGGTGATGAACACGCGGGGCGCGCGCGGCCTGTTCTACGACGTGCGCGACCTGCTGAAGGTCATCCGCAACACCTACGACCCGATCGTGAAGGCGACCGAGTTCGAAGTTCTGCGCCCGGTGATGTCGGCGGAGCTGCTGGTCCTCGACGACATCGGCGCCGAGAAGACCTCCGAGTGGGTGGAGGAGACGCTGAACCTGATCGTCACCACCCGCTACAACGAGCGACGCGTGACGATCTTCACGTCGAACTACGAGGAGAAAGAAGATCGATCGGATCCCGACTCGCTGCTGTCGCGCGTCGGCTTCCGCATGCACTCGCGCCTCTACGAGATGTGCGAGTTCCTCGAGTACGACGGCGCCGACTATCGGCACCGGCCGCCGAACGCGGGTTCCGAGGACCTGCTGGCGATGTGGAAGCTGCAGGATCGCCCGTCAGCCCTGCCTCGCCGCTCAGGCTCTCCGGTGCGTGCGCAACTCCGCAAGCCCGACCCGAAGGCCGACGTGGCCTGGCCCGGGGGGCGAGCCGGGAGCGGGCCCTAGACATGGAGAATTTCTCCATCCTCCATTGACGGCGCAGGGTCATGGCCATGCCCCCCCTGGGTCTCTACCTGCACGTGCCGTTCTGCGTGGCAATCTGCAACTACTGCAACTTCAACCGCGGCTTGCTCGACGCCGACCTCAAGCGCCGATACGTGGCGTCGCTGATGCGGGAGATCCGCGCGGAGAACGCGGGCCTGAAGGCCCGCGCCACACCGGAGAACGCGGGCCTGAAGGCCCACGCCACACCGGAGAACGCGGGCCTGACTGCCCGCGCCACACCTGGGCCGACCCGCGCGACACTGCGGCGAGCCGCCGATACCATCTACTTTGGCGGCGGCACACCGTCGCTACTCGACCCTGCCGAGATCGCCGGCGTGATCCAGGCCTGTCGGGAGGCCTTCGACGTGGCACCAGGGGCCGAGGTGACGATGGAGGCGAACCCGGAAACGGTGACCCCCGATCGGCTGGCCGGCTACCGTGCGGCAGGAGTCAACCGGCTCAGTTTCGGTGTCCAGTCCTTCACGGACATCGAGCTTCACCGACTCGGTCGCCTGCACGACGCGGCGCGTGCGCGTGCGGCCGTGGCCGACGCCCGCGCGGCCGGCTTCGACAACCTCAGCCTCGACCTGATGCTGTGGCTGCCCGGCCAGTCGCGTGACGACCTCAGGGCGTCGGTAGAGGCGCTGATCGCGCTCTACCCGGAGCACGCATCGCTCTACCTGCTGGAGATCTACCCGAACGCCCCGCTCGTGGACGAGATGGCGCGGGCCGGGTGGTCGCAGGCGCCCGACGATGATGCGGCGGACATGTACCTGGACACGATGGAGCGGCTCGAGTCGGCTGGCTACGAGCAGTACGAGATCTCGAACGTGGCACGACCCGGCCGCCGGTCCCGCCACAACGTCAAATACTGGACCGACGGCGAGTGGCGTGGCTTCGGCTGCGGTGCCCACTCGACAGTCGGGCACGTGCGGTGGAACAATGTGGCGTCGGCGTCCGAGTACGTCTCCCGCCTGGAGCACGACGTCTCGCCGGTGGCGGCGAGGCGGGAGTTGTCGCCGCGCGAGCAACTCGAGGAAGCGCTGTTCATGGAGTTGCGACTCTCCGACGGCGTGCGGCTGGATAGGGTCCGCGAACACTACGGTGTAGACGTGTGGCAACAGTGGGGCGAGCGCCTCGCGCCGTTTGAAGACGCGGGCCTTCTGGAGCACGACGATCACCGCCTCCGGCTGACTCGCCGGGGGATGCTCCTGGCCAACGACGTAATGATCGCTTTTCTCGAAGCCGGCAGTACGGTAAAGTAACCGCCTTCCCGACCATGTTCGTCAAGGAGGACTGAATGCGACTGACCTGGATCCCGTTTGGTTTCGACTCCCGGCCCGCGCTGGCCGGACTCGCGCTCGCGGTGGCATTCGTGCTTGGGTCCGTGAGCCCCTCGTTTGCCCAGGCGACCACGCCGCCGCAACAGCCGGCTGCCGCAGCCCAGCCGGCCCCGGCCAAGCCCGCGCTGGCGTTCCAGAACGACGCCGGGCTCATCATCCTCTACATCAAGGCGGACAAGACTGCCGATTTCGAGGACCTGATGAACAAGCTGAAGGAGGGTCTGTCGAAGATGGACGCTCCGGAAGCGAAGCAGCAGGCGGCCAGCCTGAAACTGTTCAAGAACCCGAACGTCCAGGGCGGTATCGCCGTCTACGTCATGTTCGCCGACCCGGTCGTCAAGAACATCGAGTACTGGTTCCTCCCGATCCTGTACAAGGCGTATCCGAATGACGGCCAGGCGCTGCTGCTGAAGTGGACCGACTCCAAGGCCGCGACACCGGCGCCGACGATCTTCGACCTCGCCCTGGTCATGAAGATGCAGTAGTCGCGCGCGCGATGGCCGGAGCACCAGGCAAAGGTCCGCAGCCTCGAATCCAGGTCGCGCACGCGCCATGGCCAGACGCTCGGGGAGACGAATCTGTCGTCTCCCCGTTCTTTTTGTGCGCGCAGAAGATGTCGTGTCGCGTCGGTCGAGCCGTCTGGCTGGCTGGCGCCAGGGCCTGTCCGTCCGCCGTCGATCTAAACCTCGCCGCCGTTTCTGCCGATCTTCCTAGAGAGCCACCCTGCTGGCAGGGTTCGTCTACCTGTCGGCTCGTCGGTGGGCAGGTCAACCGCGGGCATGGCTGAAGGTCTGCCGCGAGCATGGATGCGTGAGCCCGGATGAAGGTTCTCCTCGTCGATGATGATCGTTCCACCAGGTACCTCATCGGCCGCGTGCTGACCAAGCGCTTCGGCTGCGAGGTGACCGAGGCGGCAGACGGCCGGCAGGCGCTGGAGGCGCTGTCGCACGACCGTTTTCACCTGGCGTTCCTCGACGTGCAGATGCCGGTGATGGACGGCCTCGAGACACTGCGAACCCTTCGCGAGTCTCCCGAGCACTCCGCCCTCCAGGTCGTGATGCTCACCGGCGAGCGCGACGAGACGATCATCCGGGAAATCCTCGAGCTTGGCGTGTTCGAATACATGGCCAAGCCGCTCAACATCGCGAGGCTCACCGACCGGCTTCGTCGAATGCTCCGGACGATTATCGCGCAGCGTGACGGCGCGCCGACCGATCCGGGCTGGTTCGGCCAGGCGCTTCGCCGCATCGACGCGCCCCTCCTGATCATCGAGGGACGCACGCCGTTCCGGCGGTGTTTCGCGGAGACCTTCGGAGTGAATCGCCAGGTGATCGAGGCGGAGAGCGGGGTGGCCGGCATGCGGGATATCGTCGCCTCGAACCCGGGCGTGGTGTTCATCGGCAACGACCTGGGCGTGCTCAGCGAGCCGTTGCTGCTGCGGAGAATCCGCTCGTCGCCTGCATTCAGCCACCTTCCGCGCGTCGCGCTTGCCGACAACGAGGAGGAGGCCGACGGGCGCCTCATCGGCTACGATGGCACGCTGGTCCGAACGCTGTCGCCGGAGACCTTGCTGAGGCGGATGGCCGACCTGATGCGACTGGGGGAGCGGCCGGGATGGGAAGTGCCGGAATTGCCGCCGGGCTGCCGTGCGACGGCGCTGCTGGTCTGCGAGGAGGTGTTTGGCACGGCGCTCGCTGCCGAGATGATGCTCTGCGACCTGCCGGGCGTGGCGCCGGCGGAGAGGGTGTCGGTCACCGGACGCATCGTCTTCTCTCCCGGAGGATCGGTGCGGATCGAATTGGCGTGCGATGTGGGAACCGCGCGCCGAGCGGCGACCAATCTCTTCGGAATCGACGCCCGCATGGTCCAAGAGGAGAACGTCGATGCAGCGGCCGGGCAGGTCTTCGAGTTGCTCCGGACGCGCATGGCCGCGATCTACTCGGTAGCTGGCGCGTTCGACACGCCCGCAATACAGCGCACGTCGCGCTGGAATCCGCTGTCTGGCGACGAGCCGGGCGTGACGCTCTGCTTCCAGGCTCCAACGAGGGAGCACGAGTTCTGGCTGACGCTGCGGCCGATCAGAACAGCTTGAGGTTCGCGCCGACGTAGAGACGATGCACGACGTCGGGGCCGATGACGGCGCCCGAGAAACGGAAGATCCGGTAGTCGATGCGCAGCCGCAGTGGTCCGATCAGGTTCTTCTTCACCCCGCCACCCAGGTTGACGCCGAAGTTCGTCTCCGACAGGATGCCGAGTTCGTGGTTGAAGATCCCGGCTCCGGCCGTCGCGTAGAACTGCATCCCGCCCAACGCAATCGGCGTCTGCAGGAGGCCGTTCACCATGCCGGTGCGGATGTGGGGCGCACCCTGGGACAGGTCGTCGCCCGTGTCGCTGTATTCGAATTCGAATCCGACGATCACGAGCCCGACCCCGACGGCTACCCCCTTGGCGGGGCGGATCGATGGTCCTCCGGCGAGGCCGAGGAACCCGGTGATGTCGGCGCACGCCAGTGTGCCGAACCCGAGCAACGTGCCGACGAACACCACGGCGGCGACTACTCGCTGCAGGCGCATGCAAACCCTCCGTCGCAATGATACTATCAGTCTCTAGGAAACACCGTGCCCCGGCACCTGCTCGGGCACGGGCTGATCGCCGCAGGAGGACGACATGGCAAGCTCAACCTGGGCGCGCGCGCTCGTGGCCGGTACACTGGTCGTCGCCGCCGTCGCGCTGCTGTCGGCCGACACGCTGGTGCTGCGCGACGGTCGGCGCATCACGGGCGACCTGATCGCCGTGCGGAATGGCACCATCGAGTTCCAGGAGCGCGGCGTGTACAACCGCCGGCTGATTCGGTTGTCGCGCGACGAAGTCCGCAGGATCGAGATCGACGAGAGCGGCGTGTTCGACGACCGCGTTGGGCCAGGCCGTTTAGGTGGAGAACGCCCGGGCGGGACGGATGAGCGCGAGGTGGCCGTGGCGGCCAACGTCGCCTGGACCGACACGGGGATCGATGTTCGCGCCGGGCAGATGATCTCCTTCCGCAGCCGCGGCGAAGTGATCTGGGGCCCCGGGCGGAAGGACGGGCCCCAGGGCGAGCGGAACTCCGAGTACAACGCGCAGCGCCCGATTCCCGATCGGCCCGCGGCCGCGCTGATCGGGAAGGTCGGCCGTGGCGCGGGTGCCTTCTTCATCGGCGACCAGGACCAGCCGGTGCGGATGCGCGAGTCGGGCCGCCTGTTCCTCGGCATCAACGACGACTACCTTCTCGACAACCGGGGCTCGTTCGGGGTCACGATTTCGTACTGACGCGGCGGTGAGGGGCGCTGCGGCGACCGTGTCGAAGCCACACTACTACAGCCAGCACTCGGCGGCGTTCCGCGCCGAACTCGGGCAGGTCCTGTCGCGACAGGTGCTGCATGACTTGCATCGCCGGTCCGGGCCACGGCATCTGGTCGTCGCGCTCCGTCAGTTTGCGATCCTCGCGGCATGCACCTGGGTCCTCGTCCGCTTCACCCAGCCGCTCGTGTGGCTGCCGCTCGCGCTCATTCAGGGCCTGACGATTTTCAACTTCACGGTCCTGCTGCACGAGGTCGTGCACCACGCGGTCTTCGCGCGCCGCCGCCCGGCGGCCGAGCGGCTGCTCGGGTTTCTGTACGCGGTGCCCAGCGGCATCTCGGCCACGCAGTTCACGCGCTGGCACCTCGACCACCATGCCGGGCTTGGCTCGAGCGAGGACGACCCGAAGCGGCATCACCTGTCGCCCACGATCAACGCCCGGTGGTTCAAGCTGCTCTACGCCACCCCCGCGCTCTTTCCGATCTACTTCCGGGCCGCGCGGCGAGAGACCGCCACATATCCGGGCGACATCCAGCGGCGAATTGCCGCCGAGCGGCGGCTGTCGATGGTGGCTCACCTGTCGGCGCTCGGTCTCATCTGGTGGCTGGCCGGCCCTGGCGCCGCCCTTCGCGCCTACATCGTCCCCGTGTTCTTCGTCTTCCCGCTGGCGTTCACGCTGAATCGTCTCGGTCAGCACTACGACATCGACCCGACCGATCCGGCGAAGTGGACGACGCTGGTGCGCGGCAGCTGGTTCTGGGACTTCGCATTTCTCAACTCCAACTACCACCTCGAGCATCACTACTTCCCGGGCGTGCCGTTCTACCGCCTGCCTGCGCTCCAGCGGGCGCTCACCCCGTTCTACGAGCGGCGGGCATTCCGCTGGCGATCGTACGGGGGGCTCCTGCGCGGCTGGCTGCTGGAGAACCAGGCGCCACACACCAACTGGGCAGGTACGGCGAAGGACGAGCACGCGGCGGCTGTCGAGGGCCACGGCCGCTAGCGACGATCCGATATACTTCCTTTCTTCGTCCGACCCTTCCCAGACACAAGGAGCGCTATGTCGGCCCAGATTGGCATCATCGGCGGCAGCGGCCTGTACGACATGGCCGAGCTGAGCGACCGCGAAGACGTCACGATATCCACACCGTTCGGCGATCCGTCTGGCCCGTACGTGCTCGCCACCCTGCGGGGCCGGCGCGTCGCGTTTCTCGCGCGTCACGGCGCCGGGCACCGGCTGATGCCGAGCGAGCTGAACTTCCGCGCGAACATCTACGGCTTCAAGACGCTGGGCGTCGAACGGATTCTCTCGGCCAGCGCGGTCGGGAGCCTCAAGCTCGAATTCCCGCCGCAGGACATCGTCATTCCCGATCAGTTCTTCGATCGCACCAAGGGGCGCGTGAGCACGTTCTTCGGGCGCGGCCTGGTGGCGCACGTGGCGTTCGCGCACCCGGTGTGTGCCGACCTGTCGCGCGCGGCGCACGAGTCGGCGGTGGCCGTCGGCGCCAGGGTGCATCTGGGCGGGACCTACGTGTGCATGGAGGGGCCGCAGTTCTCGACGCTGGCCGAATCGCAGCTGTACCGGTCGTGGGGAATGGACGTCATCGGCATGACCAACCTGCAGGAAGCGAAGCTCGCGCGCGAGGCGGAAATCTGCTACGCGACGCTGGCGCTGGTCACCGACTACGACTGCTGGCACCCCGAGCACGATTCGGTGACGGTGAAGATGATCGTCACCAACCTGATGCAGAATGCGCGAACCGCGCAGGCGATCATCGCGGAGACGGTGGGCCGGCTGCCGACGGGCCGATCGTGCCCGTGCGCCACCGCGCTGGCGAACGCGATCATTACCAACCGGGATGCCATCCCGGCAAACACCCGGCAAGACCTGCTACTCATCGTGGGAAAATATCTGTAGGAATAGCGGACAGCAGACAGCGGACACCAGCACACTCCTATGCGTATTATCGTGACCGGTTCGATTGCCTACGACTATCTGATGTCGTTTCCCGGCAGCTTCAGCGAGCACCTGCTGCCCGATCATCTGCAGCGCGTGAGCCTGAGCTTCCTGGTGGACAGCATGGACAAGCGCCGGGGCGGGTGCGCGCCGAACATCGCGTATACCCTGGCGCTGCTCGGAGAGCGGCCCGTGCTGATGGGTACCGCGGGCCAGGACTTCGACGAATACCGGCGCTGGCTGGACACGAAGGGTGTGGACACGTCGCTGGTGAAGCAGGTGCCCGAGAAGTTCACCGCCTCGTTCTTCTGCAGCACGGACCGCGACGGCAACCAGATCGCCTCCTTCTATACCGGGGCAATGGCGCACGCGGCGGAACTCTCGTTCGGCGCGGCGGGGAAGTGCGATCTGACGATTATCTCGCCCAACGATCCGACGGCGATGGCGGACTACGCGCAGGAGTGCCAGGCGCTCGGCATCCCCTACATCTACGATCCCAGCCAACAGGTGGCGCGAATCGGCGGTGACGACCTGAAGCGGGGCGTCTTCGGCGCGCACATCGTGATCTGCAACGACTACGAGTTCGAGATCATCCGCGAGAAGACGGGGATGGGCGAAGGGGCCATGCTCGAGCACGCCACCGCTGTCGTCGTCACGAAGGGTGAAAAAGGCGCGTCGATCATGCTGCGCGACAAGACGATCGAGGTGCCGGCCGTGCCGCCCTGGGCGATCGTCGATCCGACCGGCGTCGGCGATGCGTTCCGCGGGGGCTTCATGAAGGGGCTGGCGATCGGCGCCGGCTACGAGGTGTGCGGACGGATGGGCAGCGTGGCTGCAGCATATGCCCTCGAGCACATGGGAGGGTCGAGCCACGCGTATACCCGCGACGAGTTCGATGCGCGCTACGCGGAGCACTTCGGGGCCCTCCCGCGCTAGCTAGACATCTTCCAGGTTAACGCGCTGACGCCCCCATTCGCGCCGCCAGCCCCGCCGCCGCGATGTAGACGACCCCACCGGCCAGGAGTGTCACCGAGAACCCCCAGTTCATCGCGATGAACACGGCGAGCGTGGCCCCCAGGACCGACAGCGCGCCGTTCATCGCCCACGCCCACGGCAGCAGCTCGGGCTGACGCCGGGCGAGCAGCCGAACGCCAGCCGGCAACGGGATACCCATCAGCAGGCCCGCAGGGAACATCAGCGCCACGGCGATCAGAATCCTCGCGGGCAGGCTGGCGGCAATCGCGGCGCGAATGATCGGAGGAAGTGCGAAGATCGCGACGATGCCAAGCACGGCCACGCCGAAGAGCGCCGCGAGGAGACGGCTGCGCACGTGATTCTCGCCGATCCTCCGGCTCAGGTAGCTGCCCACGCCGGTCCCGAGGAGCAGCGAGAACAGGGTGACGGTGAGTGAGTACACCGGGTGCCCTAGGAGCAGGACGAATCGCTGCAGCAGCGCCACCTCCACCAGCATGAATCCGGCCCCCAGCATCCCGAAGTAGGCGAGCCACCACCACCAGCCACTGCCGAGCAGCGTGCGCCCGTTCAGCGCCATTGGGCCGAGGATGAACAGCAGCACCAGCGCGGTTGAAATCCCCATCAGCGTCATCAGCGCGCTCAACCCGTTCCCGAACAACATCGCGCGGCCGAAGGCGACCCCCGCCTGGTCCTTCAGCTTGGTCGTGTGGAAGAAGAACGGGCGATCGTCGGTGGTCGGCGTGATATCGAGCGGGTAGCTCGCGTAGAACGCGTGGCGCTCGGGCGCGAGGATCAGCCGCGCGTAGTCGTTCGGCGCATCCTTGGCCGCTTCCCAGGGGCCGGCGCCCGTTGGCGCGAGGTGCGCCGGCGGCGTCACGCCGGGCGCGTAGAGGACCGTGAACTTCAGCGAGTCACAGACCCGCTGGAGCTGGGCCACCTCGGCACTGGTGAACGGCGTCTTCTTCAGGATAAACGTCGCCACCTTCTCGTGCTGGACGACCGCCAGCCGGTCGGCTACCGCCCATCCCCGGCGGGCGCACGCGTCCTGCGCCAGCGACACCAGCCGGACGCCGTCGAGCGCCCAGCGTGTGATCGTCAGCATCCCTCGGTCCGACAGGTGCTCGAGATAATCATCGAACGCCTCGACCGTGTAGAGCGAGTTCTCGGTGAGCGTGTAGGCGCCCGCGGCCGTCGCGGCCCAGGTGTCCACGAGGGAGGCCTGGATGATGTCGTACCGCTCCGGCGATCGTCGGACGAAACTGCGGCCATCCTCGACAAAGATCCGGACCTTCGGTAGGGTGTAGAGATTCCCGGAATACCCGAGGAACCGGTCGCTCATCACATCCAGCGCGATGATCGGATTGATCTCTACGCCGTCCACGCGGGAGGCGCCGAACACCAGCGCGGAGAGGAGGTCGCGGCCGCCTCCGGGCCCGATCACGAGCGCGGTGAACGGTCGCGCGCCGCCCCTCGCGCCGGCGCCGCCGCCGCTCGTGCCGGCGCCCCTGCTGTCCGGCGCGGTCGGCGCCACTCCTGCCGGAACAAACGCAGGCGCGGCGTCGCCGGCCGCCAGGTGATAGGCCAGCGCCGTCAACTCGAACCTCAGGTAGGCCACGTCGTCGAGATCGCCCGAGAAGCGCACGATCGGCGTCGAGGCGGACGAGTCGATGTCCATGAACCGCGAGTCGGGCATCGGCCCGGTGTAGGTGGCACTCAACGACCAGTCGCCGTGTCGGCGGTCGTAGACCGCGACGCGGGAGAACGAGTTCCACTTGCTGAAGAGCACCCTGTCACCAACATGGCCCTTCGTCCCCGTCACGTCGAACGACACGATCCCGGCCATGTGAGCCGACCACGGACCGATGACGAGCAGCGCCGCAAGCGGGACGATGCGCGCGCGGGAAGGCCGCGGCGAGAAGCAGGCCGCCGCGATGGCGCCGAGCGCGGCGGTGGACAACACGACGCCGGGCGCGCCCAGGCGATCGAGCAGGGGCAGGAGCAGGAGACAGCCGGCGGAAGCCCCGATCAGATCGGCGGCGTAGATCAGGTTGATGCGTCCGGCCAGGCGCGAGATCGCGATCGATACCACGGCCCCGCCGGCAAAGAACGGCAGCGCGGCGAGCGCGTAGATCGTGAGCATCAGGACGAGGTTCTCGATCGAGTAGTTCAGGCCCACGCGCAGTCGCACCAGGATCGCGAGCGACACGGTGGTGACGAGCGCGTAGGTGAGAGCGTGCCAGGCGAGCAGCGCGGCTGGTTCGCGACGCCCGAGCGGACGACGGGCCAGGTAGACGTAGACGCCGCTGGCGCCGAGACCGAACAAGGCAATCGAAATCGCCAGAAAGGCGAAGTGGTAGTACATCGTGACCGAGAAGATGCGCGTCAGCGCCAGCTCGGTCATGAGCAGTGCCGCAGAAATGCAGCCGACGCCCGCCAGGGCGCCGGTCGTCACCGCCGGGGATGATGTGGATCCGGAAGTCGCCGTGTAGTCCATGCGGGGAGTCTATCATCCGCTCCGCGCCGCAGGGGTGACGGGCCGATCGCCCTCCACGGACCGTGGGCCGTCCGGCGGGTCGCACTCCGCGGACTTCTATAGAATAGGTCGGTGGCGAATTCATGGTTCGAGCGCGCCGCACGTCGGGCGCTCCCGGCCGCTGCGATTCTGTGGGCGGTGCTGGTCGTTGCGGCTCCATGGGTGTCGTCCGTCGAGTCCCCGGCCGGGGGCGCGGCTCATCTCTCCGCCGCAACGTACATCGTCGGCAGCCTGGTCTGCCACCAGCACGCGGGACGGTCGTTTCACCTGAATGGCGGGCAGTTGCCGGTCTGCGCGCGCTGCACGGGGTTGTATCTCTCCGCTGCGCTCGGCATCGTGTTCGCCTGGTCGCGGGGCCGGTCGCGCGCACCGATCCCGTTCGCGGCCTGGCGGTGGCGTTTGCTGCTGGCGGCTCTTCCAACCGTGATCACCGTCGTGGTCGAATGGTGGCAGCCGGCCCTCACGTCGGGTGTCGTGCGTGCGCTTGCGGGCGCGCCTCTCGGGTTCGCCGCGGGCGTGTTGCTCGCCGAATCCATGCGCTTTCAGGGTAGACTAAACGAATGCGAGCGGATGCGGCAGCGCGAGTAGAGAGTGGCGGCCTGGTGCTTCTGGCGCTCTCAGCCTGGCTGGTGCCCGGAAGCGGGCACCTGTGGTTGGGCCGACGCGTCAAGGGGTTCATTTTCCTGGTCGCGTTGACCAGCATGTTTGCGATCGGGTTGGCGCTGAACGGGCGATTGTTCCCCTTCGAGGCGTCGCAACCGCTCGTGTTCCTGGCGGCCGTGGCGGACCTGGCGATGGGGCTCCCGTATTTCCTCGCGTGGGCGCTGAAGATCGGGGAGGGCCAGGTGGCCGCGGTCTCCTACGAGTACGCGAACGCGTTCCTGATTGTCGCGGGCCTGCTGAACATGCTGGTCGTGCTCGACGTGTACGACACGGCCGTCGGTCGCAAGTGAGGGCGTCGTGACGAGCCACTTCCTGCTGATGCTGTTGTTCTCGTTCTTCGTGGCGCTGGTGTTCGCCGTCCTCATGAAGGACCAGCCGCGCGAACAGGTCCGCTTTGGAGCCATGGTCTTCGGCGGATTCATCCTGAGCGCGCTCGTGCTCGGGTGGCTGATGTACCCGTTTCCCTTCTGAGCGACCAGGTCGGGAACCTGACCCCAGTGGATCCACGTCAACCCACCTCGCGCACGCTGGCATCGGAGCGTCTCCGCCTCTGGGGGCCCGTACTCATCTACTGCGCGTTGATCTTCGTCCTGTCGTCGGTCTCGGAAGTGCCCGCGCTCCCGCGCGGCATCTCCGACAAGTGGGCGCACACGCTGCTCTATTCGGGGCTCGGCTTCCTGATGGCGCGCGCGCTGGCCGGGGGGCTCGGCCGGCCGGTGCCACTGCGGGTGGTCGTGATCGTCGTGCCGTTCGCGGGCGGCTATGGCCTGAGCGACGAGGTCCACCAGCTCTTCGTGCCTCGGCGCGAATTCGACCTGAAGGACATGGCCGCCGACGTCGCCGGCGGCGGGATCGGATCGGGGCTGCTGTGGCTCTGGAGTATACTTCTGAGGTTCCGCCATGCCGTTTGACAACCTCCAGATCGAGCGTGACGGTCCGATCGCGATCGTGACGATCGACCGCCGAAAAGTCCTGAACGCCCTCGACCGGACGACCATCGACCAATTGCGACGCGCGGTCCTCGAGCTGAAGCACGATCCCCTCGTCCGTTGCCTGATCGTCACCGGCGCCGGAGAGAAGGCGTTCGTGGCCGGGGCGGACATCCAGGAACTCGAGCATCTCTCGCCGAACCAGGCGGAGGCGTACGCCCTCGAAGGTCAGCACGTCTTGGACCTCGTCGAGCACCTGGGCAAGCCCGTCATCGCCGCGGTGAACGGGTTCGCACTGGGCGGCGGCTGCGAGCTGGCCATGGCCTGTACGCTGCGGCTGGCGGCCGACTCGGCGCGTTTCGGCCAGCCCGAGGTCAAGCTCGGTGTCACGCCGGGGTTCGGCGGGACGCAGCGCCTGCCGCGCCTGGTCGGGAAAGGACGTGCGCTGGAACTGCTGCTGACCGGGCGCGTGATCGATGCGCAGGAAGCGTACGCGATTGGCCTCGTCAACCGGGTCGTGCCGGCCGCCGAACTGATGTCGAAGGCCAGGGACCTGGCGGCGTCGCTGGCCGGGCTCGCGCCCGCGGCAATGCGCTCGATTATCGAAGCGGTCAACCGCGGCCTCGAGATGGCGTTCCCCGAGGCGGCGTTTCTCGAGGCCGCGTTGTTCGGCCTCTGCTTCTCGACCGACGACATGCGCGAGGGAACCCGTGCATTTCTCGAGAAGCGCGCGCCGACATTCAGCGGGCGGTAGGGGCGACCGGCGGGTCGCCAGTGAAAGGACACCGTGACGACCAGGGCCGGCGACGAGCCGAGGAACGAAGAATTCCGGGAGCGGCGACGAGCCCGCGAGGCGGCCTTGCAGATGCTGTATCAGTGCGAGGTCGGTCGCGTCGCGCCGGAACATGCGATCGCCGCGTACGGCGAGATCGAGCAGGGCGGTCAGCTGGGTTCGGCGGAAGCCGAGGCCCTGGCCTCACGCCTGGTGATCGGCACCGTCGAGCGCACGCCGGAGCTCGATCCGCTGATCGCCGCGAGCTCCGACCATTGGCGGCCCGAGCGCCTGGCGATTGTCGACCGGCTGATTCTCCGGATGGCGGTGTACCAGTTCGTCCACGTGCCGGATACCCCCCCCAACGTCGTGATCAACGAGGCGGTCGAACTGGCGCGGCGTTTCAGCGGCGACGAATCGGGCCGATTCGTGAACGGCGTGCTCGACGCCATCAAACGCAAGTTGAAGGCCGCTGAACGTCCGAAGTGACCCGGGGCGCCCGAGAACCGTTGCTATGCCGCAGGAACACGAACTGCTCGCCCAGCGCCGTGCCAACATGGAGGCGATCGCACAACTCGGCGTCGATCTGTACCCGCACGAGTTCGACCGCACCGATACGGTCCACAAGCTGGTGACTGCTCACGGGGAGCGGGCCAAGGAAGAGCTCGAGGCGACGCGGATCGAGACGAAGACCTGCGGCCGGATCCTGGCCATCCGGAGCTTCGGCAAGGCCAACTTCGTCGTGCTGAGCGACGGCCTCGCGCGGATCCAGGTGTACATCCGCCAGGACTCGATGCCCGGGCTCGACTTCCAGATCTTCAGGCTGCTGGACCTCGGTGATTTCGTCGGCGTGAGCGGGCACCTGTTTCGCACCAAGACCAATGAGTTCACGATCTGGGCCTCGGGCCTGACGTTCCTTGCCAAGTGCCTGGTCCCGCTGCCGGAGAAATGGCACGGCCTGCAGGACATCGAGATCCGCTACCGCCAGCGCTACCTCGACCTGATCGTCACCCCTGAGACACGGCGGGTGTTCGAGGCGCGGAGCCGGACGCTGGCAGCCATCCGCGACTTCCTCGACGCGCGCGGCTACCTGGAAGTCGAAACGCCGATGATGCAGCAGGTCGCGGGCGGCGCCCTGGCGCGCCCGTTCGTGACGCACCACAACGCGCTCGACATGCGGCTCTATCTCCGGATCGCGCCCGAGCTGTACCTCAAGCGCCTGCTGGTCGGTGGGATGGAGCGCGTGTACGAGATCAACCGCAACTTCCGCAACGAGGGGATCTCGACCCAGCACAACCCCGAGTTCACGATGCTGGAGTTCTACCAGGCCTACAGCAACTACCTCGAGCTGATGGACATGACCGAACTGATGCTGTCCGAGGTGGCGCGCAAGGTGACGGGCGGCGAGGACGTGACCTACGGCGAGACGACACTGTCGTTCAAGGCGCCGTTCCGCCGGCTGTCGATGCGGGGCGCGGTGTGTGAGGAGGCGACGCGTCGGATCGGACGCGAGGTGACCGAGGCCGAACTGCGCGACCTCGGGTCGGCCAGGGCGCTCGCCGGCCAGCTGGGCGTCGAGCTCGAGCCGGGCATGGGCCCGGGCAAGATCACCGCCCTGGTGTTCGAGACGCTGTGGGAAGCGTCGCTCGTGCAGCCGACGTTCGTCTACGACTTCCCGACCGAGGTCTCGCCTCTCTCCAAACAGAAGCCGGACGACCCGGACACGGTGGAGCGGTTCGAGCTGTACGCCGGCGGCTTCGAGCTCGCCAACGCCTTCAGCGAACTGAACGACCCGGCCGAACAGCGGCGGCGCTTCGAGCAGCAGTTGCAGGAGCGGCAGAAGGGCGACGCGGAAGCGCACGCAATGGACGAGGACTACGTCCACGCCCTCGAGTACGGCATGCCGCCCGCGGGCGGGGAGGGCGTCGGCATCGATCGGCTGGTCATGCTGCTGACCGACAGCCACTCGATCCGCGACGTGATCCTGTTTCCGCTGATGCGGGCGAGGAACGACTCCTGAACCTCCCCTTCGAGCTCCACGTCGCGCTCCGGTACCTGCTCGCCAGGCGCAAACAGGCGTTCATCTCGCTGATCTCGCTGATCTCGACGATGGGCGTCACGGTGGGCGTGATGGCGCTGGTCATCGCGCTGGCGCTGATGACCGGCCTGCAGGCCGAGTTGCGGGACCGGATCCTCGGCTCCACCGCGCACATCTTCGTCTGGAAGGGCGACGGCATCCGCGACTATCACGCCGAGGTGAAACGGCTCCGCGAGTTCCCCCACGTCCTCGGCGCGGCGCCGGCCATCCTCGGCAAGGCGCTGATCACCACGTCTCAGGGGCAGTCGTTCATCACCATCAAAGGGATCGATCCCGAGCTCGAGAAGAGCGTGACCGACATCGGGCGGTCGATGCGGCAGGGCAGCATGGCGTCGCTCAACGAGGGCGGAGACGGGCCGCCAGGCATCCTTCTCGGCGCCGACCTGGCGCGCACGCTCAAAGTGCGCGTGGGCGACCGCGTTCAGGTGCTCACGCCCGAAGGCACACTGTCGCCGATGGGCATGCTGCCCCGCGCGCGCTCGCTGGAGGTCGCCGGCATCTTCTCGCTCGGCCTGTTCGAATTCGATTCCGCCTACGGCTTCGTCACGATGCCCGTCGCCCAACGGCTGACTGGCCGCGATACACCCGAGTTGATCGAGCTGCGGGTGGACGACATCTACCGCGCGCACGACGTGGCCGGCGCGATCATGGAGCAGTCGGCCGGGCAATACCTCACCGAGGACTGGACGCAGCTGAACCGCTCCCTCTTCAGCGCCCTCTGGCTCGAGAAGATGGCGATCTCGATCACCATCGGTCTCATCGTCATGGTGGCCGCCCTGAACATTGTCGCGTCGCTGATCCTGCTGGTGATGGAGAAGCACCGTGACATCGCCATCCTGAAGACGATGGGGGCGTCGGGGCGGAGCATCATGCTGGTGTTCATGCTGCAGGGGCTGATCATCGGGTTCATCGGCACAGGGATCGGGGCGACCGCAGGCTGGGTCGTGTCGTCGGTGCTCGATCGCTACAAGTTGATCCGGGTCCCGATGGACGTCTACCAGGTGTCGTACGTGCCCTTCGTGGTTCTGCCGTTCGATTTCATTCTGGTGGTCGTGTCGGCGATCCTGGTGTGCTTCGTGGCGACCCTGTATCCCTCGCGCCAGGCCTCGAAGCTCGACCCGGCGGAGGCGCTGCGATACGGTTAGCTGGCAACTGACAACTGACAACTGTTCCAATGCCTTTCGTCACCGTGACCGGCCTCGAGAAGTCGTACCGCAGCGGGACGCAGACGATTCACGTGCTGCGAGGGCTGGAGGTGTCGGTCGAGCGCGGAGAGATGGTGGCGATTGTCGGCGCGTCCGGGGTGGGGAAGAGCACGCTGCTGCACATCCTCGGTGGACTGGACCCGTTCGAGGCAGGCTCGATCTGCATTGGCGACGCCGACCTGTCCCGGATGACGGATGGCGAGCGCGTCGCGTACCGCAACCGGCACATCGGCTTCGTGTTCCAGTTCCACCACCTGCTCCCGGAATTCGATGCGGTTGAGAACACCGAGATGCCGTTGCGGATTGCGCGGATGCCGCTCGACCAGGCACGGCCGGCGGCCGAGGCGCTCCTGCGGCGCGTCGGCCTCGGCGATCGCTTCGGCCATCGTCCCGGCACGCTGTCTGGAGGGGAACAGCAGCGGGTGGCCATCGCCCGCGCGCTCGTCATCCGGCCCGCGCTGCTGCTCGCCGACGAGCCGACTGGCGACCTGGACGAGCACACCGCCGACACGCTCCACGACCTGCTGCGCGAGATGCACCGCGAGCAGGGCCTGACCTCGATTATCGCCACGCACAATACCCGGCTGGCCGCAGTGTGCGACCGCGCGCTCCGCCTCGAAGGCGGACGGCTCGTGTAGTAGCCGACAGCCGGTAGCCGACAGTGCACAGCCGACAGCCGACAGCGGCAGCGGGCAGCTGCCCCGCCGCCAGCTGGCCGCCGAGAGCGACCCGCTCTCGCGGCGCCGCTCCTGCTTGCTGAGGTACAGGGACTTGGCGCACACGCGGTTGGAGCACTCTGGCCTTTGCCTTATAATGCGAACAGGGTTCGATTGACCACAATCCGCAACAGGTGCCGCGGGTAGCCCAGATGTTCGAACGGTATACGGAAAGGGCGAGGCGGGTCCTTTTCTTCTCCCGGTACGAAGCCAGTCAGCTCGGCAGCGTCTCGATTGAAACCGAACACCTGCTGTTGGGACTGGTCCGGGAGGGGAAGGGGCTGACGACCCGCATTTTCGGTCGGTCGCACCTGTCGCTCGAGAGCATCCGCAAGGAGATCGAGGGACGGACCGTGTTCCGCGACAAGGTGTCCACGTCGGTCGAGATCCCGTTCAGCGCCGAAACCAAGCGAGTGCTGGGGTTTGCCGCCGAGGAGGCCGACCGGCTGCTTCACAACTACATCGGGACCGAGCACCTGCTGCTTGGCATCCTGCGCGAGGAGCGCTCGGTCGCCGCGTCGATCCTGATGGAACACGGCATGCGGCTGAATGCGGTCCGGGAGGACGCGGTCCAGTTGCTCAACGAGAAGACCACGCTGACCCGGGCGAAAGAGACGCCGCTGCTTGCGGAGTTCAGCCGCGACCTCACCGAGGCCGCGATCAAGAACCAGCTGGATCCCCTCGTAGGCCGCAAGTCCGAGGTCGAGCGGGTGCAGCAGGTGCTGTGCCGCCGCACCAAGAACAACGCCGTCCTCATCGGCGAACCGGGCGTCGGGAAGACGGCCATCGTCGAGGGACTCGCGCAGCGGATCGTCTTCGGCGAGGTGCCGCATTTCCTCGCCGACAAGCGGCTGCTGGCGCTCGACCTCTCGCTGATCGTCGCCGGGACGAAGTACCGCGGCCAGTTCGAGGAACGCCTCAAGGCGATCATGAAGGAACTGACCGACAACCCTGACGTCATCGTGTTCATCGACGAGTTGCACACGCTGGTTGGCGCGGGGGCGGCCGAAGGCTCGCTCGACGCCGCCAGCATCCTCAAGCCGGCGCTCTCGCGCGGCGAGATTCGCTGCATTGGCGCGACCACGCCTGCCGAGTACCGGAAGTACATCGAGAAGGACCGGTCGCTCGAACGGCGGTTCCAGGCGGTCAAGGTGGATGCCCCGTCGGAGACCGAGACGATCGAGGTCCTCCTCGGGATCAAGGATCGCTACGAGCAATTCCACCACGTCGAGTACACGCGCGAGGCGATTGAGGCGGCCGCCTACCAGTCCAGCCGCTACATTACCGACCGGTTCCTGCCCGACAAGGCCATCGACCTCATCGACGAGGCGGGGGCGCGCGCCAAGCTGCGCGACGCGAGCTGCAGTGGGGAACTCGGTGAGATCAACCGGAGTATCCGTGTCGCCGTGGAGCAGGTGGAGAGCGCGGTCGCGCAGCGGGACTTCGAGCGCGCGCAGTTCTACCGCGACCAGGAAGTGTCGGCCCGCGGGAGCCTCCAGACCGTCCGCGAGCGCTTCGACGTCACGTCGAACGCCCGGCGAATCGTGGTGGGCAAGCAGGAGATCGACGAGGTCGTCTCCAGGTGGACCGGCATCCCGCTCAGATCGATCAACCAGGACGAGGGCGACAAGCTCCTCCGCATGGAGGAGCAGCTTCACAGGCGCGTCATCAGCCAGGAGAAGGCGATCTCGGCGTTGTCGCGGGCGATCCGGCGTTCCCGCGCGGGCCTGAAGAACCCGAACCGGCCCGTCGGGAGCTTCGTCTTCCTCGGCCCCACCGGCGTGGGGAAGACGGAGCTGGCGCGCGGGCTCGCAAGCGTCCTGTTCGGCAGCGACAACGCGCTCATCCGCTTCGACATGTCCGAGTACATGGAGAAGCACTCGGTGTCGAAGCTGATTGGCTCGCCTCCCGGCTACGTTGGCCACGACGAGGGCGGTCAGCTCACCGAGAAGGTGAAGCGCAACCCCTACTCGGTGGTGCTGTTCGACGAAATCGAGAAGGCGCACCCGGACGTTTTCAACATCCTGCTGCAGGTCTTCGAGGAGGGTCACCTGACCGACGGCCTGGGGAACCGCATCGACTTCAAGAATGCGATCATCATCATGACGTCGAACATCGGGGCCCGCCACATCCAGAAGAAGGGCGGCCTCGGGTTCCAGTCGCCCGAGGTCGCGGAGGCGAATCGCAGCGTGTCAGACCTGGTCCTCGCCGAAGTGCGGCGCACCTTCAACCCCGAGTTCATCAACCGGATCGACGAGATCATCGTGTTCGACCCGCTGTCCGACGACGACTTGCGGCAGGTGATGGGGTTGCTCGTCGACCAGCTCAACGAGCACCTGGTGGACCGGCGGTTGAAGATCTCCCTGACGCAGGAGGTCGTGGACTGGATCATCAACGTGACGTGCAAGGATCGGTCGTACGGCGCTCGCCCCTTGCGCCGAGCCATCCAGAAGTACATTGAGGATCCGCTCTCCGAGGAGATCATCCGGGGTAAGCTCCACGGGGGCCATGTGGAGGCCTATCTGGAGGAAGGGGCGCTTGCGTACCGGCCCATCGGAGATACCACGACAGGCCACGCGCTGGCCTGAAACGTCTAATACCCTGTAAACTATGGTGATCTAGGAAGTGCCGGCTCGCCTCCTGAAGGAGGGGTGCCAGCGCGCCGGGGAATGCCGGCCAGATCTTCTCGAAGACGATTTCATGCGCAAGTTCCGTGTTCACTTCGTGTTGTGGGCGCTCCTCCTGGTGGGCGCCGTCGCGCGCGCTGGCGCGGCGCAGGCTCTCCACACCGGGGCGTCCATGCTCCGGCAGGCGCCGCCGCCGTCAGCGGCCAGCCGCCTGCTCGCCTCGGCGCAGGCCGCACAGGCGCCGCCCGGGCAGAAGCCCGCGGCTCAGAAGCCCGCGGCTCAGCAGCCCGCGGCTCAGCAGGCCGCGCCTCCGCAGCCGCCCGCCGTCAAGCCGTTGCCGGAAGGCCGGGTGCTGTGGTGCGGCCAGGAAATTGGCCCGCCGAGCCAGCTGCCTCCCGCCGGTTCCGGCCCCGTCATCTACCTGATCGGCGTGTGTTTCCCGGAGCAGGGTGGCGTATCGGTCATCGAGCCCGAGACCTACCTCTACTACATTCACGCGAAGGCCAGCCGCCCCTCCGCGGGCGTGTGGACCCCGTGGGATGACGCGTCGACCGCCGACGCGCTGAAGCAGGACTTCAAGCAGCTCTGGGGCACGAACTTCCTCGACAACCTGTCGATCGACGTGATCGACTATCCGTTTGCCAACGGCGTGACCGGGAAGCTGATTGCCTACAACATCGAGGAACGGCAGCGCGTCAAGATCGTGGACTACCAGGGGGCGAAGCACCTCGAGCAGACCAAGATCGACGACAAGCTCAAGGAAGACAACGCGCAGATTCGCCTCGACTCGTTCATCGACCCCGGCATGGTGCGGAAGGTCAAGAAGATCGTGCTCGACATGCTGGCCGAGAAGGGCTATCAGTTCGCGACCGTCACCCCCGAGATCAAGTCTGTGCCGGGCGGACCCAAGCTGGTGAACCTGACGTTCCAGGTGGACGAGGGGCCGCAGGTCAAGATCCGCGACGTCGAGTTCACCGGCAACAAGGCGGTTGGCAACTTCGCGCTGAAGCGCCAGATGAAGAACAACAAGGGACGGTCGTTCTTCTCCTTCATCACGGGCGGCGGCAGCTACCAGGAAGGCAAGTACGAAGAGGACGCCGACAAGGTCATCGCCTACTACCGCGACCACGGGTATATCGGCGCCCGCGTGCTCGAGCCCCAGTTGAAGTACATCGAGGATTCCAACGACAAGAAGGTGCGGTGGGTGCAGCTGCGGATCCCCATCACCGAGGGTGAACGCTTCCGGATCGCGGACCTGACGTTCGAGGGCAACAAGATTGTCAAGTCGGAGGCGCTGCGTCCCCTCTTCAAGGTGAAGGCCGGGGACTGGTACAGCGACAAGGCGATCAAGAAGGGGTACGAGAAGGCGCGCGAGCTCTACGGCGCCGGGGGGTACTACCAGTTCAACCTCGTGCCGATGACCAAGCCGCACGACGAGGACGGCGCGCCGCCCGCGGGACTGCCTGCCGAAGGGGCGGAGGCGGCCGACCGGGCGAAGGCCTCGGCCGAAGGCGCGAAGACCGACCCGCTCGCGAAGGGCGGCGAACCGGCCAAGGCGGGCGAACAGGCGAAGCCCGGCGAGCAGGCGAAGGCGGGGCAGCAGGCGAAGGCCGGCGAACCCGCGAAGGCGGGCGAACAGGCCAAGGGGGGCGAACAGGCGAAGCCCGGCGAACAGGCCAAGGCGGGCGAACAGGCGAAGGCGGGCGAACAGGCGAAGCCCGGCGAACCCGCGAAGGCGGGGCAGCAGCCGGCCGGGGCTGCGCAGAACGCGCCCGCCCGGCGAGCGGTGCGCGGCGGCCCGCCCCGGGTGGACGTGGTCCTCCAGGTGGACGAGGGGAAGCAGTACTTCGTCAACCGCATCGTCTTCACGGGGAACACCACCACGCGCGACAGCGTGGTGCGGCGCGAGATTCGGCTGTTCGAGGAGGGCGTCTTCAACACCGAGGCGCTGAAGTACTCGATCAAGCGGATCAACCAGTTGGCGTACTTCAAGCCGCTCGAGGGTGGCAAGGACGTGGACGTCAAGGAGACGCCGGGCACCGAGAACAAGATGGACGTCACGCTGAAGTTCGAGGAGCAGAACCGGAACCAGCTTCAGTTCGGCGCGGGCGTCTCGCAGTACGAAGGGTTCTTCGGGACGCTGGGATTCCAGACCGCGAACTTCCTGGGCCGCGGCGAGACGTTCAGCATCAACCTGCAGGCCGGCTCGCGCGCCCAGAACTACCAGATCGCCTTCACCGAGCCCTACCTGTTCGACCGCGCGATCACCGGTGGCATCGACGTGTTCAAGCGTCGCCTCGAGTACATTGGGCAGTTCACGCAGGATTCGACCGGCGGCAACATCATCTTCGGCTTCCCGCTGAAGGACTTCACGCGGATGTTCCTCAACTACAGCTACGAGCACACCAAGGTGGTGGACCTCAACCCGCTGTACCAGGATCCGCAGTTGATCGCGAGCAACCCGTATCTGGCCGACTCGCTCCTGCTCGGGTCGGGCGGCGCGCGCACGATCAGCAAGGTCGTGCCGAGCATCGTCTACAACACCGTGGACAGCCCGGTTTTCCCGACCACCGGTAAACGCTATACTGTCTCGGTTGACCTGGCTGGCATCGGGGGCGACACGAACTTCTGGAAGCCGAACGCGGAGGTCGTCGCGTACCTCCAGCACACCAAGCGGGCGTCGTTCGGGTTCCGGGCGCAGGCCGAGTACATCTCGTCGTTCTCGGGAAGCAAGCAACTACCGATCACCGAGAAACTGTTTGCAGGTGGCGAGTACAGCATTCGGGGCTTCGACATCCGGACGGTCGGGCCGCGGGCGATGACGACCGTTCCGCCCACCTACAACGGTCTGACGTTCCTGCCCGCGCTGATGCCGGGCGAGGTGCCGCTCGAGTCGACCAAGGTGGACTCCGGCCTCGTGGTCGGCGGCAACAAGCTGCTGCTGTTCAACGCGGAGTACCTGATATCGATTGCCGGCCCGGTGCGCCTCGTCCTGTTCTTCGACGCGGGGCAGGTGCGCGGCGAGGGTGAGAAGTTCGCGTTGCGGGAATTCAAGACGTCCACGGGCGCAGAAGTGCGGTTCTTCATGCCGGTGCTGAACGTCCCGTTCCGGCTGATCTTCGCATACAATCCGCACCGCCGCGGCATCCTGGACAACAGCCTGCAGCCGCAGAGCGCGTTTGCCTTCAAGTTCGCTGTGGGGTCGACCTTCTAGGACAGAGTAGGACACGTACGACGCAAGACGACTGTAAACCGAGCACGAGAGAGAAAGGGACTGCACTGATGAGACGCTTCACCGTTGCCGTGGTACTCAGCTTGGCGCTGGGATCCGTTCCGACGTTTGCACTGGCCCAAGCCAAGCCCACCACACCGCCTGCGCCCGCCACCCAGAAGCCGGTCACCCAGAAGCCGACGACGCCGCCTGTGTTCGCGACACAGAAGCCGGTCACCCCGGCTCCGCAGGCCGCGCCGCAACCCCCGCGGCCGTTTCCTGAGGGGGCGAAGATCGGGTACATGAACATCCCGCGCATCGCCGCCGAATCAGCCGAGGGGAAGGCGTCAACCACCAGGGTGAACGCCCTGCGCGAGAAGAAGCTGGCCGAGCTGAACGGCAAGAACAAGCAGCTCGAGACGGCGCAGCAGAAGCTGAGCAGCGGCGGGCTGCTCAGCGAAGAGGCGCGCGCCACCACGACGAAGGAAGTCGAGAGGCTCACGGTCGAGATCCAGCGGCTGCAGCAGGACGCCGAGGCGGAGATGACGGAACTCCAGCAGCAGCTACAGCTGGAATTCCAGCGCAAGCTGTCGCCCGTCATCCAGCAGGTGGCGGTGGAGAAAGGGCTGCAGATCCTTTTGAGCCAGACCGACGCCGGGATGGTGTGGGCCGATCCGGGCCTCGACCTGACGTCCGACATCATCAAGCGCTTCGACGCGGCGGCGGCGGGCGCGAAGCCGCCGACGCCTCCCGCGGTCCGTCACTAACTGCCGCCCGCGCGGGAAACACTGGCGGGTCGCAGGCCGCATGGACCGAGCGCGGCGTGAATGAGAAGTTGGGAATGGAGAATGCAGAGGGGGACAGTTCTGCATTTTCCATTTTCATTTTTTCCTTCCGGCCCGCGTGACGGCTGTGTCCGGACGACCCGCCCCGTATTCCAGCTCCCTCGAACCCTGACGACGACTGTGGACGCCAATACCATTCCGCTCCTGATCGACCGGCTCTGCTACCGGTACCCCTCGTTCCTCGTCGATACCGTCACCGAGCACGTGCCGAATGAGCGCGTCGTGGCGATCAAGAACGTCACGGTGAACGAGGAGTTCTTCCAGGGTCATTTCCCGGGCGCGCCGCTCATGCCAGGCGTGCTGATGATCGAGACGCTGGCGCAGGTCTCGGCCTTCCTGCTGCTGCACCGTGATCAGGGGCGTCCGACGGCCCGCGTCTTCCTGCGCGGGGTCAACGACGCGAAGTTCCGCCGGCAGGTGGTGCCGGGCGACCGCGTGCGCCTCGAGGTGTCGCGGCGGACCGGCCGCGGGCGGATCGCGCGGTTGCACGGCGTGGCGTACGTCCGCGATCAGGTCGTGGCAGAGGCCGAGTTGCTGATGGCCATCGAGCCCGACCGCGTCTTCATCGACCCGTCGGCGGTCGTGAGTCCAGGGGCGATGATCGGCGAGGGGTCGACGGTGGCGCAGAACGTGTTCGTCGGGCCCAACGTGAGGATTGGCAAGGGGTGCCGCATCGGCGCGTCGACGGTGATCGACGGGTGGACGGAGATCGGCGACGACAACGAGATCTCGCCGTTCGTGTCGATCGGCCTGCCGCCGCAGCACCTGAAGTACGCGGGGCAGCCGACCCGGGTGGTGATCGGCGACGCCAATATCATCCGCGAGTTCGTCACGATTCACCGCGGCACCGTCGAGGGTGGAGGGCTGACGCGGGTGGGCAACCGCAACCTCCTGATGGCCTACGCGCACATCGCGCACGACTGTGCCGTCGAGAGCGACACGATCCTGGGCAACGCGGCAACCCTCGGCGGCCACGTGCACGTCGAGGACTTCGCCAACATCAGCGCCTTCTCCGGAGTGCACCAGTTCTGCCGCGTCGGTCGCCACGCGTTCATCGGCGGCTACTCGGTGGTCACCAAGGACGCGATGCCGTACGCGAAGACGGTCGGCAACCGCGCCCGCATCTACGGCCTCAACACGATCGGCCTCGTCCGCCGCGGGTTCTCCTCCGAGGCGGTCGGCAAGCTGAAACGCGCGTACCGCTACCTGCTCGTGTCGAAACTGAATACCACCCGGGCGGTGAGCCGGATCCAGGCCGACGAGTCGCTGGTGTGCCCGGAGGTCGAGTACCTGATCGACTTCATCCGCGGGTCGCACCGCGGGGTCCTGCTGCGCCGGCCGGCCCGACGCGCGGACGAATCGGTGTTGGACGAGTAGCGCGTGTCGCGAGGATGATCGAGTCCCGATGCGTATCGGCCTGATCGCCGGCAACGGCACTTTTCCCTTCCTGGTGCTCGACGCGGCCCGCCGCCTCGGGCACGATGTGACGATTGTCGCCGTCCAGGAAGAGGCGTCCCCCGACCTGAACGCCGCGGCCGCCCGCGAGCCTCGGGCGGACATCGTCTGGCTGTCGCTCGGCCAGTTGAGCAAGTGCATCGAGACGCTGCGGGCGGCGGGCGCGACGCACGCGGTGATGGCCGGCCAGGTCAAGCACGTCAAGATCTTCTCGAGCATCCTCCCCGACCGCCTGCTGCTCTCGGCGCTGCTCCGGTTGCGGTCGAAGAACACCGACGCCCTGATCTCGGCCGTCGCCGACGTGATGCGCGAGCACGGGGTCGAGTTGCTCGATTCAACCGCCTTCCTGACGCCGCTGCTGGCCCGGTCGGGCCGGATCGCGTCGCGGCCGCTGACCGGGCCGGAGGAGTCAGACCTGGCGTTCGGCTACGCCATGGCCGACGCCATCGCGGGGCTCGACATCGGTCAGACGGTGGTCGTGAAGGACGCGGCGGTGGTGGCGGTCGAAGCGATGGAAGGCACCGACGCGGTGGTCGCGCGCGCCGGGCGGCTGGCCGGCCCGGGCACGCGGGTCGTGAAGGTGGCCAAGCCGACACAGGACATGAGGTTCGACGTTCCGGTCGTCGGCGTGCCGACGGTCCAGGCGATGCGGGAGGCCGGCGCCACCGTGCTGTCGGTCGACGCCGGCAAGACGCTCGTCTTCGACCTGCAGGAACTCATCAGGGCTGCCGACGCAGCGGGCATCGCGATCGTGGGGCGGGGGCGCCCGACAACCGCCTGAGCGGAATCGATTTCTATGACCAACGTGACGCCACTTCGGGTAGCGGCCGTCGGTGTCGGCCACCTGGGCCGCCACCACGCCCGGATCCTCTCGAGCCTGCCGGGCGCAACGCTCGTGGGCGTCGTGGACATCAAGGCGGACCGCGCAGCGGAAATCGCGGCGGCCTTCCATACGCGGCCGTTCACCGACTACCACGACCTGCTCGGCCAGGTGGACGCGGTGTCGATCGCCGTGCCGACGCAGGCTCACTTCGAGGTGGCCGCGGCGTTCGTCCAACAGGGGATCCCCGTCCTTGTGGAGAAGCCGCTGGCGCGTTCGCTGGAAGAGGCGGACGGCCTGATCGCGATGGCGGCGAAGAGCGGGACGGTGCTCGCCGTCGGGCACACCGAGCGGTTCAATCCAGCCGTCGCCGTCGCGTCGCGCCACCTGCAGAACCCGCGGTTCATCGAGGTTCACCGGCTCGGTACGTTCCCGGAACGCAGCCTCGACATCGATGTCGTGTTCGACCTGATGATTCACGACCTCGACATCGTCCTCTCGATCGTGCCGGCAGCGGTGGCGTCGATCGAGGCGGTCGGCGTGCCGGTGTTGACAGACCGGGTGGACATCGCCAACGCGCGGCTGCGATTCGAGAACGGGTGCATTGCCAATATCACCGCGAGCCGCATCAGCCGCGACCGCGTCAGGAAGATCCGGTTCTTCCAGCCGGACGCCTATCTCTCGATCGACTACGCGGCGCAGGAAGTGGAGATGTACCGGCTCGTGCGCGGCGCCGACGTTCGACCCGGCATTGAGGGCGGCAAGCTCGAGGTGCCGCGCGAGGAACCGCTCGTGCTCGAATTGTCCGATTTCCTGGGCGCGGTCCGCGAGCATCGACCGCCGCTGGTGCCGGGCGAGGACGGACGCCGAGCGCTGGAACTCGCGCAGCGGATCACGGACCGCATGGCGGCGGGCGTGTAGCGGCGCGGATACCCCCGCGAGTCTGAAGACCCGCGCCACATCCTCGGTCAGGTCGGCGGGCAAGAATCATGGCGATCGACAAACGACCGGCCCGCGTTGCCGCGATGTTCGACGCGATCGCCGCGCGCTACGATTTTCTCAACCACCTGCTGAGCGCGGGATTCGACCGGCACTGGCGGTCTCGCGCCATTTTGTCGCTGCAGTTGACCGGCCGCGAGGCCATCGTGGATGTCTGCACCGGCACGGCGGATGTGGCGGTGGCGGCGGTGAGCGCCTCGCCCGGCGCGGCGCACGTGCTCGGCGTTGACTTCTCCGGCGAGATGCTGCGCCTGGGGGCAGCGAAGATCCGCAGGCTCGGGAAGACGAACCGCATCTCTCTGGCCCGCGGCGATGCCACCCGGCTGCCGGTGGCCACCGCCTCGATGGAGGCGGCCACCGTCGCGTTCGGGATCCGGAACGTCGAGAAGCCTGAGCGGGGGCTGGCCGAAATGTACCGGGTGCTTCGGCCAGGCGGGCGTCTGGCGATCCTCGAGTTCAGTATTCCCACAGCCGCGCTGATTCGCGCGGTCTACCTTCCGTACTTCCGCTACGTGCTCCCGCGTATCGGCCGCCTGGTATCCGGGCACGGCTCAGCCTATGCCTACCTCCCGGCATCGGTTGGCAGCTTCATCCCTCCCGACGTGATGCTCGACTTGTTGCGAGCGTGCGGCTTCCGGGAGTCCAAGGCCATCCCGCTCACGTTCGGGATCGTGACGCTCTATACGGCAGAGAAGTAGAACGGCAGCGGGCAGCAAGCAGCGGGCAGCAAGCGGCGGGCAGCAAGCGGCGGGCAGCGGGCAGCGGGCAGCGGGCAGCAAATCACGCGTGAAAGGCTGCCAGCTGTCAGCTGCCAGCTATCAGCTATCAGCTATCAGCTGCCAGCTATCAGCTGCCAGCTATCACCTCGCGGTACACCGTCTCCACCGCATCCACCATCGTCGAGGCCTGGAAGAACTCGCGGGCGCGGGCGAGGCCGGCCCGTCCCATGGCCGCCCGCTTTCCGGGATCGTCCACCAGTGAGCGGATGGCGCACGAGAGGGCGTCGGGGTCGCACGGCGGCACGACGAGACCCGTCACGCCGTCCTGGTTCACCCACGACGTTCCCGTCTGGATCTCGGTGCTGATGACCGGCAACCCCGCCGCCATCGCCTCCACGATCGACGTGCCGAACGCCTCGGCCCGCGTGTGGGACGGCAGCACGAAGATGTCGCCGGCCATGTAGCACGTGGGAAGATCCGCATCGCTCACGTCGCCCGTGAACACCACCCGCGCGGCCACCCCAAGCTCTGCCGCCAGCGCCCGGGTGTGATCCCACAGCGGGCCGCCTCCGACGAGCAGCACGTGGACTTCGGGAACCGACGGCAGCGCCCGCAGCAGGTAGTCGAGCCCCTTGTAGTACCGCAGCCGTCCCACGAAGACGACCACCGGCCGGTTCAGAGGCAGGCCCCACCGCGACCTCAAGCCGGTCGGCGTGTGGCCTGAGCGGTTCTCGAAGCGCTCGACGTCGATCCCGAGCGGCACCATGAGGCACTTGTCCCGGACGTCGTGCAGGTAGGGGGACGTGTCCGCGTACGCTGGGCTCGTCACCAGGATCCGATGCGCCCGCGCCAGCACCCGCCGCAAGAGCGGTTGGTAGACGCGCAGCAACCGGCGCTGCCTGACGATGTCGGCGTGATAGGTGATGACCGTGCCTGCAGCGCGGCCCAGGAGCAAGTGCGCCACTTCACCCGGCGGGTGTGGAAAATGGAGATGCGCGATGTCAGTCTCGATGCGCGCCAGCCAGTAGAACAGCGAAGGGCTGATGGGCGTCGACGCGATCGTGCCCAAGCGCGAGGCGAGCACCACGTTCACCCCGTTCATCGTCTGCAGGCTCGTGCGCCAGCCGCGGTTCGCGGCCAGCACCGTCACGTCGTGGCCGCGCGCGACCTGCGCCTCGGCGAGAACCCGGATGTGGTTCTCGATCCCGCCCAGCACCGGGCTGTAGTCCTTGTAGAGGTGCAGGATTCTCATGGCCGGTCGCCGACTCGCAACGCGCACACCGCGGCGACGATCAGCGGCGCGACCAGGCTGGACGGAACGCCGTTGAGCAGCACGGGTTCGACGAGCGACAACGCCGCGTAAAACACCATGGGAACCGCGAGGCCGACGTGAACTCCACCCCCCGCCCGGCACACCCTCGAGACGGCCGCGAACAGGGCGCTCGCCATGAACAGCATCATGGCGAGCGCCGCCGGCGCGCCCGCGTAGACTGCCGCTTCGAGGTACAGGTTGTGTGCGCTGGTGCCCCAGTACGGGGCGCCCGCAATCCCGAGCGACGGCGTACTGCCCGCGCCGTACCCCAGCCACGGGTGACGCCAGACCGCTTCTTCCAGCATACCCCACCAGCCCGTGCGCAAGACGACCGCCTGAGCGGGAGTGGTGGGTCTCGGCGCCATTCCGCCGCCACCGCCGGTGATCATCAGCAGAGGGGCGAGCGCTGCCACCACGACCACTGCCCACGCCCCCCGTTCCCGACGTGTGGACTCGCGCACCCGGCCGAGGGGCGCCAGGCAGACGAGCGTGGCGAGGGTGGCGGCCAGCGCACTCAGGCTCTCTGTGACGGCCATCGTCGTCGTTGCCGCAAGGCTGCCAGCAGCGAGCGCCACCCTGATCGGCTTTCGAGGCCAATCATACCAGCCATGGAGCACGATGAGGAGGTAGGCCAGGCCGGCGGCGGCGCCCATCGGGTTCGGGTTGCCGAGCAGGCCCATGAACCGCGTGTGCTCCCACCAGGCGATCGGTGACGGGGCGAATGCCAGCGACGCGGCCAGCTTCACCCCGATCGCGAAGAGCAGGCCGCGGACGATCGCCCGCTCGGAGAAGACCGCGGCGATCGCGACGGCCAGGATCTCGACGGCGACGTACCCCGCCGCATAGCGGAGCGACGGAAGCGGCCGCTCGGCGAGCATCGAGGCGACGAGGTCGAGCCCCGCGAACACCGAGAAGAAGACGAGCGGGAACCGTCCGAGCGTTCGCAGGATCTGGGGGCGCCGCACGGTGACAGCCAGCGCAGCCGCGATGGCGGCGCCGAGCAACAGGAGCCGGAGGTGGTGCCACGGCGAGCCAGGGGGGAACCACAGGTCGCCAACCACCAGGAACGCCACGGTGCAGAACCCGAGCAACGCGCTGGCGGAACGCTCTCCGTTCACGGGTGTTCTCTCAGCACACGGTCGTACAGCGTGGAGGTTGCCGCGGCGGCCCGATCCCATTCGAACGCCGCCGCCCGTGCCAACCCGTTCTCGCGCATCTTCTCGAGGTCCGCGGTCGCGTCGAGCAGGTGATCGACCAGGGTGGAGAGCCGGTCCACGTCGGTCGGCGGGAACGTCGCGGCCGCGTCGCCGGCTAGTTCGGTGAGCGCCGGGATCCGGCTGCAGACGACGGGAACACCATGGCCCATCGCTTCGATCACCGGGAGGCCGAACCCCTCGGCGACCGAAGGAAAGATGAACAGCGTGGCGCCCTGGTAGAGCGCGGACAGCATCGAATCGGATACCGGTCCAGTGTCGATGAGGTGCCCGCTGTCGCGGAGCCGTCGAGCCTGTGGCAGGTGGCCGGTGTATCGGGCGTCACGCGGACCTGCGATCACCAGCGAACAACACCCGGTGTGGCCTCCCTGTCGCTGATCGACGCGGCGCGCCCAGGCGTCCAGGAGCGTGCGCAGGTTCTTGTGCGGCTTGTTGCTGCCGACCGACAGCACGTACGGCCCGGTGATGCCCAGTCGGGTTCGCAGCCGGCGGGCTTCGTCCGCACCTGGCGCATCGGCAAACCGCCATCCCATTGGAATGACTTCGACCTTCGAGGCGTGGGTGGGGAAGAGGCGTGAGACGTCGCGTCGGGTGGCTTCGGAGGGCACCACGATCGCCGAGGCGGCGCGAAACGCCAGTGCGTGGGCGACCCAAAAAGCCGCGCGCCGTGCCGGACCGAACAGGCCGCGGACCGTCAGCGGGATCAGGTCGTAGCAGGTGACGACCGTCCGAACGCCGGGTGCGAACGGCATCAGGTAGTAGGGGCTGTGGTACAGGCAGGCGCCTGCGGCACGAAGAAGCCGGCGGACCTCCCACTGCTGCCGCGGCGCGAAGGGAGACGCCGTACATCTGATGCCTCGCAGCGCGGCGAGAGGAAGTCGCTCGTCCGGCACGGCGTTGTGGAGGAGCACCACGGGTGGCGAGTCCGCCCGAACGGCGAGGGCCCGCGCGAGGCCGGTGACCGCGCGACCGATCCCGGGGAAGTGTGGTGACGCGGTCCGCGTGTCCAGGACGACAGGGCCGGCGATCATCGCGACCCTCTGGCTGGCTCAGCGACCAGTTGCCGGTAGAAGTCCAGCGTCTGGCGCGCTCTGAGCGCTGGGGTGTGGGCTGACAAGACCCATTCTCGCCCGCGGCGTCCAATCTCCTGGCGCCGGGCGGGTGAGGCCCGAAGCTGCCGCAGGTGCTCGGTCAACGCGGCCACGTCGTCCTCTGGAAAGAGGAGTCCGGCACTGCCGACGACTTCCGGTATCGCCCCGGACTCGGACCCGATCACCGGCACCTCGCATCCCATGCCTTCCACGATGACGCGCCCGTATTGTTCCTGCCAGACCGGGGTCGATCGCGACGGCACCACCAGTACGTCCACGGCGCTCAGCAGCTCTGCCACGCCATTGGGATCGAGCAGGCCGACCAAACGCACCGAGTCTCCGATCCCGAGGCCGCGCGCCTGTTCCTGGAGCGCGGACCGGCAAGGCCCTGACCCGGCTGCAACCAGCAACGCAGGCGGACCGATCTGCGCGACAGCCCTGAGCAGCGTGTCGACTCCCTTTTCGGGAGCCAGGCGGCCGACGTAGCCGACCGTGAAACGGTCGCTGAGGCGTGGCACCGACCGTCGATAGAAGATGCCGGCCTCGAGCGCGAGGGCCGGGATGACCGGAGTGGGGCGGCCGTAGCCCAGCTCGCGCAGCAGGGCCACGGCGCCGAGGTTTCCGCAGATCACCGCGTCGGCGGCAGCCAGCGTCCGATGCAGCACCCAATCGACCATCGGACTCTTGGGGCGGTTGACGTTCTGCCAGGTGAACAGGACCAGGCGCGCGCGCGGCGCGAGCACGCGCCTGGCCGCCGCGACATGGAGCGCGGCGAGACTATCGGGTTCTTCCTCTGCGTGGATGAGGTCGGGCGCCGCGCGCCTGATACCGAAGCCTGCGGTCTGGTAGAGCCCGCGGTGCGGGTCCATGGCCCGGCACATCCGAACCAACCGCACGTCCTCGAGGCGCTGTCGGTCGTGGACCCTGTCCGCGTCGAACGGACCGCCCCGGCACCGGGGACGGACGAGCCTGAAGGAACAGCCAGGATCGCTCGCCATCAGCGTGACTCGCCGCTCCGCGAGGACCGACGCGATCCGGGCGATGTGGAGAATTCGGACCATCGAGGCGTCCAACAATAGCACAAGCGGTCGGGCATTCCGTTACCACAGAAAGAGTGCGGCCAAACCCGGACGGTCGGCGTCTATAATGAAAAGAGGCCCTGCCAGCGCCTGCCCTGCTCCGGCGGTCCTTCGACGGCCGGATGCTATAATTTCTGATCCTTCATGTACTTCGACTTCTATGACGATCGTCCAGACTACTTGGCGCTGAACCGCGATGTCGCGCGGTTGGAGGGACTGCTCCACCTCATCGTCGCCGTCTCGGTCGCGTTCTTTCTCGATATCGTTGCGCTCATCGCGCTCGTGCTCCTGGCATCGATGCCCGCGTCGGACGGCGCGACGCGGGCCGCGGTGGTTCCCGTCAAGCGGGAGCCAACCCGGTTCGTGTTCATGGCGCCGCGGGTCGACCGTCCGTCCCGGACCGCTCGGCCGGACGCCGTAGCGTCCGATCAGAACCGGATGGCGGCGGCACGCGAGCGTTCGCCGAATCCCACCAACCCGCTGCCGTTCTCGCGCGGCAACACGTCCGAGCGCGTGGAAGAGCCGGCCATGAGGACGCCGCAGCGCATGGACCGGCCCGACCCTCAGGCGCGCCAGCAGCAGATCGAGCGTCCGGGGCAGAACGGCCAGAACGGGCAGAACGGCTCGTCGAGCCCGCTGGGGCTCCCGGGCCCGCCGATGGGGATGGCCCGCAGCGGCGCTCCCGGTGCGATGGGCGCCCCTGGCCCGTTGTCGGCCGCTGTCGCCAACCCCTTTCGCTACGCACAGGGTGACGTCTTCAACAATCCAGGCGGCGACGGCGGCCAGCCGCAGGCCGACATCCAGTTCGATTCGAAGGGCGTCGAGTTCGGGCCCTGGTTGCGCCGGTTCATCGCCCAGCTCAAGCGCAACTGGCTGATCCCGATGGCGGCGATGACGATGAAGGGACACGTCGTGGTGACGTTCAATGTCCACAGGGACGGGAGCATCACCGAGATTGACGTGCCAGGCCCGTGCCCGGTCCATGCGTTCAACCGCGCCGCCCAGGGGGCGCTCGTGACGTCGAACCCGACGCAGCCGCTGCCCCCCGAGTACCCGGCCGACCGTTGCTTCTTCACCGTCACGTTCTACTACAACGAAACGCCGCCGTATCGGTAATCGGCAGGGAGCACGCGGCATGACGCGCACGCAGCAGGCTGGTCTGCTCGGTCTTGCGTCGATCCTGGTCCTCTACGTCCTGGTTCGCCTCTTTTTCAGGTAACGCGTGACCCCGCCCTGTCCTTCTCTTATCGCGGTGCTCGGCCCGACGGGCAGCGGCAAGAGCGCCCTCGCGATCGCGCTGGCCGAGCGCTACGACGGCGAAATCATCAGCTGCGATTCGACCGCCGTCTACCGGCGCTTCGATATCGGCACCGACAAGGTTCCGGTCGCCGATCGCCGGGGCATTCCCCATCACCTGATCGACGTTGCGGATCCCACCGACGACTTCACCGCCGCGCGCTTCGGGCGCGAGGCTGCCGATGTGGCGCGCGCGATCCTCGCCCGTGGACGGCTTCCGATCCTCGCGGGCGGAACCGGGTTCTACTTCCGCGCGTTGACGCGCGGGCTGTTTCCGGGCCCGGGCCGCGATCAGCGCCTGCGCGACCGCCTGGGTGCGATCGCGGCACGGAGGGGCGCCGCGTTCCTGCACCGCATGGTGGCGCGCGTGGACCCGCCCTCGGCCGCGCGCATCCAGGTCCGCGACCTCGTCCGTCTCGTCCGCGCGCTCGAGGTCTACTTCCTCACCGGAGTCCCGCTGACGGCCCACTTTGCCGCCACGGTCTCGCCGCTGCCGGAGGTCCGCACGGTCGGCCTGTGCCTCGACGTGCCGGCGGCCATCCTGAACGCTCGGATCGATCGGCGAGTGGACGACCAGCTCCGGCGCGGCCTGTTCGACGAAACCCGGGCGCTGCTCGACGACGGCATCCCGCCTACCGCGCGCCCATTCGGCGCGCTGGGCTACCGCCAGGCGCTCGAGCACCTGCGCGGGATGCGGGACGAGGCGGCGACGCGCGAGTTGATCGCGCGCGCGACGCGCCAGTACGCGCGGCGTCAGTTGATCTGGTTTCGCAAAGAGCCTAACCTAGACAGGATTCCAGGTCCGGGCCACTTGCCGTCGGCGTTCGAGAGCGCCCGCCGGATCGTCGACCATCGTCTCCGCGTGCCGGACGCTGGCGGCCGAGGCGAGGAGATCTCCTGATGCCATCACCTTCCGAGTCCAAGGCCGCGCCCACGACCCCGAACATCCAGGACGCCTTCCTGAATCACGCGCGGCGCGACCGGCAGCCGGTCCGCTTTCGGCTCCTGGACGGATCCGAGTTCGAAGGCCGTATCAAGAACTTCGATCGCTTCGCCGTGATCGTCGAGCGCGACGGCGTCGACCAGATGATCTTCAAGCACGCCATCGCGACGATCACGGCGGCGCGGGCCATCAACAGCTACTACAGCCACCAGGCCCAGTGAGCCCCTCCTCTTTTTCGCGCGCGATCGTCGTGGTCCTCGACAGCGTCGGGGTCGGCGAGTTGCCGGACGCGGCGGAGTACGGCGACCAGGGGAGCAACACGCTCGGGAACATCGCCCGCCGGGTGCCGCTGCAGATTCCCACGCTGCGGAGTCTCGGGCTGTCGCGCGTCGTGGAGGTGCCCGGGGGTGAGCCGGTGGGCGCGCCCGCCGCGGCGTTCGGCCGAATGGCGGAGCATTCGCCCGGGAAGGACTCGGTGACCGGGCACTGGGAGTTGATGGGCCTCGCCGTCGAGCACGCGTTTCCGGTGTTTCCCCACGGTTTCCCGGAAGAGACGATCCGCGAGTTCGAGCGGCGCATCGGTCGCAAGACGCTGGGGAACACGGTCGCGTCGGGCACGGTGATCATCGAGGAACTCGGCCCCGAGCACGTACGGACCGGTTGTCCCATCGTCTATACGTCGGCCGACAGCGTGTTCCAGATCGCCGCGCACGAGGACGTGATCCCCGTTCCCGAGCTGTACCGCCAATGCGAGATCGCCTACGACATGCTCGTGAAGGGCATCGGGCTCGGGCGCATCATCGCGCGGCCGTTCGTCGGCACGCCGGGTGCGTTCCGGCGCACGTCGAATCGTCACGACTTCGCCATCCCGCCGGCGGGAGAGACGCTGCTGGACCTGTTGAAGGCGGCGGGGATCCCCGTCCACGCAATCGGCAAGATCGAGGACCTGTTCGCGGGGCAGGGCGTGACCAGGTCGGTGCACACCGCGTCGGATGACGAGGGGATGGACCAGGTGGAGCGCGCGCTCGCCGACACGCCCCGCGGCCTGATCTTCGCCAACCTCGTGGACTTCGATACCGTCTACGGACACCGGAACAACGTGGAAGGGTACGCCCTGAACCTCGAGCGGTTCGACGCCCGGTTGTCGGAGTTGCTGCCCCGGCTGCAGCACGACGACCTGCTGATCCTCACCGCCGACCACGGGAACGACCCGACGACGGCGGGCACCGACCACTCCCGCGAGTACGTGCCGGTGGTGGCGTACGGCCCGCACGTGCGGGCGGGCGTGAACCTGGGGACCCGTCCGACGTTCGCGGACCTTGGCCAGACGCTGGCCGCCGTGTTTGGCGTGGGCCCGCTCGCGCACGGCACGAGCTTCTTGAACGATATCCGCTGACACCTATCCCAATGACGATTCGCGAAGATCTGGAAGCGCGCGAGCGACAGTTCCTCGCCCCGCAGGCGGCATGCAGCGCCGACACGCGAGGGCGTCTTCGGCCCGAGGCCGAGGACGACATGCGGCCGGCCTATCAGCGCGACCGCGACCGCATCATCCATTGCAAGGCGTTCCGCCGACTGAAACACAAGACGCAGGTGTTCTTTTCGCCCGAGGGCGACCACTATCGGACTCGGCTGACGCACACGCTCGAGGTGTCGCAGATCGCGAGGACGATTGCCAAGGCGCTGCACCTGAACGAAGAACTGACCGAAGCGGCGGGCCTTGGCCACGATCTCGGGCACACCCCATTCGGGCACTGGGGCGAGCGCGTCCTGAACAAGCTGGTTCCCGGGGGATTCGCGCACACCGCGCAGAGCCTTCGCGTGGTGGACGTGCTGGAGCGCGACGGCCACGGCCTGAACCTCACCTGGGAAGTGCGGGATGGCATCGCCCGACACTCGAAGGGGAAATCCGGCGCGCCCACCGGCGGCGACGACCAGGCCAGGACGCTCGAAGGACAGTTGATCCGCGTCTCCGACCTGATCGCCTACGTGAACCACGACACCGACGACGCCATCCGCGCGGGCCTGCTCGTGGACGACGACCTGCCGCGGGACGCGGTGGCGCTGCTCGGGCGTTCTCCCTCGGAGCGGATCGGCCGCATGGTGAAGGACGTCATCGTCACCACGAAGGACGCCGGCCTCGATCACATCCGGATGAGCGACCAGACGCTCGCGGCGACGCTGGACCTCCGGGCGTTCCTGTTCCGTTCCGTCTACGAGAACGACCTCTCCACGGTCGAGTTCCGAAAGGCGGCCGACATCCTGGGCGGCCTGTGGGAAAGGGTGCGCGAACGCGCTGCGGAGTTCCTCGACCGCCGGACGGTCGAACACGAGGGCGTGGACGCCGCTGCCCGCGACTTCCTGGCCGGCATGACCGACCGGTTTGCCGTTGGCCTGTTCGTGCAGCTCTTCATTCCCAAGCCGTGGGTGGACGTCCCGCGCGACTGGCACAGGGACTGAGCAGCCGGCGACTGTCTTGTGCCAGGCGGGTCACCCCGGGGCCGACGGCCGTGGTATGATGAAAGGTCTGTCTCTTTTGGAACTTCGTGATCTAGATGTCTCAGATACTGCTCGATCTACGCGAGTTGCGGGGCGCGCGCGACCGGATTGACCGCACCTTCGAGCCGTCGGTCCTTCCGACGAGCGAGGCGGAGGGGTTCCGAGTGCAGGCGCCCGTGCACCTGGCGTTCGATATCTTCAAGGATGGCAACCAGTTCCACCTGGTCGGCCGGGTTCGCTCCACGATCGCCCTCTCGTGCGGACGATGCCTGGACGACATCGAGCTTCCGGTGGATCTGCCCTTCGACCTCCTCTACGTGCCGCACCAGGAACACGTTGGCGGCGTGGAAGTGGAAGTGGAAGTGGAAGACGACGACTTGACGACGGCGTACTACCGGGACGAGGAGATTGACCTGGGCCAGATCGTGCTGGAGCAGTTCTATCTTGCGCTCCCGATGAAGCCGTTGTGCCGCGAGTCCTGCCGCGGCCTGTGCTCGGAGTGCGGGACGAATCTCAATACCGGGACCTGTTCCTGTGTCCAGGAGTGGCCGGATCCCAGGCTCGAGGGCCTGCGGTCGCTGATCGACAAGGGCGACCGCGAGGTGTGACTCGGGGGGCGGGCGCAGGGTAATTATTTCCTTTTTTCTCGGTGCTGGTGGCACGGGACTTCCGTCCGGTGCGGCGGCCCGGACAGACAGGCGGGATAGCATGCCAAATCCAAAGCGACGACACTCCAAGGCGCGCACCGCGAAGCGACGCACGCACGACGCCCTCACTCCCGTGGCGTTGGGCGAATGCCCGCACTGCCATGAACCGAAACTGTCGCACCAGGTCTGCCCGCACTGCGGCTACTACCGCGGTCGGCAGGTGCGGGAAGTCAAGGAAGGGTAGCCGGCACCCGCGGGCTGGGACTTCGTCATGATCCGGATAGCCGTCGATGCGATGGGCGGCGATCGTGGGCCCGAGACCGTTGTCGAGGGGGCGCTCGACGCGGCCCGCGAGCACGGCCTGGCGGTGACGCTAGTCGGCCGCGAGGACCGTCTGCGGGAGTTGATGGCCGGCCGGCCGGGCGTGGCCGGGCTCGACGTGACTATCGTGCCGGCCGACGATGTGATCGGGATGGGCGAGCCGCCGACCTCCGCGTTGCGGCGCCGGCCGGGGGCGTCCATCAAGGTGGCCGCGGCCGAAGTGGCGGCCGGGCGGGCGGCGGCGCTTTACAGCGCCGGTAACACCGGCGCGACCGTGATGGCCGCCCACGCGGCGTTCGGTATGCTGGCTGGCGCCGACCGTCCGGCACTCGCGGCCACCGTGCCGACTCGCCGGTCAGCCGCCGTCGTGCTGGACGTTGGGGCGAACGTCGATTGCCGGCCGCAGCACCTCGTGCAGTTTGCCGCGATGGGGACCGTCTACGCGCGGCTGGTGCTGGGCGTGGAGCGGCCGCGGGTCGGCCTGCTCTCGATTGGCGAGGAAGAGACCAAGGGGAATGACCTCACCCGTGAGGCCCACCGCCTGTTGAAGGCGAGCGGCCTCAGCTTCATAGGCAACATCGAGGCGCGCAATGTCTACGCCGGTGGCGCCGACGTCATCGTCTGCGACGGCTTCACTGGGAACATCGTTCTCAAGGTGAGCGAGGGCCTCGTGGAGATGATCGGCGACGTGCTGCGCGACGCGGTGGGCAGGCTCGGCGCCGGGCTGGCGGCGCAGGTCTCCAGCGAACTGTTCGACCTGTTCCGCCGGCGGGTGGCCGAGTACGGGGGAGTTCCGCTGCTCGGTGTGGCCGGGCTGGCGGTGATCGGGCACGGGCAATCGTCGGCCGCGGCCGTGCGCCACGGCATCGAGGCGGCGCACCGTTTCGCGTCGGCCGGCTTCATCGCGCGTCTCCAGCAGGAGATCGCGGCTTCAGGAGAATCGCACCGGTGATCGCATTCATCTTTCCGGGACAGGGGTCGCAGGCGGTCGGGATGGGCAAGGCGCTGGCGGAAACGTTCGACGTCTGCCGCGACACGTTCGCGGAAGCCGATGCCGCGCTGGGCGAGAGATTGAGCCGACTGATCTTCGAGGGGCCGGAAGACCAGCTGCGCCTGACCGAGAACACGCAGCCGGCCATCTTGACGGTGAGCATCGCCGCGTACCGCCTGCTGTCGTCGCGCGGGTTCGAGCCCGCGTTCGTGGCCGGCCACAGCCTGGGCGAGTATTCCGCGCACGTGTGCGCGGGGACGATCGCGTTTGCCGACGCCGTGCGCACGGTACGCCGGCGCGGCCGGTTCATGCAGGAGGCGGTGCCGGTGGGGAAGGGCGCGATGGCGGCCGTGATGGGGCTGGACGCGGCGGTCGTGGCGCAGGCATGTGAAGAGGCGGCGCAGGGCGAGGTGGTGAGTCCCGCCAACATGAACATGCCGGGCCAGGTGGTGATCGCCGGGGCGACCGACGCCGTGGCGCGCGCGGGCGAACGGGCGAAGGCGCTCGGCGCCAAGCGCGTCGTGCCGCTGCCCGTCAGCGCGCCATTCCACTGCGCGCTCATGAAGCCGGCCGAGGAGCGGCTCGCGCCCGTGTTGCGCGCGCTCCGGGCCTGCGACCCGCGCGTGCCCGTCGTCGCCAACGTCGACGCCGAGCCGAAGCGCGACGCGGCGTCCGCGATCGAGGCGCTCGTGCGGCAGGTGTCGTCGCCGGTCCGGTGGGAAGACGTCGTGCGGCGGCTTGCATCCGAGGGCGTCCGCAAGTATGTTGAAGTGGGTCCGGGCACCGTGCTGTGCGGCCTGGTCCGGAAGATCGATCGTGAGGCGGCGTTCGCGAGCTTCGAGGACCCGTCCGGCCTCGAAAAGGTGGCCGCTCTCTTCGGGTAACACCATCCAGTTGACATCCCTTTGCGTGTATCATGTGGCGCTTGGCTCGACAGTGAGCCGGGGAGCGGAACGCGATGTTCGATTTGACCGGGAAAGTGGCGGTGGTGACGGGCGCGTCGCGGGGCATCGGCCGCGCGATCAGCGAGATGCTTGCCCGCCAGGGCGCGCTGGTGGCGTTGACCGACGTGCTCGGTGACGCGGTGGGCCAGGCGGCCCACGAGGTCGTCGCCTCGGGCGGCAAGGCCGAGGGCTACGCGATGGACGTCACCGACACGGCAGGCGTGCAGGCGACCATCGGGAAAATTCTCGAGCGGCACAGCCGCGTGGACATCCTGGTCAACAACGCCGGCATCGTCCGCGATAACGTGGCGCTGCGGCTCAAGCGCGAGGACTGGGACGTCGTGCTGAACGTCAACCTGTCCGGGACGTTCACCTGTACCCAAGCCGTGCTGCGCGCGATGATGCGCCAGCGCGGAGGTCGGATCATCAACATCAGCTCGGTCGTCGGACAGATGGGCAACGCCGGGCAGTCGAACTACGCCGCGTCGAAGGCCGGCATCATCGGGTTCAGCAAGTCGCTGGCCCGCGAGCTGGCCGTGCGCGGCATTACCGTCAACGTGGTGGCCCCGGGACTGATCGACACCGACATGACCCGTGGGTTGCCCGAGAGCGTGCGGAACGAGTGGGCGTCCAAGGTTCCGATCGGCAGGCTCGGCACGGCGGACGACGTCGCCTCGGCCGTCTGTTTCCTGGCGACCGATGAGGCGTCGTATATCTCGGGGCAGGTCCTCGCCGTCAATGGCGCGATGTACACTTAGGAGGGTCAATGGCTGCGGTTGCTGACAAGGTCAAGAGCATCATCGTTGAACAGTTGGGCGTCGACGAAGAAGAGGTCACCCCGGATGCGTCGTTCGTGGACGACCTGGGCGCCGACTCGCTCGACACCGTCGAACTCGTGATGGCGTTCGAGGAAGAGTTTGGTATCGAGATCCCGGACGAGGATGCCGAGAAGATCACGCGCGTGAAGGAAGCGGTCGATTACGTCGAGGCGCACGCCAAGGCCAAAAAATAGCGTCGCACACGGCGCGGGGCCGGCGCGCCTGCCGTCCGGCGGGCGTGCACGCGGTAGCGGTGCCGGCCCGTGCGCGTCGGCGCGCGGGGCGGCCGTGTCAACGGAGGGAGCTTGAGCAGGCGAGTCGTCATCACGGGCATCGGTCTCCTCTCGTCAGTCGGTATCGGCACGCAGGCCAACTGGCAGGGCATTGTGGCCGGGCGTAGCGGCGTGGCGCGCATCACGAAGTTCGATCCGACGAACTTCAGCGCCCAGATCGCCGGCGAGGTCAAGGGGTTCGACCCGCTCCAGTTCGTCGACAAGAAAGACGTCAAGAAGATGGACGTGTTCATCCAGTACGCGATTGCGGCCTCGCAGTTCGCGATGGACGACGCCGGGCTGAAGGTCGGGCCGGACAACGCCACGCGGGTCGGCGTGTTCATCGCGTCGGGCATCGGCGGGTTCAGCACGATCGAGCGGGAGCATTCCAAGCTGATCGAGGGGGGGCCGGGCAAGATCTCGCCCTTCTTCATCCCCGCCACGATCATCAACCTGGCGGCTGGCCAGGTGTCGATCAGGTTCGGGGCGAAGGGGCCCAACCTTGCCGCCTGCACGGCATGCGCCGCCTCAGCCCACGCGCTGGGCGATGCCTACGAGATCATCCGCCGCGGCGACGCCGATGCGATGATTGCCGGCGGGTCTGAAGCGGCCATCACGCCGATGGGCGTCGGCGGTTTCGCGGCGATGCGCGCCTTGTCCACGCGCAACGATGCGCCGGAGAAGGCCAGTCGGCCGTTCGACCTGGAGCGCGACGGATTCGTCATCGGCGAGGGGGCGGGTGTGCTGGTGCTGGAGGAACTCGGGTCGGCGCTCTCGCGCGGTGCGCGTATCTACGCCGAGATGGTCGGGTACGGGGCCTCGGCCGACGCGTTCCACATCACCGCGCCGTCCGAGGACGGCGCGGGCGCCTCCCGCGCGATGGAGGCGGCCCTGCGCAGCGCCGGCGTCGATGGATCGGTGGTCAGCTACATCAACGCGCACGGCACATCGACGCCGCCGAACGACCGGCTGGAGACGGCTGCGGTCAAGCGGTGCTTCGGGGAGCACGCTCGCTCGATGGGGATTTCGTCCACCAAGTCGATGACCGGGCACATGCTCGGGGCGGCCGGGGCGCTGGAGGGGGGCATCACCGCGCTGGCGATCCACCACCAGATGATGCCGCCGACGATCAACCTCGAGCATCCGGATCCCGACTGCGATCTCGACTACGTGCCCAACGTCTGCCGCCCCGCGTCGATCGCGTATGCCATGACGAATTCCTTCGGGTTTGGCGGCACGAATGCCTCGCTCCTGCTCAAGAGGTTCGAAGGATAGCCGCCGTGTCCAACCGGTCCGGAACCCGCGAGCCTGAGAACGAGGGGCGGCGCCGGGTTGCCGACCCATGGGGCGGGCCATCAAGGCCCGCCCATCGCTCATTGCCGTATGAAAATTGCCGTCTGCATCAAGCAGGTTCCCGCGCGCGACTGGCAGCCGCGCGTCAACGAGTCGCGGACCTGGGTTCGCGACGAGGACGCCGCCTTCGAGATGAATGAGCCGGACGCCTATGCGCTCGAAGAGGGGCTGCGCCTGAAAGAGCGCCACGGCGGGGAAGTGGTCGTGTGCTCGGCCGGTCCCTCGCGCGTCTCCCATGTGATCCGTGAGGCGCTGGCGCGCGGGGCGGACCGCGCCATCCACGTCGAGTCGGACGGTGCCGCATCGGCCGACGCCTTCGAGGTGGCCGGGGCGCTCGCCGAGGCGATGAGCGGCGAGTCGTTCGACCTGGTGCTCACCGGACTTCAATCCGACGACCAGGGCTTCGCCCAGACCGGCGTCGTGCTCGCCGAGCGGCTGGGCGTTCCGCACGCGACCATCATCATGGAAGTGACGGTGGACGGCGGCGCGCTGCGCGTGAAGCGCGAGCTCGAGGGCGGCTGGTTCCAGTGGGTCGCGATGCCGTTGCCAGCGGTGCTCACGATCCAGAGCGGCATCAACCAGCTGCGCTACGCGACGCTCAAGGGGATCATGGCCGCCAGGAAGAAGGACATCCGGAAGGTGGCGGCGTCGGGCGCGCATCGGTCGCACCAGCGAATCGTGAACCTCTACCCGCCGCAGAAGACGAAGCAGACGCAGTTGATCGGCGGCACCCCCGCCGAAGCGGCCAGGGAACTCGTCAAGCGCCTGCGGGACGAGGCACGCGCGATCGACTAGGGGAGAAGGCGGACATGATTCTTGTTGTGGCTGAGCAACGTGATGGCCGGTTGAACCGGGCGAGCTGGGAAGTGGTGGCGGCCGCGCAGCGGCTGGCGGCGAAGACGGGCGGCGCGCCGATCAAGGTGGCGCTGCTCGGCGGCGACCTCGCTGCGGCGGCCGGCGAACTGTCGGCGGCCGCTGTCGCCGAGGTGCTGACGGTCGAGCAGGCCGCGCTGGAGCCCTATACCGCGGACGGCTTTGTCGCCGCGCTGGCCCAGTTGGTCGCCGGCCAGGCCCCCACGTATGTTCTCTTTCCTCACACCTACCTCGCCCGCGACTTCGTGCCCAAGCTGGCGGCCCGGCTCGATCGCGCGCTCGTCGCCGACGTGGTCTCGCTCGCGGAGGCCGACGGCACGGTGGCCTTCACGCGGTTGATCTTCCAGGGCAAGCTCGCGGCCGACGTGGTGCTCGAGGGCGAGGCCCCGTACCTCGTCACGTTCCAGGCTGGCGCGTTCAACGCCGACCTCGCCGAGCGAGGCGCCTCGCCTGCCCCGGTATCCCGCGCGGACGTGACGATCGATGCCGCGTTGATTCGCCAGAAGCCCGAGGCGCCGTTCCGCGAGGCGAAGCAGGCGGTCGACCTCTCCCAGGCCCAGCGCATCGTCGCCGTGGGCCGCGGTATACGGGCGCGGGACCAGTTGCCGCTGGCCGAAGCGCTGGCAAAGGCGCTTGGCGCCGAACTCGCCGCGTCGCGGCCGATCTGCGACGCCGGCTGGCTGCCGATCGATCGCCAGGTGGGGAGCTCCGGGCAGACCGTCGCGCCAAAGCTCTATCTCGCGTTGGGCGTCTCGGGAGCCATCCAGCACGCCGTCGGGATGAAGGCCTCGAAGACGATCGTCGCGATCAACAAGGATGCCGAGGCGCCGATGTTCGAACTCGCCGACTACGGCATCGTGGGTGACCTGTTCGAGGTGGTGCCCGCGCTGATCAAGGAGCTTCAGCGGTAGTGCTGTCTGCGCTGGTCCTCGCCCTGCTTGTCGTCCTGTTTGGCGGCCTGTTCGCGGCGCAAGTGTCCAGGCGGCTCCTGCTCGTCGGTCGCGCAAAGGGCACGCTCCGGACCGATCGCGTGGCTACGCGCGTCTCGAGGTTCCTCCGTGAGGTCGTCTTCCAGTCCGAAGTGATCGCCGGAAAGCCCGCGGTCGGCCTCGCCCACGCGCTGGTGTTCTGGGGCTTCGTGGCTTTTGCCGGGTACAGCGGGTGCCAGTTCCTGAAGGGGCTGGGCGTCGTCGACCTGACGGGTACGTCGTCCTTCCACTATTACGCGCTCGCGCTCGTGCCGTTCGCCCTCGGCGTGCTCGGCGGGATCATCTTCCTGGTGATCCGGCGGGTCGTGTTCCGGCCCGAGGCGCTCGGACCGCTGTCGGGCGAATCGGTGCTCATCGGTGTCTTCATCGCGACGCTGATGATCTCATTCCTGCTCGACTTCCGGTTGACCGAGGGGCCGGCCGCCGCCGTGAACTGGTGGCTGCACTCGATCATCATCCTCGTCTTCCTCGCGCTCATCCCGGGCTCGAAGCACTTCCACCTCGTCCTCTCGCCCGCCACGGTCTTCCTGAAGTCGCCAGTGCTCGGCGAGGTGAGGAACCTCGATTTCGAGAAGGAGGAAGTGGGGCTCGAGACGCTGGCCGATCTCGAGAAGAAGCAGGTGCTCGACGCGTTCACGTGCGTGGAGTGCGGCCGATGCCAGATGAACTGCCCGGCCTACGCGACCGGGAAGCTTCTGAATCCGAAGAAGATGATCCTCCAGAACGAGGACGCGCTGCTGATCGGCAGGATGGACGCGAAGCTCGTAGAGGTGTACGACCGCGGCGTGCTGTGGCAGTGCACCACGTGCGGCGCGTGCGAGCAGCAGTGCCCGGTGGGGGTCGAGCACCTGCCGTTGATTCTAGGCGCGCGGCGCGGCCTGGTGTCGAACGGCGAAGCGCCCGACGCGCTCGGCGCGATGTACAACCACCTGGATCGGCGCGGGAACATCTGGGGGCTGACCTCCGATGTCCGGCAGAAGTTCGTCACCTCGGCCGGCCTCGAGACGTTCGACCCGGCGCGGCACGAGTACCTGATGTGGCTCGGCTGCGCGGGGTCGTACGAGGCCGATTTCCAGAAAGCGCTGCGCTCCCTGTTCGAGATCCTGCGCGCGCGGCAGGTGACCTTCGGCGTGCTGGCCAAGGAGCGGTGCACGGGAGATCCGGCCAAGCGGACGGGCAACGAGTACCTGTTCCAGGAGCTGGCGACGGCAAACATCGCCGATTTCCAGGCGGCCGGCGTGAAGAAGATCCTCACGGCCTGCCCGCACTGCCTGAAAACGCTCGGTGAGGACTACAAGCCGTTCGGGTTCGACGTCGAGGTGCAGCATTCCGTGGTTCTCGTGTCGCAGATTGCCGGGGATCTCCGCCTGCCCGGCGCCGAGGCTGTGGCGCTGCACGACCCGTGCTACCTGGCGCGATACGCCGGGCACACGAAAGAACCCCGCGACCTGCTGGCCCGCGCGGGCGCCGTGGTGAAGGAGCCCGAGCGGTCCGGGGACAACCCGTTCTGCTGCGGCGCCGGCGGCGGCCTGCTCTTCGAGGAACACGAAGAAGGCCCGCGCATCAGCCAGCGGCGGTTCGAGCAGCTCCAGGCGACGGGCGCGGGCACCATCGTCACCGCGTGCCCGTTCTGCTCGATCATGCTCAAGGGCGCGCAGGCCAGCGCCAACGCCACGACGCAGGTCGTCGACCTGATGACGTTCGTAGACGGCCGGATCAAATCGGCGGCCGTCGCCGCCCCGGCCCCGGGCGCACGGCCGGCTTCCTTGCAGCCAGTTTTGTGAACGGCGACGACTGGCGCGCCTCGCGTCTCAAGCGCTTCGAGGTCGCAGCCATCGCCGCCATCGGGTATCCCCTGATTGCCACGCTCGGCCGGACCTACCGGTGGAGCGAGGACGGCGTCGAGCACTTCCAGGCGGTGCTCGCGTCGGGCCGCCAGCCGATTCTGGCCCTGTGGCACGGGGGCATCCTTCCCGCCACCGTCTACTTCCGCGACCGCGGCGTGGTCGCCATCACGAGCCACAATTTCGACGGTGAGTGGATCGCGCGGATCATGCGCCGGTTTGGTTACGCGCAGGCGCGCGGGTCCACGTCCCGCGGCGCGAGGCGCGCGCTGCTCCAGCTGAAGCGGGACATGGCCGAGGGTCGGCCGGCGGCCTTCACCGTAGACGGTCCGCGCGGCCCCGCCGGCCACGCACAGCCGGGCGCCGTGTGGCTGGCAAAGGCGACCGGCAACCCGGTGGTCCCGTTTCACATCGAATCGAACCCGCGCTGGACCTTGCGAAGCTGGGACCGATCGCAGGTGCCCAAGCCGTGGAGCCGCGTGGTGATGGTGATGGGCGCCCCGCTGGAGGTGCCCGCCGACGCCGGCGAGTCGGTGATCGAGGAGAAGCGCGTCGAGCTCGAGCGATGCCTGGAAGGGCTGCAACGGCGCGCCCTGTCGCTCCTCGGGCAGCGTGACAGGCCGAAGGTCGAAAGCCGCTAGCCGAACGTCGAGAGCCGACCCCTATGTCCCTTGTCCTCGTCTGGTCCGATCGGTCCGCCGACCACGTGCCCCCGGCCGGGCACCCCGAGCGCGTCGAGCGGGCCCACGTGATGCGCGCGGTCGTGGAGGCGTGGCGAGCGCGGGGAGAGACGGTGCTGCCGCCGCGGGCCGCGACGCGCGCGGAGATTGAGCGCATCCACGCCGCGGGCCACGTCGATCGGCTGGCCGCGTCGGCCGGGCATCCCGCGGTGCTCGACCTCGACACCTACATGTCACCCGGGTCGTGGGAGGCGGCCATCCTCGCGGCTGGCGCGGTGGTGACCGCCGTCGATCACGTGCTCGACCAGACCCCGGATGCCGGCACCCTCTCTGCCGCATTCGCCCTCGTGCGTCCTCCGGGACACCACGCGATGCGCGACCGGGCGATGGGGTTCTGCCTGCTGAACAACGTCGCCATCGCCGTGGCGTACGCCCTTGCACGCGGCCTCACGCGCATCGCGGTCGTTGACTACGACGTGCATCATGGGAACGGCACGCAGTGGGCCTTCTACGACGACCCGCGCGTGCTCGTGATGTCCGCTCACCAGTATCCGTTCTATCCCCAGACCGGGGCGGCCGGCGAGTGCGGGGTGGGCGAGGGCGAAGGCTTCACCGTCAACATTCCCATCGCGGCTGGCGCGACCGACGCCGATTATCTGCTGCTCCTCGAGTATGTCGTCGAGCCGATTCTCGCGGAGTTCGCTCCCCAGTTGCTCGTGCTCGACGTCGGCTTCGATGCGCACGACCAGGACCCGCTCGCGCACATGCACCTGTCCACGGCGGGCTTCGGCCGGATTGCCGCGCGCCTCAGGGCCGTGGCCGAGACGTCGTGCGGGGGAAGGCTCGTCCTGGCCACCGAGGGCGGATACCATCTCGACGCGATGAAAGACTCGCTGCAGGCCACCATCGACGCGCTCGCCGGGCCGAAGGTCGCCCCCAAGGCTCCGCCCGGCGAAGCGCCGACCTCTTGCGGGACCGCCGCGCTCGCACTCGTCCGCGCGGCCCAGAAGCGGTACTGGCTCGCGTAGCCACGCGCTTGGGCCGTCACGTTCTCAGCCCGCGAAGATGTCTGGGCTATAATTACAGGATCTCGGCTTGGCCGCCGCCAGCCACGACGGCCCATACCTCTCCACCCGCCGCCGGCCCGTGCTGCCGTCGGGAGCAAGCAGGACCGACACGTGCGCGAGTACATACCGCAATCGCTCGACCGGAAGTGGCAGAAGCGCTGGATGGAGACCGGTGCCTTCGAGGTGACCGAGAACCCGTCGAAGCCGAAGTTCTACTGCCTCGAGATGTTTGCCTATCCGTCCGGGCACGCTCACGTGGGCCACGTCCGCAACTACATGATTGGCGACGTGATGGCCCGCCAGAAGCGGATGCAAGGGTTCAACGTGCTGCACCCCTTCGGGTGGGACGCGTTTGGCCTGCCGGCCGAGAACGCAGCCATCAAGCAGGGCATCCACCCCGAGGCGTCGACGCTGGCCAACATCGCGCACATGAAGGGCCAGTTGCAGCGGCTGGGGATCAGCTACGCCTGGAACCGCGAGATTGCCACGTGCCTGCCCGACTACTACAAGTGGAACCAGTGGCTGTTCATCCGGATGTTCGAGCGCGACCTGGCCTACCGCAAACGCTCGACGGTCAACTGGTGTCCGAGTTGCCACACGGTGCTCGCCAACGAGCAGGTGGTCGAGGGCGGGTGCTGGCGCTGCGGCACCCTCGTCGGGAGCCGCAACCTCGAGCAGTGGTTCCTTCGTATCACGCACTACGCCCAGGAACTGCTGGACGCCACGGATCGGCTGAAGGCATGGCCTGAGAAGGTCCTGACGATGCAGCGGAACTGGATTGGGCGGTCGGAAGGCGCCCGGGTGAAGTTCCCCCTGCTGCCGGCCGGCGTCAGCGCGCCGCCCGCGGAGCCGCGCCCGGCCGACGCGCCGGATATCGAGGTGTTCACGACCCGCATCGACACGATCTACGGCGCCACCTTCGTGCTGCTCGCGCCCGAGCACGAGTGGATCGAACGGATCGCGGCCGAGTCGGTGGCGCCCGAGGCGTTCCGCCAGCACGTGCAGCGCTTCCGCGCCCAGGACCGAACGGCGAGGCTGACGGGCCAGGTCGAGAAGGAGGGGTTCTTCACAGGCCGCTACGCGGTGAACCCGTTCACAGGGCGACCGGTGCCGCTGTGGGTCGCCAACTTCGTGCTCGGCGAGTATGGCACCGGCGCGGTGATGGCCGTGCCCGCCCACGACCAGCGCGACTTCGAGTTCGCCCGGAAGTACTCGCTGCCCATCGACGTGGTGATTCAGAGAGAGGTCGAGGGCGCCAGCGAGCCGGCGTTGTCGGGTGAGACGATGACACAGGCCTACGTGGAACCCGGTCGCGTGGTGAACTCCGGCGAGTTCTCGGGACTGTGGTCCACAAACGCCATCGCCACGATGGCCGAGGCGGCAGAGGCGCGGAGCCTTGGCGCGCGGACCGTGCAGTATCGCCTGAAGGACTGGGGGATTTCGCGCCAGCGCTACTGGGGCACGCCGATTCCCATGATCCACTGCGAGCACTGCGGTGTCGTGCCGGTGCCCGACGATCAGTTGCCCGTCGTCCTTCCGAAGGTGGCGGAGTTCACGGGCCGCGGCGACTCGCCGCTGGCGCAGGTGTCCGATTGGGTCAACGTCACGTGCCCGACGTGCGGCGGCGACGCCCGGCGCGAGACCGACACGATGGACACCTTCGTGGATTCGTCCTGGTACTTCTATCGCTACTGCGACCCGCGCAACGTCAGCCAGGCGTTCGCTCCGTCCGCGGTGAAGTACTGGTGCCCGGTGGACTTCTACAGCGGCGGCGTCGAGCACGCCATCCTGCACCTGATTTACTCGCGGTTCTTCTGTCGGGTGTTCCGCGACCTGGGCATGGTCGATCACGACGAGCCGTTCGCGCGCCTCCTCACGCAGGGCATGGTGCTGAAGGACGGCAGCGCGATGTCGAAGTCGAAGGGGAACGTGGTCGATCCCGACGACATGCTCGTGAGGCACGGCGCCGACGCGTTGCGGCTGTACGTGATGTTCGTCGCACCGCCCGAGAACGAGATCGAATGGACCGACGCCGGCCTCGAGGGCAGCGCCCGGTTCCTCGCACGCGTGTGGCGCCTGGTGGACCAGTGGTGCGAGGCGTTCGAAGGGAAGAGCCTCCCGGATCCCGGCGGGCTGTCGCTGACGGATGCCGAGCAAGCGGTGCGCCGGGTCACCCACGACACCGTGCGCCGCGTCACGCACGACCTCGACCCGCGCGTGCATCTGAACACCGTCGTGTCGGCCCTCATGGAGATGGTGAACGAGTTGTATGCCTTCTCCGAGGGGCACACGAAGACCGGGGCGCCGGTCCGGCGCGCGAAGGCCGACGCGCCTCCCGTCGAGGAGCGGATCGAGACGCTCGCGGTGCTCAGGGAAGCGGTAGACGCGCTGGTGCTGATGCTGTCGCCGTTCACCCCGCACACGGCCGAGGAACTGTGGGAGATGCTCGGCCACCAGGGTGGCCTGACCGCCGCCCCCTGGCCCACGTACGATCCTGTCGTTGCCCGTTCGAGCGAGATCGTGGTGCCCGTCCAGGTGAACGGCAAGCTGCGGAGCCGGCTCACCGTTCCGATCGACATCGCCGAGGACTTGCTACGTGAACTGGCCCTGGCCGATGCCGTCGTGCGCATGCACACCGCCGGCAAGACCGTGCACAAGGTCATCGTCGCGAAGGGAAAACTGGTCAATGTCGTGGTGAAATGAGAGCCGTCAGCGGTCAGCCGTCAGCCGGCAGCGGATCATTCGTGTTCCGCTGCCAGCGGCCAGCTGCCAGCTGCCAGCTGATGGGAGTCCCCGTGGTCCGAAACATTCTCGTGCCTGCCGTCGTCCTGGCCGCCCTGGTGTCCACGTCCTGCGGCTACACGCTGGCCGGGCGCGGCTCGTTTCTGCCGGAGACGATCAAGACGATCGGCATCCCGGACTTCGACAACCGGACGCCCTACTTCGAGGTCGGACAGGTCCTCACGCAGCGCGTGCGCTCCGAGTTCATCGGCCGCGGCAAGTACAAGGTGCTTCCGCAGGACTCGAACGTGGACGCGATCCTGAAGGCGCAGATCAACAGCATCACGCTGACGCCGACCGGCTTCAACCAGAGCCAGCAGGCCACCCGTTACCTGATCACCGTGTCGCTCGGCATCCAGTTCATCCAGGCGTCCGACAACAAGGTGCTGTGGCAGAACCCCAGCCAGGTCTTCCGCGAGGAGTACCAGTTGACCAGCGGTGGCGGCGTTCTCGACGCGGCCGCCTTCTTCGGCCAGCCGTCGAACGCCGTCGATCGCATGGCGACCGACTTCGCGCGGTCGGTCGTCACCGCGATTCTCGAAGCGTTCTGACGCCATGCCGGGCCACTTCTCTCCTGCCGCCGTCCGGAAACAGATCGCCGAGGGGACACCCGAACCGCTCTATCTCATCACCGGCGACGACGAGTCGGAGATGAGCGCGCTCGGCACGGCGCTCGCCGAGTTGGTGGAGGAGGACCTCAGGGCCTTCAACGTGCAGCGTTTCTACGGGACCGACGCTGGGACGACCGTGGCCGCGGTCCTGGACGCGGCCAGCACGTTGCCGCTGCTGGCGCCGCGGCGCGTGGCGATCCTGCTGCAGGCCGAACGCGCACTGGCCGGGCGGAAGGGACGGTCGGCCGAGGCCGAGGAGGGCGACGAGGGAGCCGAGCCTGCCGAGGGGGGGAGCAAGTCGTCGCAACTGGCCCTCCTCAAGGAGTACGCAAAGCGACCGCACGCGCACGCGGTGGTGGCGCTCATTGGTCTCGGCCTCCAGCGCACGTTCGACCCGCTCGCCAATCAGGCGGCTGTTGTCACGTGCGAGGCCTCCGCCGACGTCGTCAGGGCGCTCGAGACTGAGCATGGGGTGCGGTTCGACCGCGACGCCGCCGAGTTGCTGCGCCAGATGGCGGGGGCCGATGTCGCCAGGCTGCGGTCGGATGTCGAACGCGTCCTGCTCTACGCGGCGGGGCGCAAGACGATTACCAGGGAACACGTCCAGGAGGTCTCCGGGCGCGCGGCCTCCGCGGGTGGGAAGAAACTCTGGGCCGAGGTGGCCAATCGCCACGCGGCGGCATCGCTGAAGGAACTGGAGCTGGAGCTGGGCGAGGGCGCGGTGCCGTTCATGATCCTCGGCTTGCTGCGCTCGGTGGCCGAGCGGACGGTCGCCGCCAGGGACCTGCCAGGCGCCGTCGACGCGCTGCTGAGGACGGACCTCGCGCTGAAAACCTCAGGCGGCGATCCTCGCGTGCTGCTCGAACGGCTGATCGTGGAGTTGTGCGGGACCGGGCGGCAATAGGGCGGCTGGCAACGCGGAAGCCCGCGTTCTTTGTGGCCACGACCCGCCCTTCGCGCCGCCTGGCGGCAGCAGTTACGCGGCCGGTGTTGACGCCTTGTTCAAGGAGAGCTGAATCCGCGACTTGTACCGGGCGGCGGCGTTGTCGTGGATGATGCCCTTGGTCGCCATCTTGTCGATGAGCGATGACGTCTCGGACAGCTGGCCCTTGGCCTTCTCGATTTCGTTCGCGCCAACCGCGGCGCGAATCGTCTTGAGCGCGCTACGAAGCTTCGAACGGAACTGGCGGTTCTTTTCCCGGCGGACCACGCTCTGGCGGTGCGCCTTCAGTGCGGATTCGTGACTGGCCACGTTTGTCTTCCCCTCTGAACACTGGTCTGCCTGGCCAACCGGCCCGGCGACAATCTTGTATGATAGCACAGGTTGACGGGACATCCAGCCGCAAGAGAGGCGGCTCTACTGTTCCGCCCGGTAACGGCCGAGATATCACCTGGAGACAGGTGTCCCGGTGGCAAACCCGGAGAGGAATCCCTTTGTGCCCATCCCCCCGCAGGCCCGCGACGTCAACGCGATTCTCGAGACCCTGGACGCAAAACGGCCGGCGGTGGCATCGCACTGCCGCCGCGTATCCGCTTACGGCGTCCACCTGGCCGCGCAATACGGCCTGCCCGAGGAGATGGTCGAGACCATCCGCGTCGGCAGTTTGCTTCACGATGTCGGCAAGTTGCTCGTTCCGGCTCACATCCTCTCGAAGCCGGGACGTTTGACCGAACATGAGTGGCGGGCGCTGCAGAACCACCCTGAACACGGCTTCGACATGGCCGAGCACCTCGGCTTCGCTTCCGGGATCCTCGACATCATCCTCTATCACCACGAGCGCAACAACTGCAGCGGCTACCCGGACGGTCTCGACGGAAACGTCATCCCCTGGACGGTTCGCATCGTCAGCGTCATGGACGCGTTCGACGCCCTCACCAGCCCGCGCGCCTACCGCGAGTCGCTTTCGGCGGACGCCGCCCGCACGCTGCTCGCCCGGGAAGCGGCGGACCGGTATTGCCCGTGGGTGGTCAGCGGCCTGCTGTCGATGCCGAGGACGATGCTCGACGCCGTCGCGAACGACGGGCTCGACCGCTACCGTCCCGATGCGCGACCCAGCCAGGCCGTTCTCCAGACCGCGACGACCCGGTGGGCGGCGGCCTCCATGGAAGATCCGGGCCAGCTCACGACGTGGTAAGGCGCCCACGACCCGCATGATTGTCGTCGAGGGACTCACCAAGATGTACGGCTCGCTGAAGGCTGTGGACGCGTTGTCGTTCTCGGTCTCCCGCGGCGAAGTGATCGGCTTGATCGGCCCGAACGGGGCGGGGAAGACGAGCACGCTCAAGTGCATGGTCGGAATCCAGGCGCCCACGTCCGGCTCGGTTCGCATCGACGGCCGCGACATCGTGACCGACGCTGTTGAAGCGAAGCGCCGCCTGGCGTTCATGCCGGACGAGCCGCAGCTGTTCGAGTACCTCACCGTTCGCGAGCACCTGAACCTCGTCGCGCGGCTCTACGGCGTGGCCGACTACGCGGGCCGCGTGCCGAGGCTACTCGAGGAACTGGAGCTGTCGGGCAAGGAAGGCGCGCTGCCCGGCGAGTTGTCGCGCGGCATGAAGCAGAAGCTGGCGATCGCGTGCGGGCTGCTGCACGACCCGCCGGTGTTGCTCTTCGACGAGCCGCTGACCGGCCTCGATCCCCTCGGCATCCGGCGGATGAAGCAGACCATCGTCGATCGCGCCCGCGCGGGGGCGGCCGTCGTGGTCTCGTCCCACCTTCTGCACCTGGTCGAGGAAATCTGCACCCGGATCCTCATCATTCACCGGGGCACGAAGATCGCCGACGGCAGCCTCGAGGAACTGGCCGCGCGCTCCGACCTGTCGGCTGCCGGGTCCGACCTCGAGCAGATCTTTCTTCGCGCGACCGGGCAGGCCGAGACCGACCGGGCATCGTGACCCACGCCTTCCTCTATCTCACCGCCTGTTCGCTGAAGAACCGCCTGCGGCGCCGGCTGCGCCGGTTGCGGGAGCCGCGCTACCTCGCCGGCCTCGTCGTCGGCCTCCTGTATCTGTACTGGTTCGTCGTGCGCAACCAAATGCGGGCGCCAGGCCGCGGCAGACCGGACCTGACGTGGCTGACGTCCTTTGCGCCGGACATCGTCGTCGGCGGCGCTGTCCTGTTGTGGGTTGTGGCCGTGCTCGTCTGGGTGTGGCCGTTCGCGACGAGGACGTGGACGTTCACCGCCGCCGAAGTGCAGTTCTTCTTCGCGGCGCCGCTGACGCGCCGGCAGCTCCTCAACTACAAGTTGCTCCGGTCGCAGGTCGGGCTGCTGTTCAGCGTCCTCATCGCGTCGCTATTTACCGGTGCGGCCCGGGCGGCCGTCGCCGGGCGATGGTCGCTGCTGCTCGGCGGGTGGCTGCTGTTCGCCGTCATCTTCCTCCACGTACTGGGCGCGAACCTGACGAAGTCCAGTTTCCGGGCGCCGGCGTCGCGCGTGCCGTGGCTCGCCTGGGCCTCGGCTACGCTGATGATCGTCGTCTCCGGGCTGCTGTGTGGCACCTACCTGGTGCATGCGAGCGCCCTCGTGTCCCGGCCGCTGAACGAGGCCATTGTCGGCATCGTCGAACTCGGCCGCGTGGGCGCGGCCTCCTTCGCGCTGTGGCCGTTCAGAATGGTGCTGGCGCCGATCTTCGCCGCGACCCCGTCCGCCTTCGCGCGCGCCCTCGGCCCGGCGCTCGTCGTGCTCGTTTTCAACTACGTATGGGTGCTGTGGTCCGACGCCAATCTGGAAGACGCGGCGTCCGCCGCGGAACAGCGACAGGCGCAGGGGCGCTCCGCGGCGGCGCCCGTCGTGCGGCCCGCGCCGTTCTCGCTGGCCGCGCGAGGCCGGGTGGAGACGGCCATCCTCTGGAAGAACACCATCCTGCTGGGCCGCTACGTCTCGCTGAGGCTCGTGGTGCGCGTGTTGATCCCGGTCGTGGTCATGGCCGTCGTGTTCGGCCTGAACAGCAAGGGCGGCTCACTGGCGCCGCTGCTGTTGATGCTGACCGTCTTCGCGACAGTGGTCGGCCCTTTCATGATCCGGAACGACCTGCGGCACGATCTCCAGAGACTGCCGGTGCTGAAGACGTGGCCGATATCGGGCCGGGAGCTGCTGGTCGGTGAACTGCTGGCGCCAATCTTCCTGCTGTCGGCGATCGTCTGGTTCCTGCTCGCCGTCACGCTCGCGCTCTCGCCGGCGTGGAAGGACGGTCCGATCGATGCCGTCGGCCGAGCGGCCCTGCTCGTCTCGGTTGGACTCCTGGCGCCCATGCTGATTGCCGGGCAGGTGATCATCCAGAACGCCGCCGTCGTTCTGTTTCCGGGCTGGATCGCCACTGGCAGCGCGAGGGCGCGAGGCATTGAGGCGATGGGGCAGAACATGCTCATGTTCGCCGGCACGCTGCTCGCGCTGGGCGTCGGCATCCTGCCCGCATCAGCGGTCGCAGGCGGCCTGGGCTACGTGCTCTACCTGTTCCTCGGCTGGCCAGGCCTGCTGCCTGCGGCGATGCTTCTCGCGTCGATCCTCGTCGTCGAGGCGGGCCTCGTCGTGATGTGGCTGGGCCGCGTGCTCGAACGGACCGACCCTGCCCAGATTGAGATTGCCGAATAGCCGCAATCCGCCTATCTGCCGATCGTCATGAACCCGGCCCAGTAGAACGGGTGACGGGTCGTGAGCCGTTCGAAGACGTCGAAGGCCTGCTGGTTTCGTTCCGCGGCCTCGGTGAATCGACCTCGCGAAGGTCGAACTCGACGACGACCACGTTGCGGCGGGAGCGGGCGTAGGAATCAAGCAGCGTCGAAGGGTCGCAAGCCGGATGGTCGCGCTCGTTTAGTACCCGGCCGGGTCGATGATTTCGTAGGCGCCGGAGGCTGGGGGGGTGTCGGAGTAGCGGATCACGGAGCGGCCGTCGATGATCTCGGTGGTCTTGTAGTACACCGGCTTGGTTGGCTGTCCGGTCTTGACCGGTGTCTGCGTCTTCACCTTGCGGACGTAATCGCGGGTCTCGCGGTAGGGAGGGACCTTGTTGCCGTAGCGGCCGACCGCTTCCGGCCCGGCGTTGTAGGCGGCCAGGGCCAGTTCCTCGTTCTCGCCGTAGCGATCGAGGAGCTGCCGGAGGTAGGTCGTGCCTCCGCGGATATTTTCTGCCGGGTCGAACGGCGAGCGAACACCCAGGTAGGCCGCCGTCGAGGGCATCAGTTGCATCAGGCCGATCGCCCCTCTCCGCGACACCGCGCGTGGGTTGTAGCCCGACTCGACCTGGACGACCGCCCGCACGAGATCCGGACGGATCCCCTTTGCGCCCGCCTGCTCGACGATCAGGTCGTCGTAGCTGTCGCGGTAGTCACGGGACGTCGGCTTCGTGACGAGAACCGGTTCGGTCGAGTGGGGCACCTTGAAGGTGCGAACCTCGGTGGAGGGGTCGGCCGGCGCGCGATCGGACAAGACCAGCGACCCGCTCGCATCCCGCCAGGTGTAAATCTGCGCATCGGCGACCGAAGCGGTCGCGACGAGGGACAGGGCGATCAGGACGCGGCGCAGAAGAAACACCTCAAATCGTTTATCGGCATCTCGGCCGGTTTCTGCACCCCGTTCGGTGCCCGCGCGAGGTTCTCTCCTCCTATCGCTGCCCGAGCACCAGGAGGATGACGACAAGGACGACGATCAGGGCCACCCCCGCCGCAATCTTCCAAGGGCTCTTCGGGTATTGGCCGGCAATGGTGCCCGTGTAGCCGTTTGCCACGACCTGGAACACGCGGCGACCGTAGGTGTAGGTCAACAACCACACCGGGACGAGGATGTGCTTGAACGTCTCCCCCGAATAGGCAGGGAAGATCTCGAGGTGTCGCTGCGTGTCCCCCGGGACCTCGCGCGAGCACAGTTGCATGAGTTCCGCGTTCATGTCTTCGCGAGCCTGCCTGGCCGCATCAACCAGGACCACCTGGTAGTGCTCGACGATGTAGCCCGCGAGGTAGGCGGTGTCGTACGGCACCAGCTCTTTCGTGGGGAAGGGCTCGATCCCCTTCAACAGCCCCGTGGCAATTCCCCGGCTGCCGGACACCGGTTCGTCGTCGAAGAGGTGGTCGATTCGGCCGCTCGCCGGCTCCCAGCGGACTTTCCGGGCCTGCCGGACCTGGCTCTTTCCCTCGTTGTCCCGGTATTCCTCCTGCACGTCATAGTAGTAGCCAGCCTCGGCCCGCCACGGACACTCGGCCTGCGCGTCGAAGGTCCAGTACGGGATGTACATCCCCTTGATCTGATCGACCAGGGCCTTGCTCTTCAGCGCGCCAGGGGCGAACCAGCGGCCGGCGTACCAGGCGCGCATGCGGTCGCGGACCTGGGCCGGCGTGATCTTGAAGGGGAGCAGGCTCTGGGGGCGAATCGGAGACTTGATCTCCTGGTAGTCCACGAGCGCGGGACAGCCGCAGAACTCACAGTTCTGCCCGACCCGCTCCGGGTCGTAGACCATGACCGCCTTGCAGCTCTGGCACTGCACGCTGCGGCGCTCGGTCTGCCAGCCGCGCTGCTCATCCGGGAGCGCCCGCAATGCAGCAACCAGGTCCAGTTCCTGGATTTTCCCGGTGTCCTTGTCTACGACGTACGGCGTCTCTGTGCCACAAAACGGGCAGACGAGCGTCTGCTTCGACGGATTCCATTCCGCCTGGGCACCGCACGCCGCGCACGGGTGCTTCTCGAGCGCGACGATCTGGGTCATCGGGTCCGCCTCTCCGCCTTCCCTTCGACTCGCTCCGCTCGCTCAGGGCAGGCCGTCCCCCGCCTTTCCGCCTTCGGCAGGCCGGCCTCGGTCCGCTACTGGGCCAGGTACGTGTCGAGCGCCGCTTTCGTGATCCGGTAGCTGGCGCCAATCTTCTTCGCCTTGAGCTCGCCCGACTCGATAATTGCCATCACATCGGTTTCCGAGACACCCAGCTGCTTCGCGACATCGGCAGGGGAGAGCAGCGCCACTGACGGAGCCGCCGGTGCCATGGCAGCCTCGGCCGCTCCTTTCGCCGCCGCAGAACCCGCCTGGGCCGGGCTCATGCCCTGCTGCATCATCTGCTGCGCGATCCCGAAGCCGACGGCAAGCTCCGCGGCCATCCCGCCGCCGCCCGCCGTCCCCGTCTCCATGCCCTTGCCCATCTGGTATTTCACGAAGTCGGTCAGGTTGCCGACCGCGGCCATGCTCGACCGCTTGTCGATCGCCTGTTCGACCTCCGGCGGCACCGACACGTTCTCGACGATGAAGCTGGTGATCTCGAGGCCGTACTTGCCACCAACCACCGGGTTGATCAGCGGGAGCAGCGCTTCGCCCAGCTCGGTGTAGCGCGTGGCCACGTCCAGTGCCGGCACGTGCGACGACGCCAGCGCCTCGCTGAACAGGCTGACGATGCGCGACCTCATCGTCTCGGCGAACTCGTCGAGTCGGAAGTGCTGATCGGAGCCCGCGACCTCCCTGAGGAACAGCTTCGGCTCGATGATCTTGAAGTCGAAGGTGCCGAACGCCCGCATGCGCACGATCCCGAAGTCCTGGTCGCGCACCATGATGGGGTTGGACGTGCCCCACTTGTTGCCGGTGAAGAGCCGCGAGGCGATGTAGTAGACGTCGGCCTTGAACGGCGAGTTGAAGCCGTACTTCCACGACTGCAGCTTCGTCAGCACCGGGATGTTGTCGGTCGTGAGCGTGTGCTTGCCGGGGCTGAAGGTGTCGCCGAACTGGCCCAGGTACATGAACTGCGCGATCTGCGACTCGCGGACGATCAGCTGCGCACCGTTCTTGATCGCCTTGTCGTCGTCGGGGTAGCGGTACGACAGCGTGTCCCGCGAGTCATCGGTCCACTCGATGACATCGATCAGCTCGCCCTTGATGAAATCGAACACACCCATGGCAGCATCCTTTCGGCTTCAGGCGCCTATACCTTCGCCATCTCGGCGACAACCTTGCGCGATTCCTCGAGCATCTGGTCGATCCCGGCCGGGTTCTTCCCGCCGGCTTCCGCAAAATCCGGCCGTCCGCCTCCGCCGCCGCCCACGGTCGGGGCGATCTTCTTGACGATGTGGCCGGCGTGGATGCGGGGAACGAGGTCCTTCGTCACCGACACGACGATCGACACACGCCCCTCGTTCTCGGACGCCAGCACCACGACGCCGCTATGGAGCTTGTTCTTGAGCGTGTCTGCCAGAGACCCGAGCGCGGACTTGTCGAGCCCTGCGACCCGCCGCGCCACCATCTTCACACCGCCGGCGTCCACCGTGTCATCGTCTGGCTGCCCGGGGGCGCCGCCGCCCATCGCGACCTTCATCTTCAGCTGGCTGTTTTCGCGCGCCAGCCGCCTGGCTTCGGCCTGGAACCGCCCGATGGCCACCACGGCCTGGTTCGCGGGCGCCTTGAGCGCCGCCAGCATCATCTGGATGCTGCG
>JANYLG010000122.1 GCA_025363775.1 Acidobacteriota bacterium | reverse complement strand
TCGGTGTGGCGTGGGGCTTCAGCCCCGCGAAGGGTCGGTGCTGACGCAGAGGGGTCGGTGCTGACGCAGAGGGGTCGGAACTGACGCAGAGGGGTCGGAACTGACGCAGAGGGGTCGGAACTGACGCAGAGGGGTCGGAACTGACGCAGAAGGGTCGGTGCTGACGCGAAGGGTCGGACCCGGAACCACCCAGTGACACACCTCGATCTCAAGGATCTCGGTACCGCGGAAGGGCTCGACGTCCTGCAGCACTTGGAGACCGACCGACACCACACCGCCGGCACCCGCAACGTCCGTCTCGCGGCGATTCACGCCTTTGTCCGGTACTTGCGCCACCAACCATCCCGAAAGCCTCGAGCGCTGCCAACGTGTGCTCGCGATTCCATTCAAGCACAGCCGATGTCGCGCCGTCGAGTACCTTGACTACGATCAGATCAAGGCCGTACTCGCAACGGCGGACCGGGCCACCCCGACGGCCGGCGTGAATACGCGCTGCTCGCCACCATGTTCAACGCCGGCGGTCGCGTGCAGGAAGTCGTTGGAATTCGTCGGTGCGACCTTCCGCTGCAGATGCAGCCTCACGTTCGCTTGTGCGGCAAGGGACGCAAAGAACGGCTCTGCCCCCTCTGGTCCCAGACCGCCGCGCGCTCGAGCGGCCTGCTGGCCGACTGCAAAAGCGGCCCACCGCCGGAGGCGCCCGTGTTCCTCAATCATCGCGGAGAGCGACTCACCCGGTTCGGGATCCGATACATCCTCGGCAAATACTGCGCGCGCACCGCTGCCGTCGTGCCCACGTTGAGGGCCAAGCGGCTGCACCCGCACAGCATGAGGCACGCTACGGCCGCTGAGGGCCGGTGTCGATCTGGTGACGATCAGTCACTGGCTGGGCCACGCCAGTATCACCGTCACGAATCGCTACGCCAGCGTGGACCTGGAGATGAAGCGTGACGCCATTGAGAAGGCCCAACCGATCATCGACGCTCGAAGTCGCAACATGGCGCGCAGACGCGTCGATCTTGGAGTGGCTCGAAGCGCTCTGAGAGCGTTGGAATGTAATGTGAAGTCCGCGGCTGGATCCCGCCAGCAATGAGAGCCCGACCGAGGCCTCCGTCAGCTCCCGACCTAGACGTCCAGTTCTTCCGCCTCTTCCGCCCGGTCCATGATGAAACGGAACCTGGCGGAGGCGTCGCGGCCCATCAACTCGTTGATGACCCGGTCGGTGAGAATCTGATCGGCAATCTCGACGCGCAGGAGCCGGCGCGTCTTGGGATTGAGCGTCGTCTCCCACAGCACTTTCGGCATCATCTCGCCCAGGCCCTTGAACCGGGTGATCTCCGGTGTGGCCTTTCCGGGGCCGGGCGTGCCGTGGTGTGCGAGAATCCGCTCGCGCTGGGCGTCGTCGAGCGCCCAGTGCGTCTCCTTGCCGATGTCGATCCGATAGAGCGGGGGCTGCGCCAGGTACACGTGGCCTCGGGCCATGAGCTGCGGCAGGTGGCGGTAGATAAAGGTGAGCAACAGCGTGGCGATGTGGTTGCCGTCCGAGTCGGCGTCGGCCAGGATGATGATCTTGCCGTAGCGAAGGCGCGAGAGATCGAAATTCTTGCCCAGGCCGCAGCCGAGCGCGGTGACCAGGTCAGAGAGTTCCTTGTTCTCGAGCACCTTGGCGAGCGACACGCTCTCGGTGTTGAGCACCTTGCCACGCAGCGGCAGGATCGCCTGCGTCGTGCGGTCGCGCCCCTGCTTGGCCGAGCCTCCGGCCGAGTCGCCTTCCACAACGAAGATCTCGCTGTCGGGGCGGTTCGATGATGAGCAGTCGCTCAGCTTGCCCGGCAGCGTCAGCCGGTTGGACGTCGCGCTCTTGCGCGAGACTTCCTGCTGGGCCGCGCGGCTCGCCTCGCGAGCGCGCGCCGCCAGGATGATCCGGCCCACGATCGCCTCGGCCACGCTCCGGTTCTCGTTGAGCCAGAGCTCGAGGGCCGGGCGAACCATCGAGTCCACCGTGGAGAGCACCTCGGGATTGTTCAGCCGGTCCTTCGTCTGTCCCTGGAACTGCGGCTCCTCCATGAACAGGCTGAGAACGCCGACGAGCCCTTCGCGGATGTCTTCGGCGCTCAGCGTCACGCCCTTCGGCGAGAGACTGTGCGTCTCGACGTAGTTGCGCACCGCCTTGCCGAGCCCTGCACGCAGACCGTTCTCGTGCGTCCCGCCAGAACCGGTCGGAATACCGTTGACGTAGCTCTTCACCATCTCGTCGGTCGCCTCGGTCCACTGCAGCACCAACTCGACGCGCAGGCCGTTCTCCTTGACGAGCGTGAACGGCGTCTCGTGAATCGGCTCGAGGGTTCGCTCGGCGAGGATCTTCTTCAGGAAGTCGGCGAGCCCCTCGGCGTGCTCGAACGTCTCCTTCTTGCCGTTCGACTGGTCGTCGAACAACAGCTTCAGCCCCTTGTGCAGGTAGCTTGCGACCTCGAGCCGCTCGCGGATGACCGACGGCTCGAATTCGATCTTCGGGAAGATGGTGGGATCGGGATGGAAATAGACGGTGGTGCCGGTGCCGCGCGCCGGGCCGACCTTCTTGAGCGGCCCATCCGGTTTGCCCTGCTTGAACCGCTGCTCCCACAGCGCGCCGTCACGCTTGACGGTGGCCACCAGTTCCTTCGAGAGCGCGTTGACGACGCTCGCGCCTACGCCGTGAAGCCCGCCAGCGGTCTTGTAGTTGCCCTGGCCGAACTTGCCGCCCGCGTGGAGCATCGTGAAGATGACTTCGAGCGCGCTCTTGTTCGTCTGCGGGTGCTTGTCCACGGGAATGCCACGGCCATCGTCGGTCACCGAGATCGACGACCCGTCGGCATGCAGCGTGACCGCAATCAACGACGCGTTGCCGTTCATCGCCTCGTCGATCGCGTTGTCCACGATCTCCCACGCGAGGTGGTGCAGACCGGCAGAACCGACACCGCCGATATACATGCCGGGCCGCTTGCGGACCGGATCCAGCCCTTCGAGAACGGTGATGTCTTTCGCGGTATAGGAAGTGGTCATCGTGACTGGTCGTCCGGCTCGGCATGCGGTCGCGGGCCAAAAGGGCGGACCGGATCCAGCCCTTCGAGAACGGTGATGTCTTTCGCGGTATAGGAAGTGGTCATCGTGACTGGTCGTCCCGCTCGGCATGCGGTCGCGGGCCAAAAGGATTGCGAACGCGGAGGAAGTCGAACTTCCGGAAGTTCTTGTCGTTGGTGTAAAGCGTCGTCACCCCATGCTGGCGCAGGAGCGCTGCCAGATGGGCGTCCTGCACCAGATTCCCGCGCGTCGGCGTCGACAGGACGACGGCACGATAGACGCTCCAGAAGCCTTCTTCTTCGCCCAGGGCGCGCAGATGCGGCAGGCGCAGCAAGGCTTCGACATTTCCCATCGCTTCATCGGGTGAGAGCGGCCGCGCAAAGATCGACGGATGCGTGGCGAGGCGAAGATAGCCCATCAAGGTGGGCCAGGCCACACAGACCACTTCTGGCCCGGCCGCGCACTCGGCGAGAAACTCGACCGCCCGGTCACTGTTGGGGCTCGACCGATCCGACGCGTAGAGCAAGACGTTGACGTCGATGGCGAAACTCACGAGGCGCGGTCCCCCGCCCGCTCGGCAGCCTCCGACGCATCGAGCGCCGCCTGGACCGCATCCTTGTCCGCAAGATCCACCCGTGCGTCCATCGAGTGAGATGTCCACGCAAAGGCTGGCGCGGACGGCGCCTGCGCCTTCCGCCGGCCAATCGCCTCGACCAGCAGGTCCGAAACGACCCGCCCGAGGGCCCTGCCCTCGCGCTTCTGCAGTCGCTTGACCTCTTTCAGCACCGGTTCGTCGATATCGACGGTCGTCCGCATAGCATCATGATGATATCACAGATAACATCAGATGCTGACCGTCACGGCATCACACGGCGGGCAGCTGGCAGCCGACAGCGGACACCGTAGGGGCGACCGGCCGGTCGCCCGCCGGCAGCGATCACCGGGCCTCGGCCGGGCAGGCGACCGACGCGGCCCCGGACCGAAGGCCTCGGTGCGCCAGACCGTCAGTCCTGCCCTGTCAAATCCGCCCTTCCCACCAACTGGCCGGCTTCGGTGCGGACCTCGACGCGCAGCCGCGTCCCCGGCTGCACGTCCTGTGCCTGGGCGCTCGTCCAGAGCCGGAATCCCTCTGTACGGCCACCCTCGAGCGTGTAGTACGGAGAGGCGTAGACCAGCCGGCCATCCTGGTACCACCGGTGACCGATGCGGTCGCGCAGGCCGAGAGGGGCGTAGATGGCGGTGACGGCATACACTCGCCCCGACCACCCCACGGGAAGCGTCTCGATGGGGCGCACCACCTGCAGCGCCCGGCGATTGATCGCTTCGCCGAACTCGGCCTCGAGCACACGAAGCGGCGCGGGTGGGATGAGCGGGCGGCCGAGGGCGACGAGCAGGACGAGCGCGATGCCGGCAAGGCCGACGTGCAGCCTGACATGGAACCGGGCCAGTTCGCCCCGGCGATACCGGATGGTCGCAAACGCCACGACGGCGAGCGCCACGCTCACCGGCAGCGCCACGCGGTTGCTGATGCTCCAGAGCACCGGCAGCATCACGTTGATGCAGGCGAACAGGTTGAACGCGAAGAAGACCGCGGTCAGGCTCCGCCTGACTGACAGGTGCTGGTCGTAGACGACATCGAGCGTCGAGATGAGGGCCGACACCCCGAGGAAACCGACGAACAGCAGGTTCGCCGACCAGGCGGAGGCGCTCGCGTAGTAGATCGGCAGCAGGAAGAACAGCAGTTGCTGGTAGAAGTTCTTCGTGAGGTAGTTGATGACCAGGCGCAGTCGCCCGCGCCACTTCGTCCCCGTGCCTGGCCGGTCCACCAACGCGGGTACGAACAGGCTCGTCACCCAGAGAAAGGCGACGTGGAAGATCGTGACGCGCAGCCAGGCGTAGTTGCGGGCGCCCGCCCACATGACGACGATGCCGAGCGCGAGGGCCCACAGGCTGTGCAGGCCCCACAGCAGCCGTTCGTGACGGTCGAGGAACGCGGCGACGGGAAACAGGAACCGGGGAAATCGAAGCACGTGTGCTGCAAATCATAGCCCGGGCGGCTCGGCGACGGCTATCCTGACTGCCGAGAGGTTCCAGAACGGGGGGCATGCATGAGGGGTCGGGACTGACGATGAGGACTCGGGACCTTCATGAGGGGTCAGTGCCGTCGCGAAGCGTCGGGGGCTGGCGACTCAGGTGCGGATGTACGCAGTCGGAGGCTCGATCGCCAGCGGCGGAGGAACCACGACACTCGAAGTGTTTGCCCAGGTTGGACCTTCAACGGCGAGCACGGGACAAATGAGCTGCGCCGTTTCCGGTCACATGTTGGCGCAGTAACCTCCTGTCGGGTCTCTGGCGAGGGGCAGTGTTCCGGGAGCACTGCCCTTCGCGCAACGAAGGATCGCACCTGCGGGCTCCCGTTCGCCTATCACCCGACGTCGATTCGAGAACTCCTTCACAATCCGCGCGAAGTCCACGTGCTGGTGATCAGTCCTCCACTTCACTGACCCGGATTGGGCTGTTTGCGCATTTCCTTGACCAGGTAGTACGTCCCAGCCAGGCCGGCCGCGGTGCCGAGGATCATCATCACCATCATTCCCTTCCCGCCGCCGCCGCCGCCGCCCGTCATCCGCGCGCCTGCAGCCGCGCTCGCCCATCTCCGCACAGACTTTGCGGCCGGATTGGCCTTCTGAGCCGCAACGGCGTCAACCACGGCACGGTCCATGGACGTGCGCAGGCTCGGCGCGGGTGTCGGGCCGTCTGCCGCACGCGCGGTCACCGGCGCGGCGGCAAGCAGCAGGGATGCCATCAACGTGGACGAGACGACCTTTCTCAACGTCATGATCGGTCTCCTGGGGGTGTCCACTCCGGCTGCGCGAACGCCAGGCACGGACACCAGGAGGGCCGGGCGCTCGGTGGGGCAAGCCGTCGTTTGGTTTTGGGTAGCCTCATCACCTGACGCGACAACCGCGAGAAGACAGGGTCAGAAACGCAGGAGTCCGGCGATTTGACGGTCTTTCTCGGAATTCGGTATTCTGCTGCACATGCCCGACAATCTGGAGCCGCGATCCGACGTCACGGATTTGCTCCGGCGTTGGCGTGAAGGCGACCGGGAGGCACTCGAGCGATTGATGCCGCTCGTCTATCAGGAACTGCACCGCATCGCGTCCAGGTACTTGAGCCACGAGCGGCCGGACCACACGCTCGAATGCACGGGGCTCGTGCACGAGGCTTACGTCAAGCTGGTGGATCAGCGCCGCGTCGACTGGCAGAGCCGCGGGCAGTTCTTCGGCCTCGCGGCCCAGGCCATGCGCCGAATTCTGGTCGATCACGCGCGCGCCCGTGGGCGATCGAAGCGGGGCGCGTCGGCGCCACGCGTCGCGCTCGATGCCGTCGAGCCCGCGGCGACGGAGGCGGCTGTCCACCCGGCGGACGCGATTGACCTGGATCGCGCGTTAGAGAAATTGGAGACTTTTGACCCGGGACAGGCGCGGATTGTCGAGTTGCGGTTCTTCGGTGGGCTGACCGTCGAGGAGACGGCCAACGTCATCGGCACGTCTCCGAGCAGCGTGAAACGGGAATGGGCGCTCGCCAGGGCGTGGCTGTATCGGGAACTCGAGGGCCGCCCCACGTCCCCGGACGGCCTGGCTCTGACGGACGGCAAGACGTCGTAGGTGACGATGGCTGAAGTGCCGATGAGCGACGCGCGCTGGGTGCGCATCAAGGACCTGTTCGACGCGGCCCTCGAGGTCGATCGCGAGACGCTGCCGGCCTGGCTCGACGATCGTTGCGGCCACGACGCCGACCTTCGACACGAGTTGGAAACCCTGATCGGGTCGCACGACCGCGCAGGCGCGTTCATGGAGGCTCCCGCCATGGCCACAACCGGGGCGGCTGACGCCATCGTCAGCGCCACCGCATTGCGAGCCCTCCCCCCCATGATCGGCCGGCGACTGGGTGCGTATCGCATCACCGACGAACTCGGCCGCGGGGGCATGGGCGTCGTGTATCTCGCCGAGCGAGACGACGAGACGTTCCGCAAACAGGTGGCCATCAAGGTGCTGGGCGGCGGCGTCCATCCGGCCCTCGCTGAGCGCTTCGATGCGGAGCGGCGCATCCTGGCCTCCCTCGAACACCCGAACATTGCGCGCCTGCTCGACGCGGGTCGGGATGACTTTGGAACGCCTTTCGTCGTGATGGAGTACGTCGAAGGCGTCAAGATCGACGCCTACGCTCGCGAGCACCGGCTCTCCATCCGACATCGCCTCGAGCTGTTCTGCACCGTCTGCGACGCGGTGCAGTACTCGCACCAGCGTCTCGTCGTACATCGAGACATCAAGCCGGGCAACATCCTCGTGACCCCGGAGGGCGTGCCGAAACTGCTCGACTTTGGCATCGCCAAGTTGCTCGATCCCCTGGTGGCCGATGCGCAGAGGACCCAGACCGGGTTCCGGGCCCTGACGCCGGAGAGCGCGAGCCCGGAGCAGATTCGCGGTGAGCCTGTCACCGTCGCCAGTGACGTCTATTCTCTCGGGGTGCTGCTCTACCGACTCCTGACGGACCGGTCCCCGTATCGGCGGACGCCGACAACCGACGTCGAGATCGTACGTGCGGTGTGCGAGGAGATCCCCGCGAAACCCAGCGACGCTGTGGCAGCCGGCAGGGCTGACGGCGGGGCGGACAGTGAGCCGGCGGGGAGCGTGGGGTCCGCGGCCCTCTCCACGGCGTTGCGGCGCGAGCTTGCGGGCGATCTCGACCTCATCACGATCAAGGCGCTCAGGAAGGAACCGCAACGCCGCTACGCGTCGGTCGAGCGGTTGGCCGAGGATGTGCGGCGGTACCTCAGGGGCGACCCGGTCGAGGCGGCTCCGGATTCATGGCGCTACCGCACGGGCAAGTTCATCCGGCGTCACCCTGCCGGCCTCGCCGCCTCCGCGGCCCTGTTCGTGACGATGATCGCCGGCGCCGGCGCCACGTTGTGGGAAGCGCGGGCGGCACGCATCGAGCGGGCGCGCGCGGAGCGGCGCTTCAGCGACGTGCGCAGCCTGGCAAAGTCGGTGATCTTCGAGCTGCACGATGCCATCGCCCCACTGCCCGGATCGACCGCCGCACGCGAACTGCTCGTCCGTCGGGCCCTGTCGTATCTGGACGGCCTGGCGGCAGAGGCAGGCAACGACGTCTCGCTTCAGCGAGAGCTTGCCCAGGCCTACGCGCGCATGGGCGAGGTGCAAGGCGGCGTCGGCAGGGCCAACCTCGGCCTCGCGACGGCCTCGCTTGACAGCTATCGCAAGTCTCTCGCGCTTTGTGAGCACATCGCGACTCTCATCCCCTCCGACTCCGGCGCGCTCGATGCGTTGGCACGGGCCCACGTGCCGGTTGGGGCCCTGCTCGATCGGATGGGCGAGAGCAAGGCGAGCCTCGAGCATTTCCAGAAGGCCGTCGCCATTCACGAGCGGTTGCTCGAGTCACGACCGGGTGACGCACAGCTCCAGGGGGCGCTCGCCGCCAGCTACCAGGGCATGGGCGACACGCTGGCGACGCTCGAGGACTGGCCACGGGTGCTGCGTCTGCGACAGCTTGCGCTGCCCCTCTTTCGCCAGGCGGTTCAGCGTGCGCCCCAGTCGGGCGAGCTTCAGCGGTCGCTGGCCCTCGCCAACAAACGCCTGGGGGCGATCGAGGCCAGGCTGAAGCGCTACCCGGAAGGTCTCGAGGCCTACCGACAAGCGCTCTCGGTTGACGAGGCCAGGCTCGCGGCCGAACCCCACAACTCGGAAGCTCAATCGGATGTGGCCATCGATGTGAGCGACATCGCCTTCATTCTCTGGAGGAGCGGCGATCGCCGTGTCGCACTGGAGCAGTATGAGCGAGCGCGCACAATTCGAGAGGATCTGGTGCGAGCGGATCCGAACGACACGCGCGCGAGGTTCGCCCTGTCGGCCACGCTGACCCGAACCGGATTGCTGTTCTGGGAGCTGGGTGACGCGGCGCAAGCCCTCGCGCGTCACCGCCAGGCCCTGGTACTCCTGGAACGCCTCACCAGGGGCAATCCCACGGACACGCAGATGGAGCAGGCGCTCGCCGATTCCCTCGCGACAGTCGGGGTCGGGTACGCCGAGTTGGACAAGCAGGGGAAGATGGCGGGCGCGTGCCGAGAGGCCACACCGTTGCTGGCGCGAAGTCTCGCGGTGTTCCGCGATCTCGCCACGCGAGGCCTGGCCCACAGCACCGCGGGGACAATGGCGCGCGTGGAAACCGAACTCGCGCGTTGCAGCCCGCCGACTCGCTGATCGCGCCCACACGGCGCTTTGCAGGGAACCTACGCCGCCGCGGCCTCGATTCTCGGCGGTTCGAGGCCACATTCACGGCTGTTCCATTGTGTACACCGCGCTTGGGCCGAAGTAGGGTACCGTGGATCAGGTTGGCTGACGGCATGTCGGGGCGCTCGAGACGTTGGTGATCGGCGTGCCGGGCAGGTTGACACCATAAGGAGCATCGACATGAATGCCAGACTCGGCGTGGTGGCGGCGGCGGCCTTGATGATCCTCCTCCCGCTGGATCTCGTCGCTGCGGAGCGCGCGACCTTCGTCTTGCGTAACGGACAGCGCGAAAGCGGTGTTGTGGTCGCCCATGGCGACCAGCGGGCCAACCTCATCAACGGCTTCTTCAACCTCGGAGAGATGCCGGGCGGCACCGGGAGGCTGCAGGAGAGGGCGTATCCGGCGGCAGATGTCGTCGCGATCGATTTTGCCGGAGGTGACCTGCCGCAGCAGGAGCTGGCCGGGCTGAACCGTATGAACGGGCAGCCCAACATGCTGGTGCTCCGCAGCGGCGGCGTCGTCTACGGACGGTTCGACAACATCATCGAGGGATCGACGGTGTCGTTCGCAGATCAGCTTGGCCAGCGCCAGACGTACAGTGCGCGGGACGTCGCGCGCATTTACCTCGACGCAGCGACGGCCAGGACGCTGTTCAATGTCCAGCCCGATCCGGTCGCGAGCCGTCAGCCCGTCGATCCGGGATCGCCGCAGAACCCCAATCCTCGAGCGATTGACCGAGGATCGCGGAGGAACCCCAATCTTCAACCGATGGACCGAGGATCGCGGGATAACCGCGATCGTCAGCCGATCGATCAGGGAGGCCCGGCGCTCCGTGTGCTCGCCAACCGCCCGTGGACGGACACAGGCATCGTCGTGCGTCGCGGGGACCGCGTGAGTTTCCGCGCGTCCGGCCAGATCCAGTTCGGCGATTCCGACCGCGACGTTGCCGGGGCCGAGGGCAACCCGCGCTACCGGATCGACCCGTACGAGCTCCCAGTCCGGTCTATGCCCATCGGTGGGCTCATTGGCCGGGTTGGCAATAATGCACCGTTTCCAGTTGGGTCGAACACCAATCCAATCGTGATGCCGGAGGACGGGCGCTTGTACCTCGGCGTGAACGAGAAAGTCGTGTCGGGCAATCGTGGGGCATTCCTCGTCGAAATCCTCACCGAACGCCAGTAGGTCTGGAAGACTTGGGCTTCTGGTGGTGCCTGGTCTTCGCCGTCCCTGAGAGAAACTCCATCGGTGTGGCAAGAGCTTCCGATGGCGTGCGATCAGCATCGATAGCACGCGGCTCCCCGGGAAGGTGGTGGCGACGTTACCGATCGGCAACGGTGCCCCCTACGATCAGGCCGTGTTCGTCAAGAAGTACGGCTGCAGCGCGATGGGTCGGCTTGGCGGGAGAGGGAGTCAGCTCTGGCTGGCGAGCGCCAGCACTTCGTCGAGGGCCGGGATACCCGCCATCGCCCCGAGCCGCGTGCAGGCCAGCCCCGCGGCCGCGTTCGCCATTCGAAGCGTGCGGTCCAGGTCCCATCCCTTCAGCACGCCGTAGATGAAGCCGGCGCGGAAGACGTCGCCCGACCCTGTTGTGTCCACCGCCTTGACCGGGAATCCCGGCGAGAGGACGAAACGGTCGCCGTCG
>JANYLG010000107.1 GCA_025363775.1 Acidobacteriota bacterium | reverse complement strand
GCCCGAGGCACGACCGATACCCCTGTTCGGGATGGGGCCGGTCGGCCATGATGGCCTCGACCAGGGCGGCGGTCTGTCCCCCGATAGTCGCCGCCCAGTGAATCAGGCGCGAGGGACCCCACTCCAGGTGGGCCCGGTGCGCCTTCGGCATGTGCTCGGCGACCGTCGTATGGCGGTGGGGGGTGTCATCGCGCACGTGGACGGCGACGCGCACTCCGCGTTCAAAGATCTCCACCGTGGTCGCCGACAGCCGGACGTCGAGTCGGTGGTGAATGAGCGGGTGCGGGACGGAGTAGTCATGCTCCTCGACCTCCACGTGGTAATCGACGTTGGCCCGCGCTTCGCTCCAGGCCCCGTAGCGATAGCGGTCCGTGGGCAGGGCCTGCAGGGCCGGCCGATCAAACCGGTCAAAGAGCTGACGCCGCGACTGGCCGCCGTCGGTCTTCATCGGCCGGGCGTTCAGCGCCTCGAGGAGTTCCCAGATCCGCGCGTTGAGCGCCGCCAGCGTGAAGAAGGTCTCGTGGCGCAGGCGCGCCAGGATCCAGCGCTGGGCCACCAGGACGCCCGCTTCGGCCTTCGCTTTGTCTCGAGGTGTCGCCGGCCTCGCCGGGATGACCACGGTGCGGTAGTGTTCGGCCCACTCCGCGTAGCTGCGCTGCAGCCGCGGTTCGTACCGACACGGATCCCCAATGCCGGTCCGCAGCTGATCCGGCACGACCACCTGCGGCACGCCGCCAAAGTACTCGACGGCGTGCACGTGGGCGAGCAGGAAATCGGCCGTCTGTTGCGTGGCGGTCGCTTCGGCGTAGGTGTAGTTGGACGCGCCGAGCACGGCGACAAAGAGCTCGACCCGGATGATCTCGCCCGTCGTCGGGTCGATGAGGTGCGGCCGCTTGCCCGAGTAATCGACAAACGCCTTCTCGCCAGCCTTGTGGACCTGCCGCATCGTCACGCGCCGCCGCTCCAGCCACCGCCGGTAGTGCGCGCAGAACGCCGAGTACCGATAGCCGTCCGGGTGGACCTCCAGATACTCCAGGTGGAGCAACTCCAACGTGACGCCAATCCCCCGCAGTTCGGTATGAATCGCGACGGGATCCGGCGCCGGCCGCGCGGCGCGCGCCGGCAGCTTCGGCCCGTACAGCGTCGCCTCGAGCGCCTCGTCGCTCAACGCGGTCACCGCGGCCCAGGTCAGGCCCTTGGCGGACGCGCGAGTGACCACCGAGGCGACCGCCCCGAGGCTGATCCCCAGGCTCCGCGCCACCTCGCGGTGGGTTCGCCGCATCGTCCACTTCAGTCGCAGGATGTCTCGAATGTCTCGCATGAGCAATCGTTCCGTGGCCATCAGCTACTCCCAGGGGCCAAGACCCGAGGGAGCAATGGTAGAACCGACGCCCAGCGTCGCCCCGCCCCATGTTCACGATCGCGTGGAATGAGCGTTCACGATGAAATGGAATGAGTGTTCACGATCGCGTGGCGCGCGCAGCATCAAATCGGCCCACACGCGTGCACCCTCGCGGGGCGGTCGCCCCTCGCGTCCGTCGGACGGATGGGGCTCGGTGGCTCTGGCCTCGCTGACGTCGGCGCTCTCCTCGGTCGTTGACGCGTCGGCGGTGCTGGTCTCGCCGCGGTCGGCGGTGTTCCCGAAACCGACGACGAGCGCCCGCCACGCGGCCCGCGGCCCCACCCCTCGACCATGCTCGGGGTGCCCTGAGCGACGTCGAAGGGCAGGACGCCGTGATACAGGATCAGGTTGATGCGCGGCCGCGGGATCAGCACGGCGAGGCGCTCCAGCAGTTCGACGGGATCGAACAGGAGGTGCGTCGTGCCATCCGACCACAGGTGCCGGAGCTGCAGCACCACCTGCCCCTCCGGGGTGAGATGGAGCCGGTCCTGCGCGACCGGTGGTCGCAACGCGTACCGGCAGAGCCGCTCGAGACGGGTTCCGGCTCGACCGGGTCATACGGGCTGGCTGCTTGCTTGGCGTCTCAGGATCTGTGCCAGAGGCGCGCTACCGGGGCGGGGGGCACACCAACGGTGTCTGATAACGCGTCTTCGGCTAGCTTGGCGAGCGGAGACCCCGTTTATGCTTCCTATCGTCTCGTTGGGCACGAGCTCCTGAGTGGAGAAAGAGCTGAGGCCGCACCCCCCCCGAGCCCCCTCGAAACTCCACCTTGCCGCGACCTCAGTTGCTCGAACGTTGCACACGCGCCGCGGGCTCGACGAAACGGCTGGCTCTGTTGGGGCAGTCGGGTAGCCGTTGACTGCCCCGGTCACCAGGCGAGCTTCAACGCACAGGAGCCGCCTGCTCACGAGGCCGGCCTCCCTTGCGTCCATTGGCTCTGGCGGCGCGTCGTTTCGCCGCGGAGGTGCGTTGGCCCCCCACGCGTCCGAGTTCCGCCGCCGCGGGGCCCACGGCGACGATTCGACGAACGTCCTCGAGCTGTTTGTGCAGGTTCGCCACCGCGTCGCACTCCTCAGCGAGTACGGGCAAGAGTCGCTCCGTGGAGAAGGCGTTGCCTTGGGACGCCTCCCAGAGCGCGTCGAGCCAGACCTCTGGTGCACCGACCGCACCCCCGAACTGGTAGGCGGCGGCGCACAGCGCCTCGAGATCGGCGACGCGGGCACGAAGGCGGGCGATGTGCTGGTCCATGGTCATTTGCGATCCGCGAGCCCGGCTTGCCGGAGGATGCTGCCCTCCGTACCAGGCGACAGAGTGTCCGAGGATTGGCCGGCCACGGTGACCGTGCCAGGCTTCGTGGGGTGGGCGAGCTGACGATGACTGCCGCGCTGCCGGATAACGACCCAGCCCTCCGCGGCCAGCTGCTTCAGCATCTCGCGCACCTTCACGGGCATGAGAATACTATAAGCGAAGCGCTTAGGTTGATCAACCGGTCTGGCCCCAGGTAGCCAAGCGCTCGGCACGGGCAGACCGCGACGACGGCCCGGCAGAACGCGTGGTCTCGACGGGGTCTCTGGTGGTCAGGGACGAGGGCCGGTTCAGGCGACGTCGTGCTGCCGGCCGGCGAGGGCCGCCGCAGCAGATCCGCGAGATGCCCCGGGCTGTCCACGTCGAGGCCGAGTTCGGGGTCGCTCGTCGCCTCGACATAGCGATCGAACATCGCCGAGGTCGCCAGGGGGATACCCGATCAGCCCGGGTACCAGGCACAGCGCGCTCATCAGCTCGGGGTGGAACCAGATGCGCGGTCCGATGCTCACCGGCGGCGAGAGGTTCAGACCCCGCTGCTCGACGATCAGGCTGGAGGAGACACTCCGAATAATGGTCGTGGCGTAGCCAAGCACCGCGACGCCGGTACGCGGTACACGACGATCGCCACCCCCACGGCCAGCGCCGTCGTGCACGGCCCGGCCACGTGGCCCTTCATCTTCAGGACGGCCAGCGCCCAGAAGAGAAAAGCGACGGGTATGGCCCCGACGAGAGCCGAGACGAAGATGTTGCCAAGGGGACTGTACGTCTGTGTCCACACGGTGGGGTGACCGGCCGGTTGGTGGGTGTAGGGGCGACCGGCCGGTCGCCCCTGCAGTTGTCTCGCGGCCGGCTTCGCCAGGTTTCGGTGCGCGGCCTCGATCGGAAGAATAAGAAATCGGGTTCGATCGTCACTCGTACCGCAACGCAACCATTGGGTCTACTTTCGTTGCCCGCCGCGTCGGAATGTAGCAAGCCAGCAGCGCTGCCCCCACGAGGAGCAGCGTCACACCGCCGAAAGTCAGCGGATCGGTGGCAGTCACGCCAAAGAGCAGCGACGCCACGGTGCGCGACAGGGCCAGCGAACCGATAATCCCAATCGCCACCCCAATGAAGATCGTGCGCAATCCCTGGCCCAAGATCATCCTCAGAACATCGCCGGTGGCCGCCCCGAGAGCGACACGTACGCCAATTTCCCGCGTGCGGCGGCTGACCGAATAGGCCATCACGCCAAACACCCCTGTCGTTGCGAGCAGCATCGCGGTGATTCCGAAGAATCCCATGAGAATGACGTTGAATCTCCGCGAGCCCAACGAAGCGGAATACACTTGCGAAAACGTTCGGAACCTCGCCGGAATCTCAGGGTTGAGGTCCTGCAGGATTCCTCGCGATGCCGAGGCGACCAACCGCGTGTCGGCATCGCTCAGCATCGTAAAACTGATCGCCGCGCGCGGCCGCTGGAACAAATTCACGTAAACAGTCGGACGCGGCGGCACGTCGAGGCCATATACGTGAGTGTCGCCCACGATCCCGACGATGGATATCAAACGCAAGTCGCCATCCATGTTTCCAAACTCAATCGTGTGGCCGATCGGGTCCTGATTTGGCCACCGGTCGCGCGCAAGCGATTCGGTGATCACGGCAACGTGCGGAGAATTCGCGCCGTCGCGCTCGTCAAAGATTCGCCCTCGAATCAGCGGAATTCCGAGAACCTGGAAGTATCCGTCCGTGGCAACGCAGAAGTCCGCATTGCCAATGCGCTCTCTTTGCTGGAACAGCGCGCCAAGACCATCCGTGGTCTTCGGAATCTCATTCTGCGTCATCAGTAGAAACATTCCATCGGGAAGGCCGCCATCCATCGGCAGGCCGCTAGTCGCGCCAACCTTGCGCACGCCCGGGATGTGTTTGAGCCGGTCAATCAGGTTTGAAAAGAAAATCGCCTGACCTGCCTTTACTTTGGGATCGTCGACCCATGGAAGCGAGACGTCCATCGTGACAATGTTATCCACGCGGAAGCCGGGATTCACTTCGAGCACTTTCATCAGGCTGCGGCCGAACAATCCCGCTCCGACCACGAGAACCAATGTGATCGCAATCTGCGCCGCCACGATTACCCGGCCAACGCGCTGGCTGCCTTGCGAACCCGCTTGTCCACGCCCGCCTTCCACGAGGCCCTCGCGCAGGTCCCCGGAAGTCGTGCGTGCGGCGGTAAACGCTCCGAGGCCGGCGGCGATCGCTGTGGAAAGGAGGAACGCGAACACAAGGACTGGAATACTGATCGAGACGCTGTCCAGCCGCGGCAGATTTGCCGGCGCCAGCGCAACTAATCCCGCCACGCCCCCGAGCGCACCCAGTACGCCAAGGCTGCCGCCCACGAGCGAAAGCAGGAACGCTTCGGTAAGGAATTGACGGATCAGCCGTCCGCGCGCCGCACCGAGCGCGCTACGAATGGCGAGCTCGCGCTCTCTCACCGACATTTGTGCCAGCAGCAAATTCGCCACGTTCGCGCACGCCACCAGCAGCAGAAATCCCACCGCACCGAGCAGGACTAGCAGTGGGGAGCGAGCCTTGCCCGTGATTGAGTCCTGTAGCGGGACGACAATTCCATCTTTGAGGAGATAATCGCCTTGCTCGCTCGATGTATCGTGAATGCGCCGGGCTATCGCGCCAATATCTCGATTCGCTTGCTCGACAGTGACACCGTCGCGGAGGCGTCCGACCGCATTGTAGTTATGCGACGTCCTGCTTGGGTTTTCGCCCTCCAAATCGGCTGGCAGCCACAGATCGACGTCTGCTGGGAAACGAAAGCCGGCCGGAAGCACGCCGATAACGGAGAAGACCGCGCTATCAATCTTCAGGTGCGACTGCGAGAGATCCCACGGCGATCCGAGATATTGCCTCCAGTATCCATAGCTGACAAGAACGGTGGGGCCCGCCTCTCTTTTCGCGTCGCTGGCGTTGAAATCCCGTCCGACGATCGGCTGAATACCGAAGACCTTGAGAAAGTCGGGCGAGACGCGTGCAACCGTCGTGCGCGTGGGCTGCGAAGCTCCCGAAACGGACGCGACGTTGTCATTGTATTTGGCAATCGCCTGGAAGCTGCGGCTTTGGTCGCGAAACTCGTCGAAGTTCGGGTCCGCAACGCGCGACGGCCTGCCCTTCGAGGTGACCTCGAAGACGGCCATGATCCGGTTCGGATCGGGGTACGGCAGCGGCCGCAACAACACGCCGTATACGACGCTGAACATCGCCGTGGTCACACCGATGCCGAGGGCTAGGGTGAGGACGGCGACGGCTGTGAAGCCGGGATTCTTGCGGAGTTGCCGAAGAGCGTAGCGGCAATCGGAGAGCACGGAGTGGAGCCAGTTGCCAAGTTCGATCCGCGCGGCACGTTGCGCTTCCTTCGGCGGCATGCCTGCTCGGATGTTTTCCTCTGTCACCATTTCGAGGTGGGAATGAATCTCCTCGTCCAGGTCTACCTCCACACAACGAGAGGTAAAGAGATGTCGGAGAAAACGTCGGGCTTTCACAAAGAGCCGCATGCTGAACACCTCTCTACTTTCAAAACGATGCTCCCTGCAGGTGAGGACCTGGGCACGTCCAACGCCGATTTAGACGAAGAATCGTCGAGGTTGGTTGCCGCCAACGACTTTTACAGGGGCGATCACCACGAGCCCGGTCCAGGGCCGCCGGCCTCCGCTTCGAAGTCCCTCGGTGCCCCGTGCCTTTCCGTACGGTATTTACGACATCGGGCGCAACGAGGGCTTTGTCAACGTCGGAACGGATCACGATACCGGGGCCTTTGTCGTCGCGCAGGGGAATGTGAATGGGGTTCGCGAACTTCTGGAAGCGGACGAGGCCAACACCCGAGTAGCACCCAAACTGATGCTACTCCTGCACCCGTGGGCCGTAGCGGCGTTTCAAGACACGTCAGACCTGTTCAAGCTCCTCTATCGTCGCGTCGGGAACTGGCCGGCCGAGGCGGCTGTAGACGCTAACCTGCCCGAGATGGCCGAAGCCCACGGTCACTCCGGCGAGAGCGCCGCCACCAACGCCTCGACATGCCGCTCCTCGAGCGCAACCACGATGTCGATGTCGACGGTCGAGCGGGGCTCCCCGGCGAACGAGCTGGCGATCGACCCTCCGATCGTGTGAGGATGTCCATCGCGTCGAGATGGCGCACGACCAGCAGAGCCGTCTCGATCGGATCGATGGGCTCTGTCACCCGGAGATCACCCCAGCCGCATCGGGGTACGCCAGGCGTGCCAGATCCGGCCCCAGCACGATGACGGCGACCCGCAGGAAGTGCTCGCGGGGTGACGCGTCAGGATGGCGCTGCCTCACCCCTGCGGAGGTCATGGCGTACGCCGCGCGCGTCAGGCCCGTCACCATCGCGGCCTTCTGCGCGGCTGACATCTGCCGCCACGATTCGACCTGCCGGCGCTCGATGTCTGGTGATGTGTCGAGGTTGAGCGACGTCTGCGTCACGTCGACGATTATAGCAGTGCTGACAGGCCGGATACACGGGGTCTGGACTCGCTCGATCTCCTACCCGATCGGCTGCAGCGGGATGACCTCGGGCTGGTGGTCGTCCACCGTATCCGACGCCCCCAACTGGCGCCGCAGCCGTCGCTCGTAGGCGGTCAGCCACCGCTCGATCCGCTCGGCCTGTCGTCCCTTGTCGAGCAGCGATTCGCGCGCCCGTTTCAACGAGTAGTCAATCGTCTCGAGCCGGAGCTTGATGGCGCCGGTCGGCTTGTTCTCGTCGATGTCCTTGAAGCCGAAGTACGGCGTACCGGACCGCTCGATGACCTCTTCGATTGTCGCGTAGATCGGCGCGTCGTGGCCGCACTTGAAGTTCGACAGTTCCACCGCCACCAGGTTCGGGTGGCGCGCCGCGAACTTCGCCGCCCACATCTTCAGGTTGCTGCTCGCCGCCAGCGAGTTCTTCCACACGTCCGAGATGTCGAGCGGGTGCTTGATCACGCCGGCGCGCACCTCGTCGCCGAACATCCGTTCGAGCAGGTCCTCGTCGAGCGGCAGGGTGCTCTGCGAGAACACGGCGTAGCCGAGCTTCTGCAGTTCCTCGGGGATGCCGTGATTCAAGCCAGGGTCGTGGTGGTACGGGCGCCCGAGCAGGAGGATCCCGAGACGGTTCTCGCGTTCGAGGGCGTCGAGCGCCTCGCGCGCGGCCGACCGCACGACCCTCTCGTAGTCGGCCAGCACCGCGTGCCCCGCCTCGATGGCGCGCTCGTTCTCCTCCCAGGACAGCCCGAGCACCGGCCCCCAGATGTCCAGCATCTGCCGGCGGAAGAGCGGTTCGTCCCCCATGTCGAGGAGGCCGTCCAGGTACTGCACGCCCTGCTCGGCGAACAGGTCCCCTTCCTTGGTGAACGCCGCCCGCACGGTTTGCGGCGTGAGCGAGACGGTGGGGCAGGCGTTGCTGGCCCGGGTGGCCACGAACCGCGACGGCAGCACTTCGATCATCGGGAAGAAGATGCAGTCGATCGGCGTGCGCTTGTGCTTGACGAACAGCAGGTTGTGCACGTGGGCGAGCGCGATCTTCGACGGGAAGCACGGGTCGATCGATCCGCGCGTCGTCCCCGTCCGGTACATGTCCATGCTGGTGAAATCCGAGAACACGATGTTCTTCGGATCGACGCCCACGCTCTCGAGATACCCGGTAAAGAACGGCGCCAGCGCGTACATGTTGAACACGCGCGGGAAGCCGATCCGTACCGAGCCGCGCTTCCCGACCAGCGCGCGACGGGCGCGCGCCGCCGCCGTCCACCCCTTCGGTGGCGCGGGATCTGCGACGCTGGCCGGGTGACGCAGCGTCCACACCTCGCGTGCGGCCATCGCGACGAGGTTTGGCGTGCGCTTCTTCACCGCGTCCTCGGCCGCCTTGATATCCCGCATGTGCGAGATGTCCTCGGCCGACCCCTTCTCGCAGCCCGCCACGACGAACCGTCGGTGGGACACCCGCTCGATGTCTGCCGCCACCTGGGCGTCCGCGGCCGCCTTCGGGCCGATCGACACGTCGATGAAGGTGCGGACGCACTCGTTCTTGCAGAAGTGGCACCGGGTCTCGTCGTCGCACCGCGTCTGGAAGGTGATTCGCTCGGCCGATTCGAGCCCGATGAACGTCGTCTGGTGTCCGTGTCGCCAGAGCCGGATCGCCTCGAGCGCCGCGCCGATCGCGCCGGCTTCGCCGCAGTGCTCGTGCAACACGATGTCGGGTTGCCGCGCCTGTCCGCGGAAGTTGTCGCGGATGAAATCGACCTCTGCCTTGACGACCGCCAGGTTGCGCTGCGTGCCGCCCTGCAGGACGAACCGCCAGCCGAACCGCGAGAGGTTGGGCGCCTTCGCCACGTAGAGGAAGACGTTCTTGGGCAGCACCGCGGCGAGCCCCGCAAGGATTTCCTCCGGCTTCCAGCCGTGCCGCTGGACGTTGGCGATCTCCGACTGCAGGAACAGCACGCACCCCTGCCCGAACACCGGCATCTCGCGCGCCGTGAACGCGGCCTCCGCAAACTGTTCGACCGGGTACCCGAAGCTGTGCGCGATCGCCTGCAGGAAATAGCCGTTGCCCGCCGAGCACCCCGTGTTCAAGCGGAAGTCCTTCACGCGGCCGCCGTGGAGCACGATGATCTTGATGTCCTGGCCGCCGACGTCCACGATGACGTGCGGGTCGTCGTAGATGTGCAGCGCCGAGTTCGCGTGCGCCACCGTCTCGACCAGCGCCGCATCGCCCGCGAAGACGTCCTTCAGGATATCCTTGGCGTAGCCGGTCGTCACCAGCCCGGACACCTCCACGCGCGCCCCCTGCGACTCGATCTGCTGGCGCACGGATCCGAACATCTCGATCGCGTCCTCGATCGGGTTCCCTCGAGAGAGCTGGTAGGCCTTCGCGAGGACCCGGCCGTCCTCGTCGAGCAGCACCGCCTTGGTGGAGGTGGACCCGGCGTCGAGGCCAATGAAGCCGCGGACGAGCGTCCCCGGTTCGATCGCGGGCGCGGTCCAGGCCGGCCGGTCGTACTTCTGCCGGAACTCGGCCAGGTCCATGCCCGTCGCGCCAACCGCCGCCGCGCCGCGCCGCGTTCCCTCGTGGCCGCGCGCGACCGCCTCGGCCAGCCGGCTCGCCCCCAGGTACTGGGTGCTCCTCTCGCGCTCGCGACGGCCGTATTCCACGCCGCCCAACGCGCCAAAGTACTCGGCCATCGGAGGCGCGACAATCAGGTCCTCCGGGCTCGCCCCCGCCGGCACCGCCAGGCCGCGCTCTTTCCAGCGCCCGGGGATGTGCGCCTGCCACGCTTCTCGCAGGCCGCGGATGAACGCGTGCGGGCCGCCGAGGAGCAGCACCTTCGGCGGCAGGACATGGCCGCGCGACAGCACGCTGAGGTTCTGCAGGACGATGGCGTCGAAGAGCGAGGCCATCAGCTCTTCGGCCGCGACCCCCCGCTTCTGCAGGCCGTTGATGTCGGTTTCGGCGAACACGCCGCACTTGCCCGCAATCGGGTAGACCTTCACTCCCGCGTACGGCTGGTTCATCAACGCGTCCGGGGCGACCTTCAGCTTGGCGGAGATCTTGTCGATGACGACGCCGGTGCCGCCCGCGCACTTGTCGTTCATCGACACCGTCTTGCGCGATCGCTCTTCGGTCTCCTCGTCGAAGACGATGATCTTCGCGTCCTGGCCGCCAAGCTCGATCACCGTGCGCACATCGGGGTGGCGCCGTTCCACGGCCATCGCGACCGCGGCCACCTCCTGAATGTAGTGCGCCCCGATGAGCTCGGCGTACGCCACGCCGGACGATCCCGTGATGTACGCGCGAGCGCTGCCCGCGACGACGCCGGCCTCCTGTTCGAGGCGTGTCAGCATCTCGAGCAGCTTCTCGGCGGGGCGGCTCTCGTGGCGCTGGTAGTCCCGCCAGACAATTTCGTCAGTACGTATGTCTACGGCCACGGCCTTGACCGTGGTGGACCCGGCGTCGAGGCCGAGGAGGAATCTGGGATCTGAATCGCTCATGGCACCTGCTGGTTGGCTGACGGGCGCAATCCGGGTTGCGCGGGGACGCGCCTGGATCGCCAGGCGCCGTCGCGATCGATCAGCTGGCTCACGTGGAGCACGAAGTTGGCGGCGACGCCGGCAACGCCAGGGCTGGCCGGTACATGGTGGAACGGGCTGCGCAGCTCAGGGTGATCGTCAACGTAGCGCCGGATCTCGTTCAGCTTCTTTCCGGTCGAGGTCAGCGACCGGTCGAACTCCTCTTCGGCCCGCTCGCGCGCTTCGACCAGCACCATCTGCACGCGGCTGTGGGCGTGCAGCTCTCCTTCCGCGGCGGTCTCAATGGGGAGGAACAGCACGTTCTTCACGCGGGCGGCTACCGTCGATTGCACACCGTCGGACTGCGTGGACGGCATGCACCCGAACGGCTTCAGGCTGAGCACCATGTGGGCGCTGGCCTGCGCGTGGTAGTAGATGTTCTTGCCAACCTCGAGGTGCCCTTCGCCCCCGCGCGCCAGGCTGTGGTAGAACTCGTGCGCGGCCTTCGCCAGGGCTTCCTGGTTTACCAGGTGGTGCGGAAGGTCGCCGAGCGCCCGGCACAGGCGGTGGTAGCGGTGGCGGTAGATCGCATTGCCCGCCGAGAAGGCCATGCGCTTCCAGAGCGTCCGCCACTCGTCGGATGTCTTCGCCTTCAGGCGCGCCCCGATCGGCCCGCTTCGCGGCACGCTCACGCCGCGACGATCGAGCACGCGCGCGTGCTCCTGCCGCAGCAGGTACATCAGCCAGGTGCTGATCGGATCGACGAGGACGTGGGCGCCTTCACGCTCGAGGAACTCGAACATCCGGAAGTTGCCGTCCCCTTCGGTGGACTGGGCCCAGAACTCGCCGGTGATCTTCACAATCGGCTTCACGCGCAGCCGGTCCACCTCGACGACCGCCAGGCGATCGCGGCACGCCCGCATCACGTTCTTCATCAGCGGGCCATACAGGTGCTCGTGCATGTTCATGAGCACCTCCGTCGTCTGGCGCGGCACCTTCTTCGCCGACACACGCTTCCACAGCCACGCGGGCAGGATCGTGTCCGGCTTCAGGTGCTGGCGTGCCCGGAAGTCGTCGGCCAGCAGCGTCATCGCCTCCTCGAGTTGGCGATTGGTGGATCCGGGCACGACCTCGTAGGGCCTGAGGGCGTACGAGACGTCGTTCAGGATGTCGGCCGTCTGGAACGCGTTGAGCGCGCCCAGGCCGAGCAGCAGCGAGAGTGTGAGCCCCGATTCCCCGGTGTTGGCCTTCACGCCGTCGCCCTGCTGGAAGCTCAGGATTCGGAACCCCTCGAAGCCGGCGTTGCGAAGCGCCAGCCGGAACTCCCCTTCGTACATGCCGAACCGGCACGGGCCGCAGCCGCCCGCCGTGAAGAACACGTACCGATCGACGACCTCCTGGCGGGAGATCCCGCTCGACTCCAGATGCTGGAGGTACTTCACCAACGCGCCGACCGTGAAATAGGCGGGATTGCACAGCCCGTTGTTGCCGTACTGCTTTCCCACCAGACAGGCCGTCAGGTCGGGCTGGGGCAGCGGCTGGCAGTGATGCCCGCACGCTTCGAGGATGGCTTGGATCAGCTGCTCGTGCCGGGCAGTCAGGCCCCCGATCAGGATTGTGACCCGGTCGCGTTCCTCGGCGGTGAACGGGCGTTCCTGCTCGCGCCGATAGTGCGTCGGCGGCGGGTCGGCCAGGTGCGCGCGGCGCCGGAGTCGGTCACGAGCCTCGGCCAGGCGCCGGGCGACTTCCACTTCGGTGACGGTATTCCGGCGGCTGTCTGTGCCTCCGGCGTTATCCGGTGTCACGAAGGGCGAAGAGTCCTCTGTCCGACCGGCCGTCATGTGCCATTCTCCCGCGTCAAGTGTCGAGTTCTATGAAACCGCACTATTTTACTACTGCAGGGGGCAGCGGCGCACCTCTGACCCCAAGACGACGGTTCTCCAGCTCGGCCTTAGTCAGGTCTGCAACTGCTCCATGTGTGCAAGAATAGCCGGGTCTTCTTAGAATTGGAGCAGCCGTGGCGTCCTACCAATACATCTTTACCATGAAGGGCCTGGGCAAGGTTCACCCTCCCGACAAGACGATCCTCGAGGATATCTGGCTGTCGTTCCTCCCGGGGGCCAAGATCGGAGTCCTCGGGGCAAACGGCGCCGGAAAGAGCACGTTGCTCAGGATCATGGCTGGCCTCGATCGTGACTTCGGCGGTGAGGCGTTTCCGGCCGAGGGGGTGTCGATCGGCTTTCTGCCGCAGGAGCCGGCTCTGGATCCGGAGAAAAACGTCCTCGGGAACATCGAGGAGGGCGTAGCTGAAACCAGGGCCTTGCTGGCCGAGTACGAACGGCTGACCGAGCGCCTGGGGGAGGATCTGTCGGCCGAGGAGATGGACAAGATCCTGGACCAGCAGGGCACCCTGCAGGACCGGATCGAGGCGGCCTCGGCGTGGGACCTCGATTCCCGGGTTGAGCTGGCCATGGATGCGCTCCGCGTGCCGCCCGCCGACGCGGACGTGCGGACGCTCTCGGGCGGCGAACGTCGCCGGGTGGCGTTGTGTCGATTGCTCCTGCGGTCGCCCGACCTGCTGCTGCTCGATGAGCCCACCAATCACCTGGACGCTGAATCCGTCGCCTGGCTCGAGCGGTTCCTCCACGACTACTCTGGAACGGTCGTCGCGGTGACGCACGATCGGTACTTCCTCGACAACGTGGCCGGCTGGATCCTCGAACTCGATCGCGGGCACGGCATTCCGTGGCAGGGGAACTACTCGTCGTGGCTCGAGCAGAAAGAGCAGCGGCTGGAACACGAGGAGAAGCATGCGGCCCGGCGCCAGCGGACGCTGGCACGCGAGCTGGAGTGGATCCGGATGTCGCCCCGCGCCAGGCAGGCGAAGGGCAAGGCGCGCTTGAACGCCTACGAGGAGATGCTCAGAGAGGACTCGGCGCAGCGGATCGAGCGCGGGGAGATCTACATCGCGCCAGGGCCGCGCCTGGGCGACGTGGTGGTCGAGGCCAGCGGGCTGAGAAAAGGCTACGGCGACAACCTGCTGATCGACGGCCTGGACTTCAAATTGCCGCGCGGCGGCATCGTCGGCGTCATCGGGCCGAACGGGGCGGGCAAGACCACGCTGTTCCGGCTGATCACCGGCCAGGAGGCGCCCGACGCCGGCACGTTGCGAGTCGGCGAGACCGTGAAGATCGGCTATGTCGATCAGAGCCGCGACGGGCTGGACCCGGCCAGGACCGTGTGGGAAGAGATCTCGGGCGGGCAGGACGAGATTCTGATCGGCAAGCGAGCCGTGCCCTCGCGGGCGTACGCCTCCTGGTTCAACTTCAAGGGACGCGATCAGCAGCGGACCGTCGCGACGCTGTCAGGAGGTGAGCGGAACCGTCTCCACCTGGCGCGGTTGCTCCGCGGCGGGTGTAACCTGCTGCTGCTCGACGAGCCGACCAACGACCTCGACGTGGACACGCTCCGATCGCTCGAGGACGCGCTGGTGGACTTCGCGGGGTGCGCGCTGGTAATCAGCCACGATCGCTGGTTCCTCGACCGCATTGCCACCCACATTCTGGCGTTCGAGGGCGACAGCGAGGTGGAATGGTTCCAGGGGAACTACCAGGATTACGAGGCCGACCGCCATCGGCGGCTGGGTGCCGAAGCCGACAGGCCGCACCGCATCAAGTACCGCAAACTCGTCAGGTAGCCCTGAGCTGAGAGTCTCCCCGCTGGATTGCCACCGCGAGGGACTGTCCTTCACGTCGTGCCCGCTTCACGTCTCGTCGCATCCACATCACGCCCTCAGAGGATGGCATCATGCATTCGTTCTGGTCGGTCGGGAAGGGTCTGGTTCTGCTGCTGCTCACGCCCGCGCTGTCCGCCGCTCAAAGCGCCGCGCCGGGCGACATCGCGAATACCGTCCGCGAGGTTCAACAGTACGGCTTCGCCATCCACATCCTGGCGATGCTGCTGCTCGGCTTCGGCTTCCTGATGGTGTTCGCCAACCGCTATGGCTATGGCGCCGTCACGGGGACCTACCTGGTCGTGGCGGCCGGCGTGCCGTTGTACATCGGCTTGCGGGCGAGCGGAGTGCTGTCGGCGGAGGCCGTCGAGCCGCACTCGATCAAGGCACTGTTGCTCGCCGAGTTCGCCGTCGCGTCTGCCCTGATTGCCGCCGGCGCTGTGCTCGGACGCGTCCGCCTCTATCAATACGCCCTGCTGGCCGTCGTCATGATTCCCTTCTACATGCTCAACGAGCGACTCGTCCTCGACGGGGGGCTCGGCGTCACCAAGGGATTCACTGACGCGGCCGGCTCGATCAGCATCCACGCCTTCGGCGCCTACTTCGGCCTGGGACTGGCGGTCGCGCTCACGAGCCAACGGCAGCGGAACGTGGAAGTGACGAGCGACGCAGCGTCAAACCGCTTCTCGATGATCGGTTCGATGGTGCTCTGGCTCTTCTGGCCGAGTTTCTGCTGCGCGGTGGTGCCGCCTGGCCAGTTGGCCGCTACCGCGGTCAATACGGTCATCGCACTGTGCGGGGCGACGATGTCCACGTATGTCTTCAGTTCGATTCTCGGTAAGGGCAAGGTGGCCATCGCTGACATAGCGAACGCCGCGCTAGCCGGAGGCGTGGCGATCGGGGCCACATGCAACGTGATGCCCATCTCGTTTGCCTTCGCGATCGGCCTGTTCTCGGGCGCCTTGTGTGTGTTCGGGTACGCCTTCGTGCAGCCGCGTCTTCAGCGCAGGTTCGGAATTGTCGATACCTGCGGCGTGCACAACCTGCACGGGATGCCAGGGCTGTTCGGCGGTCTGGCGGCAATTGTCGTCCTACCGGGGGTGGCGGCTGCGCAGTTGACCGGAATCGCGGTCACGCTCGTTCTGGCGCTCTTGGGCGGTCTGGTCAGCGGGTTCGTCATTCGCGCGACGGGCATGAAGCAGTCAGGGTACGAAGACGCCGAGGACTTCGCCAATACCAAGGAGCAGGCGGTGGCGGCTGTCAGCTGAGCATGCCTGGCACGGGCTGCGCAGACACCCGGGCCTCGGGCGCATCGTACCTTGTCCGCACCCGGCCGCGTGCTATAGTCAAATTATCCGTGACATCCGTGCGTGGAACGACCACGCGTTCAAAGGAGCCGATCGTATGAAGAGCCTCTTGCTCGGCGCGTTGGCAGCAGCCGTGATCGTCGGGTTCGTCGGAACGGCGGCGGCGGCTGACACCACCTTGACCGGCAGCATCATGTGCGCCAAGTGCACGCTGAAGAAGGCCGACGCCAAGGTATGCCAGGACGTCCTCGTCGTGAAGGACGACAAGGGCCAGACGATGGAATACTACATCGCCAAGAATGACGTGTCCAAGAAGTTCGGGCACATCTGCACGGGCGAGAAGCCCGCGACGGTGACGGGCGTGGTGGCGGAGACTGACGGCAAGACCTGGATCACCGCCTCGAAGATGGAAGAGACGACAGCGAAGAAGTAGCGGCCGACAACCGTTCGACGTCGCCGCCCGCGATCCTGTCGCCAGGTAAGGGGCCTTGACCGCGGGGTCCCACCTGGCGGCCGCCGCTGACCACAGCCTATGTCGTCCTCGGCTGGAACTTCAGCGAGGTTCCGTTCGTGCAATAGCGCAACCCGGCGGGCGCCGGGCCGTCCTCGAACACGTGTCCCAGGTGGCCTGCGCACCGCCGGCAGTGCATCTCGGTGCGAACCATGCCGTGGCTGCGATCGACGGTGGTATCCACCGCGTTCTCGAGCGGTGCGAAGTAGCTTGGCCACCCCGATCCGCTGTCGTACTTCGCGTCGGACGAGAAGAGCGGGGCACCGCAGCCGGCACAGAGGAAATGGCCCTCGCGGTGCTCCTCGTTGAACGGGTGCGACCATGCCGGCTCCGTGCCGCGCTGCCGCAACACGCGATACTCCTGCGGGCTCAGCGTCTCCTGCCACTCGACGTCGCTCTTCGAAACCTCGTCCTTCAAAACCTCGTCCTTCAAAACCTCGTCCCTCGAAACCTCGTCCCTCGAAACCTCGTCCGCCGCAGTGGGCTTGTTCTCCATGTCACTGCTTATGACGCCGGCCACGCCCTCCGGGATCCGGATGCTCAGGTTCGAAGATCGCTACCTGGCCCCGGAGATATATCGCTCGAGCTGTTCGATGACGAATCCCTGGTTCTCGATTAACGCCCGCCCGACGTCGCCGATCGACACCACCCCGATGGGCCGCTGATGCTCCGTGACCGGGAGGTGACGGATGTGGCGCATCGTCATCAGTCCCATGCACTCGTCGATGGTCATCTCGGGCGGGATGCAGACCACGTCCTCGGTCATAATCGCTGAGACTGGCGTGTCCCGGGACGCGTGCCCGCGGAGCACAACCTTGCGCGCGTAGTCGCGCTCGGAGAGGATGCCGACCATGGTGCCCTGCCGGTCGACCACCAGGACCGCGCCGATGTTCCGGTCGGCCATCAGCGTCAGGGCGTCGTACACCGAAGCCTCCGGGCTAATCGAGTGGACATCGCGGCCTTTCGCGTTCAGCAAGTCCCGAACGATTCTCATCGTGCCGTCCTCCTCTGGAACACGTTGCCCTGTGGCGATAGCCGGCCGGCGGACCCGGTCGGAGCGAAGGAGCGAACACCTGTCTTGCTTATCGATGAAGATAGCAGTGTAGCGGCTTGCGGCGCCGCCGGCAACGGGATGTCTTAGCTGTGCCCCAGTTCCACCCGGATCGATCGCCACTTTCCCTGCTTGAACCGGGCCACGCTGAGCGCGGCCCGGGTGATGTGACCGAGGACGATGGCGGTCCACACGCCAGCCGGCGCCAGGTGCCCGGTGGCCTCGAGCGCGCTGCACAACCCGAGCGGCACGACGATTTGCGAGATGATCGAGATCACGAACGGGCTTCGCGTATCCCCGCTCCCCTGGAGCGCCCCGGTGTAGGTGAGCGCCACGGTGACGAACAGCCCCGACACGCTCAAGAAGCCCAGCAGTTGGCTGCCAAGGTCCAGCACGGTCGGATCGGTCAACCCGAACAGCCCGAACAGCGCCCGCGGGAACACCACGAACGCCAGGCCCACCACGGCGGCGACGCAGAGGCCGATGCGCGCGGCAATGGCCGGCCCTTGCTCGCTGCGATCGGGGCGGTTGGCGCCGAGGTTTTGCCCCACCACGGTCGAGGCGGCGCCCATCAGCCCCACCGACGTCCACGTGACCAGCGAGAACAGCTCGCCGTAGCCCACGGCGTACGCGGCCTGTGCCTCCGCGCTGTGGCCGAGCGATCCGATGAACCGGAGAAGGAACAGCCCCGCCACATTCATCGCGATCCCCTGGAAGCCGGCGGGCAATCCAATCGCGAACAGCGACCGGATCACCGGCCACTCGATCCGCCAGCTCATGCCTCGCGACCAGCGGATCACCGACCGGCCGGAGAAGAGCCACAGCAGGCCGACTCCGCCGACGATGGCATTCGCGGTGACGGTTCCGATGGCGGCGCCGGCGGTCCCCAGCGCCGGGATGGGTCCGAGGCCTCGAATCAGCACGATGTTCAGCGCCGCGTTCAGGATGGTGACGCCAATGCCGAGTCGCAGCGGTGTCTGCGCATCCCCGGCCGCGCGGAACGCCCCGCCCAGCATGAAGAAGACCAGCATGCCGACGCTGCAGGTCAGCATGATTCGCAGGAACGGCAGCGCCTCGCGCTTCACTTCGGGAGCGGCGTTGACGATATCGAGGAGGCGAGGGGCCAGCAGGTAGCCGGCCGGGGCGAGCACCAGGCCCGCGAGTAGGAGCGAGGCGAGAAACGCCTGGTAGACCACGCGGTTGACGCGATCGGAGTCACCCGCCCCCGCCGCCCGCGCGACGAACACGGCCGTGCCCGTGTACAGCGACGCGATGAAGGTGATGACGACCAGGATGATCTGCCAGCTGACGCCGATCGCCGCGTTGGCGGTATAGCCGACAAAGTGGCCCACCAGCGCGTGGTCCACCATCCCCTGCAACCCGGCGAACGCGTTCTGCAGCATCGTGGGCCACGCGAGCTTCCACACCGCGTGGAGCAGCGGGCCGTCTACGAGGCTGCGGTCGAAGCGACGGGAGGGACCGTCCTGGGGCATCGGGGGCTCGGGTCGGTCAGCGCCGGCGGAAGAGCGCCAGCAGTTCGTTTGCCGCGCGGAACGGGCTGAGGCGGCCCGCGCGGACCTCCTCGCGCATTGCCGCCAGCCGGTCGTTGACCTCGTCGTCCCGGCGGATTTCCTGCTCGAGCCCGTAGAGCAGGGCTTCGCGCATCCACTCGAGGGCCTGCTGTTCGCGCAGCCTGGCGAACCAGCCGTTCGATTCGAGCAGCGCCCGGTGTTCGAGGATCGTGTTCCAGATGTCCGCCACGCCGTCGCGGTTGAGCGCCGAGCAGGTCGTGACTCGCGGATTCCATCCGTCGGCGGCGGCAGGGAAGAGGTGCATCGCGATCTCGTAGTCGTGGCGCGCCCGCTCGGCGCGCGTGCGGTTGTCGCCGTCGGCCTTGTTGATCGCGACGAGGTCGGTCATCTCGAGGATGCCGCGCTTCATGCCCTGCAGTTCGTCGCCCGACCCGGCCAGCATCAGCAGCAGGAAGAAGTCGGTCATCGACCGCACGGTGGTCTCCGACTGGCCGACGCCCACGGTTTCGATGAACAGGTTCTGGTAGCCGGCCGCCTCGCAGAGGAGCATCGCTTCGCGGGTGCGTCGGGCGACGCCGCCGAGGTGGCCGCGAGACGGGGATGGGCGGATGAACGCCCGATCGTCGGTGGCCAGTTGCTCCATCCGCGTCTTGTCGCCGAGGATGCTGCCGCCCGACAGCGGGCTGGACGGGTCGATCGAGAGGACCGCGACGGTCTCGCCGACGGTTCGCGTGAGGTAGGTGCCGAGGGCTTCGATGAAGCTGCTCTTCCCGACGCCTGGCACGCCGGTGATGCCCACGCGGCGCGACCGGCCGGTGTCGGGAAGACACGCGTCGATCACCTCGGACGCGAGATCGACATCCGAGGGCAGTTCGCTCTCGACCAGGGTGATGGCACGCGCGAGCACGCTGCGGTCGCCGCCCCGGATCCCGGCCACGTACTCGGCGGCGGCCAGCCGCTGGCGCCGGCGGGGCGTGGAGGAGGATGGCGCCATCGGGTCCATCATAACCCGGTCGAGGCGGAACCAGAGAGGCTCGAGACGTCGAAGACTTCGCGCACCAGGGACTACGCCGATCCGGTCAGCAACGCCTCCAGGATCTTCTGCGCGGCGCGCGGGATGACGGTCCCCGGCCCGAACACCCCCGCCGCCCCCGCCTTGTGCAGGTACTCGTAGTCCTGCGGCGGGATGACGCCGCCCACCACGACCAAAATGTCCTCGCGGCCCAGCGCGCGCAGTTCCCGGACCACTTCGGGAATGAGCGTCTTGTGGCCACCTGCCAGGGTCGAGACGCCCAGTACGTGCACGTCGTTCTCCACGGCGTGGCGCGCCACTTCCTTCGGGGTCTGGAACAGCGGCCCGATGTCCACGTCGAATCCCAGGTCGGCGAAAGCCGTGGCAATCACCTTCGCGCCGCGGTCGTGGCCGTCCTGTCCCATCTTGGCAACCAGGATGCGCAGCGGACGGCCCTCCTGCTTCGCGAACGCCGCCGCCATCTGGCGGGCCTTCTGGAACTCGGGGTCCGTCTCGCTCTCCGAGGAGTAGACGCCGGAGATCGTGCGGTGCACCGCCTGGTAGCGGCCGAACACCTTCTCCAGCGCGTCGGAAATCTCGCCGAGCGTGGCGCGCTTTCGCGCGGCGTCCACGGCGAGATCGAGGAGGTTGCCCTGTCCGGACCCGGCGCAGCGCGTGAGCGCGTCGAGCGCGTCGCGGACGGCAGCGCCGTCGCGCGCGCGCTTGAGTTCGTCGAGGCGGATCAGTTGCTTCCGCCGGACCTCCACGTTGTCCACCTCGCGCAGATCGATCGGCTCTTCCTCCTCGCGGCGGTACTGGTTGACGCCGACAATCGTCTCCCTGCCCGAGTCGATGCGCGCCTGGCGCCGCGCGGCCGCTTCCTCGATCCGCATCTTTGGCAGGCCGCTCTCGATGGCTTTCGTCATCCCGCCCAGTTCCTCGACCTCGGAGATGAGCGTCCACGCCCGGTTCATCAGTTCCCGGGTGAGCGATTCCACGTAGTACGAGCCGCCCCACGGATCGACCACCCGCGTGATGCCCGTCTCTTCCTGGAGGTAGATCTGGGTGTTGCGCGCGATGCGGGCGGAGAAGTCGCTGGGCAGCGCAATCGCCTCGTCCAGCGCGTTGGTGTGGAGCGACTGCGTGTGGCCCATCGCCGCGGCCAGCGCCTCGATGCACGTCCGGGTGACGTTGTTGAACGGATCCTGCGCCGCCAGGCTCCAGCCCGAGGTCTGCGAGTGCGTCCGGAGCACCATCGCCTTCGGGTTCTTCGGGTGGAACGGCTTCACGATCTTCGCCCACAGCACCCGTGCCGCGCGCATCTTGGCGATCTCCATGAAGTAGTTCATCCCGACGCCCCAGAAGAACGAGAGGCGGGGCGCGAAGGCGTCGATCTCGAGGCCGGCCGCGATCCCCGTCCTCAAGTACTCGAGGCCGTCGGCGAGCGTATAGGCCAGCTCGAGATCCGCCGTGGCCCCCGCTTCCTGCATGTGGTACCCGCTGATCGAGATGCAGTTGAACTTCGGCATCCGCTCGGAGCAGTAGCGGAAGATATCGCCGATGATCCGCATCGAGGGCGTCGGCGGGTAGATGTAGGTGTTGCGGACCATGAACTCCTTGAGGATGTCGTTCTGGATGGTCCCGATCAGCTTCTCCGGCCCGACGCCCTGCTCCTCGGCCGCGACGATGTAGAAGGCCATGATCGGCAGCACCGCGCCGTTCATCGTCATCGACACCGACATCTGATCGAGCGGGATCTGGTCGAACAGGATCTTCATGTCGAGGATCGAGTCGATCGCCACGCCCGCCTTGCCCACGTCCCCTGCGACGCGGGCGTGATCCGAGTCGTAGCCGCGGTGCGTCGCGAGGTCGAACGCGACCGACAGGCCTTTCTGACCCCCGGCAAGGTTCCGCCGGTAGAACGCATTCGACTCTTCGGCCGTCGAGAAGCCCGCGTACTGCCGCACCGTCCACGGCTGCATGACGTACATCGTGGCGTACGGGCCGCGCAGGTACGGCGGGATGCCCGCCGCGTACTCCAGGTGGTCCATGCCCGCCAAATCAGCCTGCGCGTAGGATCGCTTCACCACGATACGCTCGGCGGTCGTCCACAACGGTCCGCCGGCTGCCGGCGCCGTCGGGGTGGCGTGCGTCGTGGGCGCGATCTTTGAAAAGTCCGGCCGTGTCATGACGATATCTCCTGGTACGGCTCGCGGCCGCCAGTCGGCGCCTTTAGTCCTTCATTCCCAGCCGCGTCTGCCAGGCGGTCAGCGTCTCGACGGCGTTCGACAGGACGTGGACGAAGCCGGCCACGCCTGCCTTCTTCAGCGCGTCAATCTGCTCCTTCGGGTTGCCCGCGACGAGGACGGGCGCTGTGACCCGCGGCACGACGGCCGCGGCCAGCTCGACGTACTCGGGATCGGAACTGCACAACACGACGAGGTCCGCGTCCACCAGCGTGTCGGACGACACGATGTCGAAGCCGGCGCAGCCGAAGAAGTTGAGACAGAACGCGGCGCGCGCCTTCCGCATCTTCACGTCGCCGCGTTCGAGCAGCAGGACGCGCGGCACGTGTCCCGTCGCCTTCGCGTGCCGCTCGGTGCGCAGCCGGATGGCTTCGAAGGGGGACGCGAGACGCCAGAGGTCGCCCATGCGGCCGCTCGCGTCGAGTTCGCGTTCCTGCAGGTTCGGGTAGTTGTTGGTGCCAACCAGGACGCGCCGTCGCCACGCGACAGCCTTGTCTTTGGCGGCGCGAGCGCTGCCGAGTGCCGTCTCGAGCGCTCCCGAGTCCAGGTAGGCCGCCCATCCGCCGGCCGCCTCGATCGACTGGAACAGCGTCCACGCCTCGGCGGCCAGCGCATCGGTGAGGGCCTCGACGTAGTAGGAACCGGCGCCGGGATCCATCACCTTGTCGAGATGACTCTCCTCGCGAAGAATGTAGTGCACGTTCTCCGCGAGGTGCGGGTCGAATCCGCACGGCGTGATGGTCAGCGAGTCACAGCCGCCAACGACCGCCGACACCGCCTCGGTGGTCACCCGCAGCATGTTCACGTACGGATCATAGAGCGTCTTGTTCTCGCCGGCCGTCCGCGCGTGGATCCGCAGTTGGTCCTGGACGCCGAACGCGGAGGCGACTTCGTGCCAGAGCAGCCGGGCGGCCCGCAGCTTGGCGATCTCCATGAAGTGATTGGATCCGACCGCGAAGGCGAATGTCGTGACCGGCGCGCCGGAGACGAGCAGGTCGGCGCCCTGCGCAAGCGCCCAGGCCAGTTCCTGCACGGCGGTGGCGCCCTGTTCGTGGTACGCGGTCGCGCTGACGCTCGCCGCCGGTTCGTGTCCCGGTAGGACCATCTCCCAGGTGCCAGCGGCGTTCGACAGCGGGTCGCGCGCGACGATCTGTTCGGCGCGGTAGTACGGCCGTACCGCGATCCCTTCATCGGTCTTCCAGACCAGTCGCTTGTCGTAGTCGGCGCCCTTCAGATCGCGCCGGATCTGGTCTTCCCACGCGGAGGTGGGCACCGGCGGGAACTCGTCAGGCAGGGAAAGTCGCGTGTCCTGTGGGTCGGCCATGATTCCGTCTCTTCCCGGTTCCCCGGATGTCGTGTCGCTAGCCTTCCTGGACCACTTCCAGGAGGAATCCGAACGGCGCGTCCTCCCGCGACTTGGGATGGACGAAGAACACCGTCGTTCCGCGCGAGCCCTTCCGCGGCGCCTTGTCGATGATGTTGAAGCCTTTCGACTTCATGTCATCGAAGGTGTGCTGGATGTTGTCCACGCGGAACGCAACGTGCGCGAAGCCGCCGCGCCCGCCGTTCTTGTCGATGAGCTTCTGTACGGGCGAGTCGGACTGGAGCGGTTCGAGGAGCTGGATCAGGTTGGGCCCGTTCCCGATGCGGAGGAGCACCTCGCGTACCTGGTCGCCGCCACGCACCTCCTCGCGGTGGATTTCCGTGAAGCCGAGGAGCGTATAGGCGTTGACCTGCGGTTCCAGGTCGCCGGCCCGTACGGCGATGGCGACGTGGTCGACGCAGGTGAACCCGGCGATGTCCGTCAACCGGGTGGCGCAGGGCGAGGCGTCAGCCTTGCCCGCCAGGGACTGTTGGGGCGATTCACTCGAACTCGACAAGGACCTGCCCTCCCTTGACGCTGTCTCCCACGTTCACCTTGACCGTGCTCACCTTGCCGGCCACGGGCGCGGTGATGTCGGTTTCCATTTTCATGGCCTCGAGCACCAGTACGCCGTCGCCGACCTGAATCTGCTGGCCCGGCTGCGCGTTGATGCGCACGACGATGCCTGAGATCGGGCTGCGGCAGACCTTCTCTTCGTTGACGGGCGCGGCCGGCGCCTCGCCAGCGACCGGAGGTGGCGGCGAGAAGGCCGCAGGCGCCGGGGCCGGGATCCGCGCGGGCGACATCGGGAAATAGCCGCCCACCCCGTAGATCGGGTGTTCGGGCCGGGCCACTTCAACATCGACCTCATAGGCCTTGCCGTCAACCGTGATGTTCAGTTTCACACGAGACTCCCCATGTCACCCGACGCAAACGTCATACTCAACCGGACTACCCGCGATGCACGGCCCATCGGTGCGAGGCCATGACCGACACGCGGCCCTGCTGCGCCCAGGCCTCCGACGCGACCAGGCGCACCTGGCGGACGTGCGCTCGCTCCCCGAGGAAGGCCGCCACGGTCGCGGCGATCACCATCAGAACTTCTTCGGTGATCTTCTCGTGGGCGACGGTCGGCGCGACTGTCGTCGCTGCCGGGCGCGCGGGCACCCCCGAGGTCGGGGCGACGAGGCCGGCGATGGCCGCGTCGCGCGCGGCCTCGAGCCGGACAATCCGCACCTCGAGTTCGGCGATCCGCGCCTCGAGGTCGGGGATCCGCACCTCGAGTTCGGGGACCCGCGCTACGAGGTCTGGAATCCGCACCTCGAGTTCGGGGACCCGCGCTACGAGGTCTGGGATCCGCACCTCGAGTTCGGGGATCCGCGCCACGACGTCCGCCGTCACGTCGGCCGCGTACTTTTGAGGCGTCGATTTCTTCTCGACCATCGTTGTCTCCCTCACCCGCGACCACGGCACTCAGGTGTGGCGCGGGGCTTCAGCCCCGCGATCGGCGCGGGCCTGAACACCCGTCCTACAGCGGGATCAACCCGTGCTTCTTCGGCGGCCGCAACTCGCGCTTCGTGTGCAGCGCCTCGAGCGCCTGCGCCAGGTATTTGCGCGTCTCGGCCGGATCGATGATGTCGTCCACGAGGCGTCGCCCCGCCGCGACGTACGGGTTGGCGAAGTGGCCGCGGTACTCCTCGATCAGCTGCTTGCGTCTCGTCGCCTTGTCCTCGGCCTTGTCGATCTCGTTGCGGAACACGATTTCCGCGGCGCCCTCGGCGCCCATCACCGCGATCTCGGCTGTCGGCCACGCGTAGACCCGGTCTGCGCCGAGGTCCTTGCCGCACATCGCGAGGTACGCGCCCCCGTAGGCCTTGCGCAGGATCACCGTGATCTTCGG
>JANYLG010000106.1 GCA_025363775.1 Acidobacteriota bacterium | reverse complement strand
AGGACGATCGACGCCATTCGCACCCTCCCGGCCGACGCCCGGCCGGCACGACTGTATGGCTGCGAGGTGTGGCGCGATCTCGACTGGCTGCCCGACGCCGACAAGGTCGCCTTCGACCTGTCGGCGCACGAGAACCTGCAGGTGGCGCTGCTCGGCGTGTTCGACTCGCAGATCTGCGGCGGCAAGCGATACGATCTCGCGACGCAGGGCCGTCGCCGGGCCCACGCGACCTACGCGTCGTCGCACGCCACCGACGCGGCCGCTCTGCTCAACTACGCGATGGATCTCACGCCGCTCGTCGTCGATCCGTCGATCGACCCGGCCGCGTTTGTCGTTGGCTTCATCGATCGGTTCCGATCCGACGTGCTCGATCGCCTCGGCCGCGTCCTCGGCAGCCGGCCGTGAGCCACTCGTGCAGCGGGTTCGGCCGGGGCTCATGGGCGTCGAGAAGAGGAACGAGAGCAGCGACAAGCGCCGCAACCAGTGACACGGTCAGGACGGTCTTCCTCACGCATGTACCCCGGGAGGCAGATTCCGATCTGACGGCCACGCGAGCGCATCGACTGCGAGACGCTTCGGTCAAGCCTGCTCACCTTCCCCGAGAAATGGCGCGCGTCTTGGAGTACCATGGGTGAATGGGTGCCGCGGCCGGATGCCGCGAGGTTCACCCGGGTTGGAGGAGCATCAGCATGAACAGGTCACGACCGTCATTCCTCAAGCGGGAACGCGAGAAGACGAAACGCGAGCGGCAGCAGCAGAAGACGACCCGTCGGGCCGAAGCGAGCGCACGCAAGGTGCCCGCGGCGGCCAGCGCGGATGGCGAAGACCCGGATATCGCCGGAATCCGCCTCGGCCCGCAGCCTCCAGAGGAGGAGGCCGGGTAGCGGATCGGCGCCACATCACGATGTACGCCAATCCCGCGCCACGAGCAAAGCCGTCCATCGGCGGGACACGTGCCGTCGGCCGAACGCTGCTGGCGGCCATCGTGACGACCATCGCCTGCCTGGCGGCTGTCCAGATCGCGGAGGCGCAGGGCGCGGCGCCCGACAAGTGGGTCGCCACCTGGTCGGCGTCGGCTCACGGCCCCTACCGGTCCGGCAACGCGACGGCCGGCCCAGATCTCCGCTTGCCTTCCCCGACCCGGTGGCCGGCGCCGTCGATCAGAGCTTTTGCCTGACGATCCGGCCCGGTCTGTGGGGGACGTGTGTGCGCTTGCGGTTTGGCAACACGTTTGGAAACCGGGCCGTCACGTTCGACATCTTTGTCGTTCCCGTTCCCCGACCTCTATTCCCCGTTCCCCGACCTTTGTTCCCGGTCCTCCGACCCCTAATCCCTGTCCTCCGACCTTTGTTCCCCGTCCCCCGACCTTTGGCCCCCCCGTTCCCCGACCCCTGTCCGTTCCCGATGATCAGTGCCGTGTCCGCTTGCCGAAGGCCTCCGCAAACGCATTGAAGCCGCCGCTGGCTGACGGGCGTGGCGCGGCGGATGGTGCGAGGCGCGGCGGGCGCGGGCCGGACGGAGCGGGGCGCGGGCTCGACTGTGCGGGGCGCGGGCCGGACGAAGCGGGGCGCGGGCCGGACGGCGCCGTGCGCGCTTCGCGAGGCTGCGTGGCCTGGGCGTTCGTCCGCATCGAGAGCGCGATGCGCTTGCGCGCGATGTCCACTTCGAGCACGGTGACGGCCACCTTCTGCTGGACCTTCACCACTTCTGCCGGGTCCTTGACGAACCGGTCGGCCAGCTGGCTGACGTGCACGAGGCCATCCTGGTGCACGCCGATATCCACGAACGCCCCGAACGCCGTGACGTTGGTGACGATCCCCGGCAGCTTCATCCCGGGCTCGAGGTCCTCTATCTTCTCCACGCCTTCCTTGAAGCTGAACGCCTCGAACTCCTGCCGCGGGTCGCGCCCCGGCTTCGCCAGCTCCGCGAGGATATCGGTCAGCGTCGGCAGCCCCACCGTATCGGTGACATAGCGCTCTGGCACGATACGGGCACACAGCGTCCCGTCGCGCAGCAGGTCGCTCACCTGGCACCCGAGGTCGCTCGCCATCCGGTCAACGATGCCGTAGCTCTCCGGGTGAACCGCGCTCGCATCGAGTGGGTGGCTGCCGCCGCGAATGCGCAGGAAGCCGGCGCACTGCTCGAAAGCCTTGGGGCCGAGCCGCGGCACGCGCAGCAGGTCGTCCCGGGATCGATAGGCACCCTGTTCGTTTCGAAACGCGACGATCTTCCCGGCCAGCGACGGCCCGAGGCCCGACACGTAGCTGAGAAGCTGCTTGCTCGCTGTGTTCAGCTCCACGCCCACCCCGTTCACGCACGACACCACCACATCGTCGAGTCCGTTTTTGAGCGACGGCTGATCGACGTCGTGCTGATACTGGCCCACACCAATCGACTTCGGATCGAGCTTGACCAGCTCCGAGAGCGGGTCCATCAGCCGCCGGCCGATGCTGACCGCTCCGCGCACGGTCAGGTCCTGGTCCGGGAACTCTTCACGAGCGACGTCGCTCGCCGAGTAGATCGATGCGCCGCTCTCGTTGACGACGGCGATGAGGATCGAGGACGGGAGACCGAGACCGCGGACGAACTGCTCCGTCTCGCGGCCGGCCGTCCCGTTGCCGATCGCCACCGCCTCGACGCTGAAGCGGTGCGCGAGCGCCAGCACCGTGTCGCCCGCCTGCTTGATCTGCGCGGGTGATGCGGCCGTCGGGTAGACGACGTCGTGGTGCAGGAGCTTTCCCTGCGCGTCCAGGCACACCAGCTTGCAGCCGGTGCGGAAGCCCGGGTCGATCGCGAGAACGGTTTTCTGGCCGAGCGGCGATGCCAGCAGCAGTTGTCGGAGGTTGGCGGCAAAGACGCGGATGGCTTCGGTGTCCGCCTTCTTCTTCGACTCGAACCGGGTCTCGCCCTCGATGGCCGAGCCGAGAAGCCGCTTGTAGCTGTCGTGCGCGGCCAGGCGCACCTGCTCGCCGCCAGGCGTGCCGGGCGCCTGGAGGAACAGGCGCTCGAGGACGGCAATCGCCCCCTCGTCCCGCGGCGCGATGCGGACACGGAGGAACCCTTCGGCCTCGCCGCGGCGGACTGCGAGCATGCGGTGGCTGGGGATGCTGGAGACCGGCTCGGTCCAGTCGAAGTAGTCCTTGAACTTCGCGCCCTCGGTTTCCTTGCCGGGCACGACCGCGGACTTCACCGCCCCCTGGCTCCAATAGAGTTGCCTGAGCGTGGCCCGCGCGGTGGCATCGTCGCTGAAGCGCTCCGCGAGGATGTCGCGCGCCCCGGCGAGCGCGGCCTCCGCGTCGGGGACGTTCTTCTCCGCGTTGATGAACGCGGCCGCCTGCTCGAGCGGGGCAATGGTTGCCTGGTCCTGGAAGAGCATCGTCAGCAGCGCGATGGCCGTCGCGATGAGGATGCCGCCGCATGCGATCATCGGGATGACGTACGACACGCCCGTCAGGAGATACTGCTTGTGCTGTCGCAAGACTTGGTGCATCGGCGTGTCCACGGTGGTCGGGCGACCCGCCGGTCGCCCCTACGGTGTCGCCGTCGTCCAACGGTCGGGCGACCTGCCGGTCGCCCCGCCGGCGTAGCGGTCGCTCGGGGATTTGACCACAAATACCGCTACGATGGTAGTCCGCCCGCCGAGCGCCGCATCGGCGACAATA
>JANYLG010000103.1 GCA_025363775.1 Acidobacteriota bacterium | reverse complement strand
GCCACGCCGGTGTAGGCAAACGTGTTGCCCTTGTTCGCCGCGATGTTTGCCTGCAGGTTGGCCTGCGCCAAGCGGAATTCGTTGGCGAACTTGTTCTCGGTGACGTTGATCTCGTTGTAGTTGCGGTAGTTGCCGACCTGGTTGTTGTTCGTCCACTGGCCGGTGCTGGTCGTGTGGATATACCGTGCCTCGACCATCATGGTCGTGGTCAGCGCGCGCTGGATCCCCACGGTCAACGACGTGGAGTACGGCACCTGGATGTTCGGGTCGAAGGCGTAGACGCTCGTGCTCGCCGACGGCACCGACATCGGATAGGTGCGGGTCAGGTTGATCGGGGGCGCAGCGAGGCTGCCGCTGCTCAGCAGGAGCGGAAGGGTGCCGAGGTTGCCATTCGCCAGGTTGCGGGTGGCGTCGATCGACACGCCAGGGTTGCTGCCGTAAACACCGGTGAAGTCGCTCATGCCGGGGCGCTGGAAGGCCACGCTGTAGCCGCCGCGCAGCACGCTGTCACCGGGCGAGCCCAGGATCTTGTGTAGGAATCCACGGTCGGCCCCCACCGTCCAGGCCACGCCGACGCTCGGCGCCAGGTTGTTCTTGTCCACGTTGTACCCATGCGTGTTCGCCGTCAGCATGCTGAACGTGGGCGCCGCTCCTTGGAGCGTCCCGGGCTTGAACAGGTTGCCGAGCCCGGTGACGGTGGAGCCGGGCGCAAAGTCGCTGCCGGTGCCCGAGACCCCCATGATCGCCGCCATGTCGGCCGACGAGTAGCTGTTGTTGACCGCGTAGAACGGCATCTGCAGCGCGTAGCGCAGGCCGGCGTTCACCGTGAGGTTGGGCTTGACGCGCCAGGAGTCCTGCAGGAAGAACCCCAGCTCGTTCATCTTGCCCTTCTGCATGCTCGACCCCAGAATGGTGTACGTGGTGCCGTCCGCGCCGATCCGGGCGTTGCGGCCGATGGTGTTGACGCGGCCCGTCAGCAGCGAGTAGAGGGCCCGGGCGTTGGTGAGGTCCGTGCTCGACGCGCCGGGAAAGTTGGCGGTCGTGAACATCGCGTCGGCCGGATCGCCGGTCGCGATCCCAAACTCGACCCCCGGCACGAACTGCTGGTTGGCGAGCCACACGCCAGCCTGCGTGAACGAGGCGCCGAAGCTGAGGCTGTGCCTCCCCTTGAGCCAGTTCACCGTGTCTTCGACGACCCGGGTGGTTCCCTCACGCGAGCTGTTCGACGCGGTGGAGTAAGGGTTGGCGATGCCCTTGAACCCGCGAGTTGGACTCGTCCCGCTGAAGAGCAGCGCGTAGCCGCCCTGATCGGTGAACATGCTCGGGTTGTTCGACGGGAAGAACTGCGTCGCGCCGCCCGTCGCGCCCACCCGGACCTCATTCACGAGGTTAGGACTCAGCACCGACCGCACTGAGGCCTGACCGGAGTACCGGACCGAATCCTGGGTCCCGCGGTTCGGGAAGCCAGGGTACTGGGTGTAGTACCCGTTTTGGGTGTCCGGATCCGAGATGAGGTGGTTGTAGGTCGTCGTGAACGAGACGCGGTGCTTGGCAGTCGCGTTCCAGTCGAGCCGGACCGTGGGGTACTTCGTGGTGCTCGCGGTCGGCAACTGCCAGGTCAACGTCTGCGTCAATGGGTCAGTCGTGGCGTTCAGGGTGCCCTGAGACGTGGACGCGCGCGCGGCCGCCAGCGTCTTCGCCATCAGCGGGTCGATCGTGGACGTGTAGCCCTTGCTCGCGGCCAGCGCCATCAGGTTCGTCGTGCCGCCGGAGTACTGGAACATCCCCTGCTCGGAGAGCGGGCTCATGATCGTGGGATTCAGCGTGAGGGTGCCGGGCGAGCTGATCCACTCGTAGTTGACGAAAAAGAACGCCTTGTCTTTCCAGATGGGGCCGCCGAAGCGGCCGCCGGGCTGGTTCTGCTGCTGCACCGGCTTGGCGGTCGCTTTGCCGAGCGCATCGACGTTCCGGTTCAGATTGAACCAAGTGTTGCTGTTGAACCGGTCGCTGCGCAGGTAGTAGTACACGCTGCCCTTGAACTGGTTCGTCCCGGAGCGCGTGACGAAGCGCACCTGCACGCCGCCCTGGCTCGCGTCGCCAACGGAGTTCGCGGCCGATCCCATCGATATTTCCTCGACCGCGTCGAGGCGTGGGCTGACGCGCGTGAACATTCCGTCCCACGACTTCGCGTAGTTGTCCTGGATGTTCATGCCGTCGAGCGTGATGTTGACGACGCTCTGCGGCAGGCCATTGACGATGGCATCGCGCGAGCTGCCGGTACTGCTGTTCACGCCAGGCAATTGCGCGACGAGGTCGAACGCGTTCCGTCCGGCCAACGGCAGGTTCTGAATCTGCTTCACGTTGATCGTCGACGACACCGACGCGGACTGCGTCTGCACCATCTGGGCCGCCGCCTCGACCACCACGGTCTCCTCGAGCTTGCCAAGCTCGAGGACGGCCTTGACGGTCGCCGTGACAGCGACGTTGATGACGACCTGGTTCAGCACGGCCGTCTTGAAGCCCATGAGCGCCACGGTGACGGTATACGTCCCGGGTTCCACCGCCGGAATCGTGAACCCCCCGTTCGCGCCGCTGACGGCCGTGTAGGTCGTGGCCGTGGCGTTGTTCTTGGCGGTGACGTCGGCGCCGGGCACGACGCCTGCGGAGGTATCCGTCACCGTGCCCGCCAGTGTCGACGTGGCGCCGCCTTGCGCGAACGCCCCGGTCGCCGTGACCAGCAGGAGTGAGAGAAACAGCGCGAACGACAAAACTCTCCCAAGTCCGTGACGCATAATAGCTCTCCCTGATTGCCTATGGATCCGCTGTGTCGTCGGATAAGCCGAGCCCAGTGAGGACAATGCCGAGAGGGGACGCTGGGCATCAGAGTCGGGACGACCCGACGCTACGACCGATGACCAGTAGTTCACCCGGGGGCCGACAGCAAACAGCGAACCTGAAACCACCCGAACGGGTGAGAAGATACGACGACAGGCTGCCCCCCGTCAAGCCCATGGACGTTTGATGTCTGCCTCGACCGGGACCGGCCCTCCTGTCCCAGCCTCCAGCAGGCAGTGGTGAAGGTCTACACGGCCTGCTGGCAGCCCGTGCGCGACTTTCGTCGCGGCCTGGCCGGCGGTTGGGCCGGGCTTGACAACCGGCCAACGCCGACGATACTTGGCGGGGACGGTCGTAGTCCTCTATTCGCGAACTCTTCGACGTCGCCTCTTTCGTTCCGACTCGACCGGGTGATGAGGACATCATGGACACACGCCGCTGGATGCTTGCGCTGCCGGCCTCTGTCATTGTCGCCGCCGGGGCGCTGAACCCTGTCGGGCCCACTGCTGCGACTTTGCCGGTGCCGGCCGATTGGTCACAACAGGCGCCGGCCCAGCGGCCGTCATTCAGCACGGGCACGGTCCTCGTTCCGGTGGTCGTCCGGGCCATCGACAACAAGACCGGCAAGCCGGTGACCGACCTGCAGCAGGAGGACTTCACGATCCTCGAGGACGGCGTGCCTCAGCCGTTGCGCCACTTCGAACGGCACGCGTTCGTTCCCGACGCCACGCCGGCCGGCGGCACGCGACCACCCATCCGGGAATCGGCGCTGGGTATCACCCCTCAGAACGGACGGATCATCCTGCTGGTCTTCGGCCGGGGCCGCCTGCAGGAGCCCTCCAAGGCGCTCGACGCCCTCCAGCGCTTCGTCCGCGAGCAACTGCTGCCGCAGGACCAGGTGGCCGTGTTCGCCTACGACCGGGCGAGCGATTTCACGACCGACCACGAACAGGTCGCCCGGTTCATCGAGCGCTTCAAGAAGGACCACTACCAGATCGATATGGAGGTCCGCCTGGCCGTCGAGTCGTCGATGGCGGCCATTTACGGCAGCAAGGCGCTCTCGAAGTCGCTGCGGCAGAAGATCGACAACATGTTCACCGGCGCCGGCCTGCTGGGATCGCGGGAGCTCGGCAAGGGCGAGACGGCGTCCACCAAGCGCGCCGAGCAGGAGGTCGGGCGCCAGGCAGAACAGGTGCAGCGCGCGGAGATCCAGAAGACGAACGAGCAGATGTACGCCGATGCGGTCAAGAACCTCGGCGCAGGCTATGCCGGCCCGCCGCCGGAGGGATCCTGGTCCACGATGGACGAGGTCGCGGCGCCGCTCTTCTCGAGCCTGGGCCTCGACAACTTCATGCAGATCACCGCGCGGTCCCTGCAGGATCTCGGCAACTGTTACGCGGCCATCGAATACCTGAGGCACCTCGAGGGAGACAAGCACCTGGTGTTCGTCACCGAGCGAGGCCTGAACCTGCCCCGGCTCGAAGACGACATGGATCTGGCCAAGGCGGCCAACGATGCGCGGGTGGCGATCGACACGTTCCAGGTTGGCGGCCTCGAAGGCCAGGTGGGCGGGGTCTGGACGGATCAAAGCCAGCAGACGTTTGCCTTCAAGGGACTGCGGATGATCGCGGAGCAAACCGGCGGCGTCTCGTCGGTCAGCGAGGATGGCATGGTCGCGGTCAACCGGATCAACGCGGTCTCGCGCTCCGAGTATCTCCTCGCCTTCTACCCTCCGCCGTCCAGCCTGACGGGTGAGTACCGGAAGATCGAGGTGAGGACGCGGCGACCGGGCGTAACGCTTCTGTATCGGCGAGGCTACTTCGCGCGCACCGACCTCGGATCGTTCAACCGCCGGGACTTCATCACCCACGACCGCATGCTGGCCGCAGCCGGCTTCCGGCGGGAAATCAACGACCTCGAGGTCAAGCTCGATGCCTCGCAGCAACGGAATGCCGCCGGTACGAACGAAGTGTCCGTTCGACTCTCGATCAACACCTCGCGGGTGTTCCTCTCACTGGTGGACGGCAGGAAGATCGGCTCGCTCGACATCCTCGCCGTGTGCTCCGACGAGAAGGGACAGACGATCGGCCAGTTCTACCAGCGCGCGGCGGTCGATCTGAGCAACGACATGATGCAGAAGGTGAGCCGGTCCGGGCTGCCCTATAGCGTGAAGTTCGAGGCGAGCCCCGCCACCCGCAAGGTCCGCGTCGTCGTCTACGACTACCGCGCCGACCTGATCGGGAGTGCGGATGTGCGGATCTTCTAGAGAGGCTGAAGGCGTTCGGCCACCGCGGCACGCCGAGGCACCAGAGGTTGGCCAGGAGATGGTGGATCACGATGATACAGACCCGTGATGAACGAACCACGGACGCCAGGCAGGACGCTCAGCGGCGGGTAGACCAGGTCAGCGCGTTCACGCGCGAGCTGGTCGAACTCGAGCGCGTCGGCGTCCTCGCGCTGCCGCCCGGACAGCGTGACCAGATCGAGCGCTACCACAGTGACGTGCTCGCCACCCTCGCCCGGCGGTTCGACGTCGATCGGACGGACGAGCAGCGGCAGATGGCGCTCGGGATGCGCGCCGCGTCGCTGCTGGGCGCCGTGACGCTGAGCGCCGCCGTCGTGTTGTTCTTCTACCGCGTGTGGGGCCTGCTGACGACGCCGGCACAGGTGACCTCGCTCATCGCCGTCCCACTGCTCATGCTGCTGGCGGTGGAGGTCGCGGCCCGGCGCGAGCCGACCCGCTACATCGCCTCGGTCCTCTCGCTCGTCGCCGCAGCCAGCTTCGCGCTGAACCTGAGCGTTGTCGGCGCGATCTTCAACATGACGCCCACGCCGCTGATCCTGGCGGCCTGGGCCGCCTTCGCCCTGACCGTGGCCTACACCTACGGCCTGCGGTTGCTGCTCGCGGGCGGCGTGATTGCGGCGATGGGATACGGAGTAGCCGCGGTCGCGAGCGCGACGGGGCTCGACTGGTCCGTCTCGCTGGTCCGCCCGGAACCGCTCCTGCTGCTCGGCCCGCTCGCGATTGCCGCCTCCTTCTGGCCGTCCGGGGTCCGGCCCGAGGGCTTTGCCCGGACGTGGCGACTGGTCGGCGTTTGCGCGCTCCTACTGCCGCTGCTCTTCCTGTCCACCTGGACCGAGGTGTTCAGCTACAGGCTCCTGCCGCTGAACGTTCTTCACGCGGTCTACGACATCGCCGGCTTCGGGTTGCCGGTGGCCGCCATCTGGTACGGCATCCGCCGCCGGTGGACCGACGTGGTCAGCACGGCCAGCGGCTTCCTGGTGGTGTTCACCTACGCGAAGTGCTTCGACTGGTGGTGGGATCTGATGCCCCGCTACCTGTTCTTCCTCCTGGTCGGCGGCCTGGCCATCGGCACGATGGTCATTCTCGGGAGGCTCCGCCTCCGCCTGAAGGAGGTGTGACATGTCGCGCAAGGGACTGTGGGTGGCTGCCGTTGTCGTGATCGTGTCGAACGTATTCGCACTCGGCCGGACTGCAGCGAATCGCGTGGGGGAACCGGAGGCGACGCTGGACCTGACCGAGCGCGAGTTGCGGCAGGCCCCTCGGGAAACGGAAAACACGGCGATGGGGCTGCGGCTGACTTGGATCGATCCGGCAGCCAATGCCCAGGAGCCTGGCTGGTTCGACGCCGCGAAGCTCGCGGAAATTGGATTCGACTGCAGCCGACCGGTGACCGCGGAGAACGCGTCGCACTATCGGACCCAGCCGCCCCGCTCCACCTACGCCGTGCTGGAGAACGAAGGTGCCGCGTGGCAACGCTACCTGGCCGCCCCACCGGCCGGGGCGGAGCGTGACGTGCTCGAAAGGCAGTCGCACCTCGTGCTCATCGACGTGGGACACGATCCGTGGGCACTCCGGGTGCGCTACCCGAATCGGCGACGGACGGTCATCGTCCCGGCCATAGCGGGAATGGCCTTCGTCAACGACGGCAAGCGCACGCCGTTCGTGAGAGGCCGAGTCAACGTCACGTATCCGATGGAACTGAATGTGCCCCGCCACCTGCGGCCGGTGCTCGAGTCGATGCCCCCAGGCGCGAGAAGCGCATTCAACCGGCGCTTCGACCGACCCGGGCAGCCGCTGGCGGACGCACCGCACTACCGGGTCACCGTCAAGTGGGGCCGGTCACTGGAGCCGTGGATTGAGAGCGTCCAGGCGACCGGCCAGACATTCGCTCCCTGACAGAAGGAGTCGTCGGGTGTTCCGTTACCCCACGTCCGGCTTCGGGGTGCTCGCCGTGCTCCTGGGCAGCACTGGCGGCTTGATATAGTCGCGGTCGATCCGGCCCGTCAGCACCTTCAGGAACGCCACGATCTGCTTGACCTGCTGCGCAGACAGGGTCTTCCCCAACTGGAACTCGGCCATCTCCCGGACCGCCTTGTCGAGGCTCTCCACCTTACCGTCGTGGTAGTAGGGCCCCGTCTTCTCGACGTTGCGTAGCGACGGCACCTTGAAGACCGACCTGTCGCCTTCGACCTTTGTGACCTTGAATCGACCGGGATCGGTGACGCCCGGATAGGCCTTCGCGGCGCCCAGTTTCTGATACGACGTGCCTCCGAGCAGCGCGCCGTTGTGGCAGGCCTGGCAGCCGGTTTCGAGGAACGCCTTCAACCCGACCGTCTCCTCGGGCGTCAGCGCCGACGCGTCCCCGGCCAACAGCGCATCCCACCGCGACGGCGTCATCAGCTTGCGCTCGAACGCGCCAATCGCCTTCGCCATGTTGTCGAAGGTGACCGGCCTCTTCTCCTTTGGGAATGCCTTCCTGAACAGGTCCACGTACTCGGGCATGGACTCGAGCACGGCGATGACTGGCGCCTCGGCTGGCATCGCCATCTCCACGGGGTTCAGCACGGGGCCCTTGGCCTGCTCCTCGACGTCGGGCGCGCGACCGTCCCAGAACTGCGAGAACTGCCCGGCGGCATTGAACACGGTGGGCGAATTCCGGTCGCCCTTCTGGCCCTTGTGCCCGTCGGACGTGGGCTGGCCGTCCGCGCCGTACTTCGCCAGATCGTGACACGAGTTGCACGAGATCGCCTGGCCCTTCGACAGGCGCGGTTCGTAATACAGCATCCGGCCGAGTGTCACCGCCTCCTCGGTCACCCTCCCCGACTCGCCGGGCACCGACGCCGGCAGCGGCGCGAACACCGCGAGGCTGGCCTGGTCAACGGTGGCCTTCGGCGTCTCCGCGGGCGCCGGAGCAGGCTTGGCGCTGCAAGCGGCGAGGGCGATCAGGACGAGCACCGGCAACGGCGCGAGGGTCTTGGCTCTGAGCATGGCATCCTCCATGGGTCTGTGTCGGCAGAGGATACCAGAGCGGCTTCTCAGAAGCGACCCTGCCAACAGCAGGCTGGCCCGGTCGTGGCGCCGAGTCGCAGGCCAGCGGCCACGTCGATCTCGCGCCTGGCGCGAGATTTCCACATTCCCACAAGCCCCTTATCATCAACCTGAGGAAAGGGACATTTCTATCGAGGGTAGGAAGGGGACATTTCTAACGAGCGTTGACATGAGGACCTCAACGGTCGTGCGCGGCCTGCGTTCTTGGTTTACACTCTGCGCATGCGCACACGCCTGACGCTCGTCGTTGCCGTGGTTCTCTGCACCGTCGTCGTTCTCACCGGTCAATCGCGCGACCTGCGCGAGGATGTCGAGAGGTGGGTGTCGGCGCACCAACGCACGGTCGTCGGCGAATTGACCTCTCTTCTGTCGATTCCCAACGCCGCGGCGGATACGCCGAACATCGCGCGCAACGTCGAGGCGCTCCGCGCGATGCTCGCCCGGCACGGCTTCCGCACCGAGACGCTCGCCACGTCGGGCAACCCGCTCGTCTACGGCGAATTGCCGGTGCCCGGCGCCACCCGCACGCTGCTCTTCTACGCGCACTACGACGGACAGCCGGTCGATCCCAAAGGATGGAAGCAGGCCAGCCCGTTCACGCCCATCCTGCGTGACGGCCGCCTCGAGGACGGCGCCCGCGAGTTACCCGATCTCGCGGCGCGGGACCGGTTCGAGCCCGACTGGCGCATCTACGCGCGCTCCGCGTCCGACGACAAGTCGCCCATCGTCGCGTTGTGCGCGGCGCTCGACGCGCTAAAGGCCACCGGGCGCGCGCCCACGTCGAACATCCACGTGGTCCTCGATGGCGAGGAGGAAGCGGGCTCGCCGAGCATGCTCTCCGCGATTGCGCAGTATCGCACCAGGCTGAAGGCTGACGCCATGGTGATCCTCGACGGGCCGGTCCACCCGAGCGGACGCCCGACGGTCGTCTTCGGCGCCCGCGGGATTCTCGCGATCGAGCTGACGGTGTTCGGGCCGAAGTTCGGCCTGCACAGCGGCCACTATGGCAACTGGGTGCGGAACCCCGCGTTTGAACTCGCGCGGCTCCTGGCGTCCATGAAGGACGACAGCGGCCGCGTGCTGGTCCCTGGCTTCTACGACGGCCTGGAACCTCTTGCGGCCGAGGAGCGCGCGATGCTCGACGAGGTGCCCGACGATGGGGCGGCGCTTCAGAAGCTGTTCGGCATCAGTGGGACCGAGCAGGCGGGATTGTCGCTCCAGGACGCGGTGCAGCGCCCTTCGCTCAACGTCTGCGGCCTCTCGAGCGCGTTCGTGGGCGCCAACTCCCGCACGATCATTCCGGACCGCGCCATCGCCGCGCTCGACATCCGGCTGGTCAAGGAGACACCGTCGGCGCCGATGCTCGATCGGATCAAGGCGCACATCGCCCGGCAGGGCTTCTTCATCGTCGATCGAGATCCGGATGACGCGACGCGCGCCGCCCATGCGCGAATCGTGAAGCTGGCGGTGGAAGCGGGCGGCACGAATGCCTACCGGACATCCCCGCTCGCCGCCGAGTCACGCCAGATGGTTGCCGCGTTGACGCGCGTGTTCGGCCTGGCGCCCGTTCAGATTCGCACGAGCGGTGGCACCGTGCCGATCGCGCCGTTCATCGACCAGGTGGGCTTCCCCGCCGTCAGCGTCCCAATCGTGAACTTCGACAACAACCAGCACGGGGAGAATGAGAATCTCCGGCTTGGGACGTTCTTCACCGGCATTGCCACGCTCGCGGCGGTGCTCACGATGTGACGGGACAGCAGTTGGAACCCGGAAGGAGTGGACGCGCTGAATTCCCGAGGGTGCGGCAGGGGTAGGAGGGTGCTGCTGTTCGGCAATAGATGGTGAGTCTCTTTCGAGGAGGAGTCAGATGAAGAAGTTTGCAATCGGCTGCCTGATCGCCTTCGTCCTTCTGTTGGTCGTGGGGGGTGTCGGCCTCTACTTCGCGTATGACCGCCTAATCAAGCCGGGCATCGAGATGGCCGGCAGCTTCAAGGAACTCGGCAAGCTCGCAGGCATCGAGAAGCAAGTCCGCAACACGGCCGCGTTCACCGTCCCGGTCAACGGGGAACTGACGCAGAAGATGGTGGACCGGTTCGTGAAAGTCCAGCAGCAGGTCGAGGCAAAGCTGGGCACCCGGATGGCTCAGATCAAGACCAAGTACGACCAACTCGATCGTGCGTTGTCGGGCGAAAAGCGCCAGGCGTCGTTCACCCAGATCGCCGGGGGGCTGACGGACCTGGCCACGATCCTCGTCGAGGCCAAGTCCGCACAGGTCGAGGCGCTCAACCAGTCGGCCTTCTCGGTCAAGGAGTACGAGTGGGTCCGTGAACAAGTCTACGCCGCCGTTGGCATCGCCGCCGTCGGGCTCGACATGAAGAAAGTGGCCGCCGAGGCGCAGGCCGGCAACATCAAGGGATTCTCGCCGCCTGAGCGCGAATCGGTGGGCGACGTGCCCGAGCGGAACAAGGAACTGGTGAAGCCCTACGAGCAGAAGCTGAAGGAATGGGCGCCGCTGGCATTCTTCGGGTTGTGATGCGGGGCGCGATCTTCGACCTCGACGGCACGATCGTCGATAACATGCCGATGCACGTCGAGGCGTTCGCCATCTTCGTCGGGCGCCACGGGCTTCCCCCGCTGACGCTCGACGACCGGAAACGACTGGACGGACGACGTAACCGCGACATCTTCCCGGACCTCTTCGGCCGCCCGCTGGGCGAAGACGAGTTGAAGACGTTTGCCGACGAGAAGGAGGCGCTCTACCGCAGCCTCTCGGCCGGTCACCTCTCGCCCGTCCGCGGGCTCGTTCACCTCCTGGACCGCCTCGACACGCACGGGATCCCGGTGGCCGTGGCCACCTCGGCGCCTCCCGACAACGTCGGCCACACGCTGTCCGAACTCGGCCTCGCCGCGCGCCTCTCCTGCATCGTCCGCAGCGACCAGGTGCCGCGCGGCAAGCCGTTTCCCGATGTGTTCCTCGCCGCCGCCCACCGCCTGGGTGTGCCACCCGGGGACTGCGTGGCCTTCGAAGACGCGCCGGCCGGTGTGACCGCCGCCCGCGACGCGGGCATGAAGACGGTGGCGATCGCAAACAGCTTCGATCCGGACGTCTTCCGCTCACCGGCGGTGGCCGCAGACTGGGTGTTCGGAGATTTCGAAGACTACCTGGCAGGTCCCGGCCACTGGCTGCTGGCCGAACGCGGATGAAGCATTGGGGCCTCCTGGCTTCCGTCCTACATCTCCGGCTGTTCAACGACCGCAGGCACCGGCGTCGGGGCGGCCTGACGACGTCGCGTCTTGCCCCATAGCGTCGCCACCAGGTCGGTGATCTTCGCGGTGCGCAATCCATCGAAGTACGAATACACGACCGGCGTGACCAGCAGCGTCAGCAGCAGGCAGAGCAGCTGTCCGCCGATAATCGTCACCGCCATCGACGCGCGGGAGCCCGACCCCGCGCCGCGGCCGAACGCGATCGGCAGCATGCCTGCCACGATCGCGATCGTGGTCATGAGGATAGGGCGCAGCCGCACGTGGTTCGCCTGGATGATCGCCGTGTGGCGATCCAGCCCCTCCGCCCTCAGCGTGTTGGTGTAGTCCACCTGCAGGATCGAGTTCTTCTTGACGATCCCGAACAGCATCATCAGGCCGATCGCGCTGTAGACGTTGACGGTCATGCCGAACGCCATCAGCGCCAGGAGACCGGCCGGGAGGCTGAGCGGGAGCGCCGTCATGATCGTCAGCGGGTGGACGAAGCTGTT
>JANYLG010000084.1 GCA_025363775.1 Acidobacteriota bacterium | reverse complement strand
GCCGAGGGTTCCCTGGCGGGTGATTGGCTCCTGGTGCACATCACCCCGGACTATGGCAGCATCGTGATCCTCCGGGGACAGGACCTGATCTTCTTCCGCAACCGGGCCGAGGGGAGCGAGGAGAGCTTGCCGGACCTCGTTCACCAGACCGCGATGTACTACGAGGATCGGCTTGGCGGCACGGGGTTCGCGCGCGTGGTCGTCACGGGAAGCGGCGGCGAAGGCTGGAACCTCGCGCCGACGCCGACCACGTTCGACGCGATCCGGGGGCAGATCGACATCCGGCTGGGCGTTCGGACGCAGACCGTGGATCCGCAGCGGATCGCGCGGTTCTCGGATCGGATCGCGGCAGACCCGTCGCTACTGAATATGGTGGCGCCGCTCGTGGGCGCGCTGGCCGGTGCCGGCGCAGGAGTCTAGGGAATCGCCGATGCTGCGCATGAACCTCTCAACCCGGCCGTTCTACAACGAGCGCGCCGCTCAGTTCGTGCTCGGGGCCGTGGCGCTGCTGATCGCCGCGCTGAGCGTGTTCAACGTGGTGCACTACCGCTCGCTGTCCGTCCGGCACACGCAGCTCCTCGGGCAGGTCGAGGACGCCGAGCGACGCGCCACCACGCTGCGGGGCGACGCCGAGCGCGCACGCCAGAGCGTGAACCGCGCGCAGCTCTCGACGGTCGCGGCCGCCGCTCGCGAGGCCAACGGCCTGATCGACCAGCGCGCGTTTTCCTGGACGGAGCTGCTGAACCGGCTCGAGGCCACGCTGCCGGCTGACGTGCGGATCCAGTCGATCCGGCCGAGCACCGATCGGTACGGCAACATGACGGTGACGATGCTCGTCCTGGGGCGGCGCGCGGAGGACATCGAGCAGTTCGTGGATCAGCTCGAGACCACTGGCGCATTCCGGCACCTGTACTCCCGCACCGAGACGACGAACCCGCAGGGGCTGCTCGAGGCGACCCTCGAAGGGTGGTACCTGGCCGAAACCGCGGTCCCGGCCCCAAAGCCGAAGCCGGCGCGAGAGGACTGAACACCGTGTTGCGACGCGTGTTGAACGAGCAACGGACGTTCGTCGTGCTGCTGGCTGTCGCCCTCGTCATCAACGTAGGCGTCTACGCGGCGTTCGTCTACCCGCTCGCGGCGCGAGTGGCGGACGCCGACAATCGGGCGGCCAGGGCCGCCCGCTCGCTGAAAGAGGCCGTGCGCGAGTTCGAGGCGGCGAAAGGCGTGACGACCAGCAAGGATCGGGCGGAGGCGGAGCTCGCGACGTTCTACAGCGAGGTCCTGCCGGCGAACATCAGTACCGCTCGCCGCCTGACGTACTTGGGCCTCGCGCAGATGGCCCGTCAGAGTAATCTGCGGATCGTGCGTCGGACGGCCGGCGAAGGGCGTCAGCGGGACAGCGCCCTGGATCACCTGCGGATCGCGCTCGTGCTGGAGGGCCAGTACGAAGCCATCCGCGACTTCGTCTACAAGCTGGAAACCGCGCCCGAGTTCGTGATCATCGACGACGTCACGATCGACCAGACGCGTGATGCGGCGAACAACCTGGTGCTGACGCTGCAGCTGTCCACCTACTACCAGGCTTCGGGCAATGCCAGTTAAGGTCCCGCCCCGCCAGACGCTGGTGCTCGCGGCGCTCCTCCTCGCGCTGGTGGCGGTGGTGATCTATCAGATCCGCGGTCCTGGCGTCGCTGCGCCCGCCGGGCCCGTCGCGACAGCGGGACCCGCGGGGTCGCGGTCCGCGGCTGCGCGCGATCGGGCGGAGTCGGCGCCCGAGGTGCGGCTGTCGGCGTTGAAGGCATCCAAGCCGGCGCCGACGGACAAGGGGCGAAACCTGTTCCGCGATCGGCCGAAGCCGCCGCCGCCGAGCGTCGTGGCACCACCACCACCGCCGCCGCCGGACCCGAACGCGCCGCCGCCACTACCGCCGCCGCCGCCACCAATCACGCTGAAGCTCGTCGGGATCGTGCAGGGCGCAGGTCGGCCGGTTGCGGCGCTGACCGATGGTCGGGACGTGTTCTACGGGCGCGAAGGCGATGTTGTCGAAGGGCGTTACAAGATCGTCAAGATCAACGTCGAGAGTATCGACATTGCCTACCTGGACGGGCGGGGCCAGCGGCGCCTGAGTTTGACCGGGTAGCCGCGGGACGCATCGTTCCTGGCGGGTCGGAAGTGACGCTGTTCTCCCCTGTTCGATTGGAGGCCTGGCTTGAAAGCGGATCTCTGGAAAGCAGTCGCGCTGGTGCTGGTGATCGCGGCGGTCGCGGGGTGTGCGGCCGGGCGTGCCCTCAGCAAGGCCGAACGAGCCGTCCGCGCAGGCGACTGGGATGCGGCGGTGAACTACTACAGCCAGGCTGCCCAGGCCGACCCGAACTCGGCCGAATATAAGATCGCGCTCGAGCGGGCGAAGATGGCCGCGTCCCGCGTGCACCTCGACAAGGGCCGCGAGCTCGAGGAGAAGGGCAATCTCGAGGCCGCGATCGGCGAGTTCCGGAAGGCGGCAGAGTACGACCAGGCGAACCGCCGTGCGGTGGCGAAGGCCGCCGAACTCGAGCAGCTGCTGCGCGACCGCGCCGAAGCCGCGCGCCCGCGGCCCCAGATAGAGCAGCTCAAGGAGAAGGCCAGGCAGTCCACGCCCGAGCCGATCCTCAACCCCGCGTCCCGGGCACCGCTCGTCTTCAAGTTCGCGGCCGGGATCGCCGTCAAGCAGATCCTCGATTTCCTCGCGCAGGCCAGCGGCATCAACGTGATGTTCGACAGCGGGTTCGTCGAGGCGAACACCAAGTCGGCGATCGATCTCGATGGCGTCACGCTCGATCAGGCACTGAGACTGGTGCTGACCTCGAACAACCTCTTCTACAAGATCCTCAATCCCAAGACGATCCTGATCATCCCGGATAACCCGACGAACCGGCTGAAGTACGAGGACCAGGTCATCCAGACGTTCTACCTGTCGGGCGCCGATGCGACCAAGATGCTGACGATGTTGAGCAACATCCTGGTCGGGCAGGGGTTGCAGCAGAGCCGTCCGCAGATTGCGGCCAACGTGGAGGCGAACAGCCTCACCATTCGCGGCAGCGCGTCGATGGTGGCCATCGCCGAGCGCGTCATTCAGAACAACGACAAGCCGCGGGCGGAAGTGGTAATTGACGTCGAGATCCTGGAGGTCAACCGCACGCGCGTCAAGTCGTACGGGCTGAACCTGTCGGCCTACCAGATCGGCCTGCAGTTCTCGCCCGAAGCGCCGCCAGGTGGCACGGGTGCGTCATCGGGCGGCACGGGCGCGGCCGCCGCGGCCACCAGCAGCGGCGCGTTCAACCTCAACTCGGTGGTGCACGGCATCAACACGTCGGACTTCTATCTGAACGTTCCGTCCGCGGTGGTCAAGTTCCTCGAGTCCGATTCGCGCACCAAGCTGATCGCGAAGCCCTCGCTGCGCGGCGCCGAGGGCACGAAGATGATGGCGAATCTCGGTGACGACATCCCGGTCCCGTCCACGACGTTCCAGCCGCTGATGTCCGGCGGCACGGCCATCAACCCGATGACGTCGTACAGCTACCGCTCCGTGGGCGTCAACCTGTCGGTCACGCCGCGGGTGACCTACGACGGCGATATCATCGTGGACCTCGAGGTGGAGAGCAGCACGAAGGGCGCCGACGTCAACGTCGCGGGGCAGAACCTGCCGTCGTTCGGCCTGCGCAAGGTCACGACCCGAATGCGCCTGCGCGACGGCGAATCGAACCTCCTCGCCGGGCTTCTCCGCGACGACGAGCGGAAGTCGCTGACCGGCTTCCCGGGCGGCATCCATGTGCCGCTCCTCAAGCAATTGTTCTCGGCGAACGAGAGCCAGATCTCGCAGACCGACATCGTGATGCTGCTGACGCCGCACGTGATCCGCACGCAGGGGCTCACCGAGAGAAACCTCCAGCAGATCTACCTCGGGACCGCGCAGAACCCCATGATCGGTGGCGCCCCCGAGTTGATTGCCTCAACCGGCGAGGCGGCGGCGACGCAGACCGAGGCGACTCCGCTGGCAGCAACCCAGCCGGTGGTCGCTCCGCCGGGGCCGCCGATCAGCACCCAGCCGTACGGCACGCCGGGCGCGGCTCTTGTCGGCGGCGCCCCTGTGGGCAAACCGACGCCCCAGGGGACCCCGGTTGTTCCGCCCGGCAGTTCACCGATCCCGGGCACAGTCATGATGCCGCCGGCGCAGCCGCCGGTGCAGCCGCCGGCACAGGCCACGCCGCCTCCGACGCTGCCGGCCGCTCAGGTCGCGCCGCCCGCAACAATTCCGCCGGCCGCAAACCCGCTGGCAGGCACCACGGCGACCGCGCAGGTCACGGTCACGACGCCTGGACCGGATTGGCGAGTGGGCCAGGGCCCCTACACGCTGACGCTGTCGGCGTTGAACATGTCGCGCGTCTCGACGATCAGCCTGACGCTGACCTACAACCCCACGGCCCTGAAGCTCCGGTCGCTGCAGGAAGGGAGCTTCATGCGGTCAGGCGTGCCGAACACGGCGTTTGCGCACCAGGAAGATTCCGCGGCCGGGCGCGTGGATATCACGATCAGTCGCAGCGGCGACGTCCTCGGGGCCACGGGTGGCGGCACGCTGGCGGCCATCGTCTTCGAGGCTGTCGCGCCGGGAGTAGTGAACTTCCGCGTCAGCGGGGTGGCCAACGGACCAGCCGGAAACATCCCGCTGCAGTTCACGCCGGCCACGGTTACGGTAAAGTGAGGTCAGGAGCTGACGGGACCAGGATGAGGAAACGGCCGATGGCCCCAAGCGAGCGGCTGGGGGAATGGCGCGCGGTCACGCGTCCGTCGGGATATACCTTCGTCGAACTGGTGGTCGTGGGCACGATACTCCTGATCCTCGCCTCGGCGATTCTGCCACTGGCGAAGGTGACCATCCAGCGGCAACGCGAGGTGGAGCTGCGTCGAACGCTGCGCGAGTTGCGGGTGGCCATCGATCGCTACAAGGACGCCGCCGACCAGGGACTCATCGGATCGACCGACCTCAAGGCCGGGGCGGAGGGGTACCCGCCGGATCTCGACACGCTCGTCGAAGGCGTCCGGGTGGCCAACGACGCGTCGGGCCGAAAGCTCAAGTACCTGCGCCGGATCCCGATCGATCCGATGACGAAGAGCAACGCGTGGGGCATGAGGTCGTACCAGGACGACACGGAGGCCACCAGTTGGGGTGGCCAGAACGTTTTCGACGTTTTCACGAAGAGCACGGGCACCGGGCTGGACGGGACGAAGTACAAGGACTGGTGATCTCGATGCTGAGATTCGCCGTGGAGCGGCGTCGGCGTCAGGCCGGGACCGGCTTCACGCTCATCGAACTGATGGTCGTCGTGGCGCTGATCTCGGTGCTGGCCGCCATGGGTGTCGTCCAGTACCGTAACTCCGTCGTCCGCACGAAGGAAGCGGTCCTCAAGGAAGACCTCTTCCGGATGCGCGATGCCATCGACCAGTATTACGCGGACAAAGCGAAGTACCCTCTCAACCTCGAGACCCTGGTCTCCGAGGGCTACCTGCGCCAGGTGCCCAAGGACCCGATCACGAACTCCGCCGAGAATTGGCAGACGGTTCCTTCCGATCCCGACCCCAGCAATCCCACGGCCGACGTCGGGATCTTCGACGTGAAGAGTGGTTCTGACGGCACCTCGATCGACGGCACCCGCTACGCGGAGTGGTAGCGGCATTCGAGGGGGAGGGGCGGCCGGTTGGTCGCCCCTACCTGTGTACGAAGTCGTGAATCAGGGGCAAAGTGGCCAGCGCCGCTCCCGCTGGGTGGGAGCGGCGTGCGATCTGCAGGGGCGACCGGCTGTCGCCCCTCGCCTCGGTGCCTGCCGGCTCGATGCGGGGCACGTCCATCCGCAGGTGATGGTGGTGGATGGCCGCCACAAGTCGGTTCGGCTAGGCGTATACAGGTAGGGGCGACCGTCTGGTCGCCCCTACGCGCGTACGCCAAGCCGAACCGATGAACGTGCCCCGCATCGAGCCGGCACGCACCGAGGGGCGACAACCGGTCGCCCCTGCAGATCGCACGCCGCTCCCACTCGGGGACGGGAGAGGCGCTGGCCCGGCCCCTTGGCCCCTGATTCACGACTTCGTACACAGTAGAGGCGGCC
>JANYLG010000021.1 GCA_025363775.1 Acidobacteriota bacterium | reverse complement strand
CGTGCTCATGTACGCGGACATTATGACCCAGTCGATGCGTACGGCCATCGCCGAGACGGACCGACGACGTCACGTCCAGGAAGCCTACAACGCCGAGCACGGGATCACCCCCGCGTCGATCGTCAAGCAGATCGACGACGTGCTGTCGAGCGTGTACGAGCGCGACTACATGGCGGTGCCGGCTCCCGAGGCGGCGCCGGGATTCCGGACGCAGGCCGAACTGGACGCGCACGTCGCGGGGCTGGAGCGGCACATGCACGACGCAGCGGCCAACCTCGACTTCGAGAGGGCGGCCACACTGCGGGACCGCATCAAGGAGCTGAAGCGCCAGGAGCTCGGGCTCGGGGCAGCGGCCGAGCGGTGACCCTGTGGCGCCGATGGCCCGCCTCGAGCTGGTGAAGGAAAAACTCGGTCAGGGCCAGGGAACGGCTGGACAGTTGCTGCAAGACAGGCAACTATATGAGAACATAAACACAGGGTTCTACTGAGGATGCCTGTCTTCAAAGGAGAACGTCATGAGTGACGAGAGCGGCGGTACCGGCCAGATTGTGACAGCCTTTGTCCTTGGCGCGGCGGCGGGTGCGGCGGTGGCGCTGCTGTTCGCGCCGGCGGCAGGGAAGGACACGCGCGAGTTCCTGACCGAGAAGGCCCGCGAAGGTCGCGAGAAGGCGGCCGAGGCGGCCCACCAGACGCGCGAGGCGCTGGCCCGCCAGCGCGAGACCATCAGCTCCGCGATTGAGCGCGGCCGCGATGCGTACAGGGAGGCCCGCGAGAAGGAGACAGCGTGAGCACGACGGCGGTTGTGTTGCTGGGTGTCATCGCCGTCGCCACCTTCGTGATGGCGGCGTTTCAGATCGGGCTGTTCATCGTTGCCGCCCGCCTGGCCAGGAGGCTGGAAGATCTGGGCACGAGGATCGAGCAGGAGATTCGGCCCCTTGTGTCCGATGCCACGGTCGTGGCCGCGAACGCCGCGCGCGTGAGCGAGCTGGCCGTCGCGCAGGTGGAACGCGCGGACCGCGTGCTGGCCGACGTCGCGCAGCGTATCGACGACGCGAGCCGGCTCGTCCAGGGCGCCCTTCTCGCCCCCGTCCGCGAAGGCCGCGCCCTGCTGGCGGGGATCGGCGCCGCCATCGGCGCGGTTCGCGAGGTCCGGCAGGCTCGCGCGCAGGCGCTCGGCGTGGACGACGACGATCCGTTGTTCATCGGCTGACACGGATGGGGCCGTTGTCAGCCGGCCCCGTCCGTCTGATCCCCACCCTTGGCCCTCCCTCGCGGATTTCCTGCGCTCAGTGCGGAAAGAGAATTGACGTGCGGTGCGGCAGGTGATAGAACACACTCGCGTTCTACCGCGGACAGGCCTTCTCTCACACGGGGGAGTTCAGATGAGCACGATGTTCGCCCGGTCGGTGTCCTTCCTGGTCGTTTTCGTCTTGTTCACCGTACTTTCCACGGGTGCTCTGGCGCAGGACTCGAAGTCGGTCCCGCTCGTCAAAGAACTCGTGCAGCTACTCGACAAGGGCAAGCTCGATGCGATTGCGGCCAAGGATCCGTCAGCCCAAGACGTGTTCGTCGCTGCCCTCTACTTCCCGGGCAGCCAGTTGCTGGTCGTGTCGGCGAGCTACGCGGTGCCGCCGATCCTCATCGAGAAACTGGCCCAGAAGGACTTCCGAGAGATTTACACGGATCTCAACAGCGCCGCCGTCGAAGGCTCACGGACGCTGGTGGTCGACATCGGCGCCGACGGCCTGAAGCCGAAAAAGGAGGACAGCCGCTTCGACACCTGCGACATCGGCGCGAAGAGCTACGTCTTCGACGGCGACTGGAAGAAGCAGAAGATGGCGAGCGAAGGCGACTACGCGAAGGCCTTCGCCGATGCCGAGGCGAGGTACGTCAAGATGCTGACGGTCCTCATCGCGCAGGCGAAGAAGCTTCAGTAGTGAGAGAGGAATGAGCGAAGGTTGGTGGGCACTACAGGATTCGAACCTGTGGCCTCCTGCGTGTGAAGCAGGCGATCTAGCCACTGATCTAAGTGCCCAACCTGAGCAGATCCCACAGTGTAATCCAAGTCGGCCGCCCGCGACAACCCACTCTACTTCCTCACTTCCTCGTTTCCGGGAGCCTGCGCGGCGGCGGCCCGTCATAGATCGCTTGCGTCGGGTCAATCTGCCGCATCGGCTGATGGCGTGATCGTTCTTCGTTCGCGTGCGCCACGAGCCCGGGAACCCGCGCGATCAGAAACAGCGCGTTCCCCAGTTCCGGCTCGAATCCCATGTCGCCACACACCGCCGCGATCGCCCCGTCGAGATTGAGCGGCCATGAATGATCGGCGGCATCCGGCCTTGAAGACGCCACGCGGTCGACCGTCCTGATCATGCGGACGTGTTCGCCATCGAGTTCCAGTTCGTGCGCCATCTGGAGAAGCCTCGAGGCGCGCGGGTCGCTCGAGTGGATACGGTGGCCAAACCCGGGCGGGCGCTTGCCGGCATCCGTGCAGGAGCGGACCAGCGCCTCGGCCGCCGCCGTGCATGTCGCACCCTCCCGCACCATGGCCAGGCCTTCCTGCAGGAACCGCATGCAGCTCTCGATGTCGCCGCCGTGGTACATGCCGAACCCGAGCACGCCGGCCGCAACCGACGCCTTGAGCTGGGCACCCGTCGTCGCGACGTTTCGGGTGGCCAGCGTGGAGGGGGGGGTGACGCCATGGTCGATCGACGCCACCAGCACCGCCCCGAACAGTTTCCCCATCGTCGGCGTCGGCAGTTCCCCGCGCAGGATCAGGTAGACGGTTTCGGCAAAGGAAAGCCGGCCCATCAGCTCGTCCACGGCGTAGCCGCGGATCAGGATCTCGTTCGGCTCGATCCTGGTAATCGCCGTGCGCCAGATCGGATCCTCGGATTGCGGCCGCGCTCGGCACTTGGTCACATGAGTCGAGCGGGTCGGCTTGTCGCGATGGTTGGCCATCACTGCCTCCATTGAGCGGACGGCCGACAGCGGGCAACTGTCAGCTACCCCCTATCCGCTGCCCGCGGGCGACCGGCCGGTCGCCCCTAGGATGTCTCCGATGTCCGCTGTCCGCTGTTCAACTGTCAAAGCGTTCCGTAGAGCCGGTCCCCGAAGTCACCGAGGCCTGGGACAATGAACTTCCGGTCGTTCAGCCCCTGGTCGATTGCGGGCGTGAAGATCCGAACGTCGGGGAAGTGCTGCTCGACCAGCGCAATCCCTTCGGGCGCCGCGACGATGCACAGGATGCGGATGTCTCGGGCGCCGGCGCGCGTCAGCAGGTCGAGCGCGGCCACCGCGCTCCCGCCCGTCGCCAGCATCGGGTCGACCATCAGGACGTAGCTGTGCTCCAGGCCGTGCGGCAACTTGGAGTAGTACTGCGAGGCCACCGCCGTCAGTTCGTCCCTCTGGAGACCGATGTGCCCGACTCGTGCCGAGGGCAGCAGTTCCAGGACGGCATCCAGCATGCCAAGCCCCGACCGCAGCACGGGCACGACGACGACATCGGCGTCGATCCGTCGCCCCTGAGCGGCGCCCATGGGGGAGGTGACGGTCGCTGCCTGCGTCGGGAGGTCGCGCAGCGCCTCGGCGGCGAGCAGCACGCTGATCCGCGTCGCCATGCGACGGAAGACGGCAGCCTCCGTCTTCTGATTCCTGAGGACCAGCAGTGTGTCCTGGACGAGCGGGTGTTCGACGAGATGGACAGGCACGGGCCACACTATACACGAGAGGCCGCAGGGGGGACAACGCAGCGGACGAGGGGCTGGCGAGATCGAATCCTGCCGAATTCGCGATAAGATCGACGGCCTATGACCGCCAATCTCCGTTCGTCGCTCCGCCTGCCTGGCCTGTGCGTCGTCATGGTTATGGCGCTGCTCGCTGTCTCGTGCAGCCAGGCCAGCCGGCAGCAGGTCTCACTCGTCGTGACGGGCGGTGACGTCGTCACGATGGATGCGTCCAGGCGCGTGCTCTCCCCGGGCGCCGTCGCCGTGAACGGCCGCGATATCGTGGCCGTCGGCACGCCCGAAGAAATCGCGCGCCAGTTTGCGGCATCCGAGACCATCGAGGCGGCCGGCCACGTGGTACTGCCCGGCCTCGTCAATACGCATACGCACGCGCCGATGGTCATGTATCGAGGCCTGGCCGACGACCTGGCGCTGATGGACTGGCTGCAGAAATACATCTTCCCTGCCGAAGCGAAAACCGTCTCGCCCGAGATGGTGCGGGTGGGCACGCGACTGGCGGCGCTCGAGATGATCCAGTCGGGCACGACGACCTTCGCCGACATGTACTACTTCGAGGAGGAGATCGCGCGCGCGACGAAGGCGGCGGGGCTGCGCGGTGTGCTGGGCGAGACGATCATAGGGTTCCCCGTCGCCGACGCGAAAACGCCGGCCGACGCGCTGAAGCGGACCGAGGCGTTCATGAGGGAATTCGCCGGGGACGATTTGATTACGGCCGTCCCAGCGCCGCACTCGCCCTACACCGTTGACGAGCCCACACTGCGCGCGATCCGCGAGCTGGCCGATCGCTACAAGGTGCCGATCCTGATTCACCTCGCGGAGACCGAGGACGAAGTGCACATCATTCGGGAGAAGCACGGGATGTCGCCGACCGCCTGGCTCGATTCGCTCGGATTTTTGCGCGCCGACGTGGTAGCCGCTCACTGCGTCTGGTTGACCGACGACGACATCGCCATCATGAAGCGCGCCGGCGCCGCGATCTCGCACAACCCGGAGAGCAATATGAAGCTGGCGAGCGGGGTGGCGCCGATTCCGAAGTGCCTGGCTGCGGGGATCACGGTCGGTCTCGGCACGGACGGCGCGGCCAGCAACAACGACCTCGACATGTTCGAGGCAATGCGCCAAACGGCCTTCCTGCACAAGCTCGCGTTACGCGACCCGCGGGCCATGCCTGCCATCACGGTTCTGGAGATGGCCACAATCGGCGGCGCCCGCGCGCTCGGCCTCGACAAGAGGATCGGGTCGCTCGAAGCGGGGAAGCGCGCCGATCTGATCGTCGTCGCGATGAACGGCGCCCGCCAGACGCCGATGTACAACCCGGTGTCGCACCTGGTCTACGTCGCGAGGGGCGACGACGTGCGCACCACCGTCGTGAATGGCCAGGTGCTGATGCGCGACCGGCAGATGCGCACGCTCGACGAGCGCGTCGTCCTGGCGGACGCGCGGGCGCTGGCGAAGAAGGTGAGGGCGGCGGTTGCCTCTACTCGTTGAGCACGCCGATGTACGGGAGATTCCGGTACTTCTCCGCGTAGTCGAGCCCGTAGCCCACCACGAACCGATCCTCGATCGTGAAGCCGATGTACTCGACCTTGACGTCGATCTTTCGGCGGGACGGCTTGCTGAGCAGGCACGCGGTGCGTAGCGTTTTCGGCGAGCGCGCCCGGAGGATCTCCTGGAGATAGGCCAGCGTGAGGCCGGTATCGACGATGTCCTCGACGATGATCACATTTCGGCCCTCGAGCCCCGAGTCGAGGTCCTTGACCATGCGGACCTCGCCCGACGACGTCGTGCCCTTCGCGTAGCTCGAGACGGCCATGAAGTCGATCGTCACGTTCCGGTCCATGACCCGGATCAGGTCGCCGAGGAACAGGAACGCGCCCTTGAGGATGGCCACCAGGTGGAGATCCTCGTTGGGCGGATAGTCGCGGGAAATTTCGCCGGCCAGAGCCGTGATGCGCGTCTGGACGTCGGCGGCGCTGAGCATGACGTTCGGTGTGAGGTCGGGCATGTGCGAGTGACTCCGTGAGAGTGAGGGGTGAGCCTAGCACATTTTCCGTCCGAAGATGAAGCGCCCGCGGTCGTGATATGCTCCAGGTTTCCGCGGCCCTTCCGGCTTTTGGCGGTCATCTTCGGGTGGTATTCGGCGATGAGCCAGATCTTCAGGATTGCGCTAGGCGCCGACCACGGCGGCTTCGACCTCAAGCAGCAGGTCGAGGACCACCTGTCCTCGCGCGGTCATGTCGTCCGCGATTGCGGAACCCACGGCACGGACGCGGTAGACTACCCGAAGTTCGCGCTGGCGGTCGCGTCGCTCGTCGCCTCCGGCGAGTGCCAGTTTGGCGTGATGGTGGACGGGTCGGGCATCGGGTCGGCGATGGCGGCCAACAAGGTCCCTGGGGTGCTGGCGGCCGCGTGCTACAACGAGGTGCTGGCGCGCAACAGCCGCGAGCACAATGACGCGAACGTGCTCACCCTGGGCTCGGGGCAGACGACGGCCGACGCCGCCATGGGCATCGTGGACGTGTTCCTGTCCACCTCGTGCACGGCCGACCGGCACCGGGCGCGCGTGCAGATGATTCGGGAGATCGAGCGAGGACGCATGAGCACTTCTTCTCAGGGCGGGCCGGCGCTGTCGGCCGAGGACGTCAACCGGATCGCCGAGCGGGTGCGCCAGCTGCTGCACGAACAGGGCGGGGGCGTGCGCACGGCGCCGCCGATGTCGCTCGAGCGGGTGGCGAGTCTGATCGACCACACGTTGCTCAAGCCTGAGGCGACCGTCGCCGACATTCAGCGCCTGTGCGACGAGGCCCGGAGGCATCGCTTCTTCTCGGTGTGCGTCAACCCCAGTTACGTCCGCCAGGCCGCGTCGCTGCTGCGCGGCGCCTCCGCGAAGGTGTGCTGCGTCGTCGGGTTCCCGCTGGGCGCCCAGGCCCCCGAGTCCAAGGCGCTCGAGGCGCGGCGTGCCATCCGCGATGGAGCCCGCGAGATCGACATGGTCGTCAACATCGGTGCGCTCAAGGGCCGCGAGGACGCCGTCGTGCTGAAGGACATCCGGTCGGTGGTCGAGGCCTGCAAGGACGGACGGGCCATCTGCAAGGTGATCCTGGAAACCGCGCTGCTCAACGATGAAGAGAAAGTGCGCGGCTGCGAGCTGAGCATGAAGGCCGGCGCCGAGTACGTAAAGACGTCCACGGGCTTCGGCCCCGGGGGCGCGACGGTCGCGGACGTGGTTCTCATGAGCCGCACCGTGGCGGCGAAGAAACTGGGCGTGAAGGCCGCCGGCGGCATCCGCAGTTATGCGGACCTCGTGAAGATGGTGGAGGCCGGAGCCACCCGGGTGGGCAGCAGCAGCAGCGTCAAGATCCTCGAAGAGGCGCAGGCGGCTGGCGCCACATCGAAGTAGGACGGCAGGGACGGAGCGCATATGGCCGAACTTCGTTGCTACATCTTCCTCGACAGCCTGCAGCCCCAGTACGCGTCGTTCCTCGGCTCGGTGTCGCAGGGGTTTCTGCCGGTGCCAGGACAGGCGTCGCTGTTTGTCGAGATCGCGCCGGGGATGGACATCATGCGCGTCACCGACGTGGCCTTGAAGGCGACCGACGTCAAGCCGGGGATGCTGATCATCGAGCGCCTGTACGGGATGCTCGAGATCCACTCGGACTCGCAGGCTGATGTCCGCGAGGCCGGGCGCGCGATTCTCGAGGAGCTCGGGCTGGAGCAAGACGATCGGATCAAGCCGGAACTGGTGTCCAGCCAGGTGATCCGGAACATCACCGACTACCACACGCAGCTGATCAATCGATCGAGGCATGGCGATTTGATCCTGCCCGGCCAGTCGCTCTACGTGATGGAAGTGGCGCCGGCCGGGTACGCGGCGCTCGCGGCGAACGAGGCGGAGAAGGCCGCCCACATCAATATCCTGGAAGTCCGGGCGTTCGGCAGCTTCGGCCGCGTGTACCTGGGCGGCGAGGAGCGGGATATCGAGATCGGCCACCGGGCCGCGGAACAGGCGATCAAGGACGTCACGGGACGCACGGGTAAAGGGTAGGGGCGACGCCTGCGTCGCCCGATGGAGCAATCACCATGAATGACGCGCTTGGCATGATCGAAACGCGGTCGTTTCCGGCCGTGGTGGAGGCCGCGGACGCCGCGCTCAAGGCGGCACACGTGGACCTGGTCGGCTACGAGAAGACCGGCGGTGGCTACGTCTCGGTCATCATCCGGGGCGACGTGGCGGCCGTCAAAGCCGCGTGCGACGCGGCGCAGGTGGCGGCAGGCCGCGTGGGTGAAGTCGTGGCCGTGCACATCATCGCCCGCCCGCACCTCGGCGTGGACCAGGTCATGCCGCTCGGCCGGACGGCCGAGGCAAAGGCCACGAAGAAATAGGTCGGGGGCCGGCCCACACCCGGCCCGGAGAATCGGTCTATGTTGCTGGCGAAAGTGGTCGGCAGCGTTGTCGCCACGCGCAAGGAGCCGAGCCTCGACGGACTCAGGCTGCTCCTGGTGCGTCCGGTGAACGACGAAGGACAGGAGATGGGGGTCCACCTCGTCGCGGCGGATGCCGTGGGCGCCGGCCCTGGCGAGATCGTGCTGATCGCCGCCGGCAGTTCCGCGCGCCAGACGCTGGCGACGGACAAGCGGCCGGTGGATGCAGTCGTCATGGCGATCGTCGACTCGTGGAGCATCGACGGCACCACGAAGTACAAGAAGTAGGGCGGTGCGCGAACCGTCCTGGAACAGCAGCATGGCGAGCCTCACCGATCGGGACATCGACGCCGTTGCCCGGCGCATCGTCGCGGACCTCCAGGCCGCGACGGGCGCGTGCCCGTCGGCCGGAGCGCCGGATGCGGCGCCGGCCTCAGGCCTGGGCGTCTACTCGACGGTGGACGAGGCGGTGCAGGCGGCGCGGCAGGCCCAGCCGCGGTTCGCGCGGCTGCCGCTCAAGACCCGCGCGCAGATCATCGCGGCCATCCGCCAGACGATGATCGAACACGCGCCGGCGTTGGCGAAGGCGGCGCACGAGGAGACCGGGATGGGGCGTGTCGAGGACAAGGTGGTGAAGAACCTCCTGGTCTCCGAGAAAACCCCGGGCCTGGAGGATTTGTTCCCGCAGGCGGTGACCGGCGA